>JBMOFU010000115.1:0-11501 GCA_049318725.1 Phototrophicaceae bacterium | reverse complement strand
TGAGACCGCTTTACCATCAAGATAAGGGAAGACGATTTTCGGTGGCATTGTTAGCCCTGATTTTTATCAAGCATCTGTAACAGGATATTTGCTGCATCCGGCGCATCAAAAGGCGACCATGCCTCATATTCGCTGTTGCCGGAAAAAGTTGTGTCTAGGGTATCTTGTAATTCATGTGCCAAGAGTTGAATCACTTGCAATTTTTCAGTACGGTTTAACTGCTGCAAGGTATTCACTAAGTCTTGAGAAATCATGATGTTACCTTTCTTCAATCAGTCCATTAGTCTGCGGCAGCGCCCACCAGTTCCAGCGGCGGGAGTTCGGTCATATAGCGCGAGAAGATGCGCCGATAGGCGTCCGATTGCCGCAACAGGCTTTCATGGTCGCCCTGCGCGATGATTTGCCCCTTTTCCACAACCAAGATCACATCTGCCCAACGGATTTGCGACAGGCGGTGTGTAATCAAGAGCGTGGTACGCCCAGTCTGTGCGCGGCGGATCGCCCGCTGGATTTCATCCTCTGTGGCGCTGTCTACTGCGCTGGTGCTGTCGTCTAGGATCAAAATGCGCGGGTTGCTCAAAAAGGCGCGTGCCAGCGCAATCCGTTGCCGTTGCCCACCAGAAAGCGTCACGCCGCGTTCCCCGATTTTGGTTTGGTAGCCCTCATGAAACGACATGATGAAGTGATGGGCTTGCGCCTCTTTCGCCGCATATTCGATTTGGGCTTGCGTGGCGTTGGGCGACCCAAAGGCGATGTTGTCGGCAATTGTGCGGCTGAACAAGAACACATCTTGCTCAATCTTGCTGATTTGACTGCGGAGCGTGTCTAGGTTCCACTCGCGTACATCCACACCGTCTATCAGTACCCGCCCGCTGGTGGCGTCAAAGGTGCGGTTGACCAACTGCGTAAGCGTGCTTTTGCCAGACCCCGTTTGCCCGACAATCGCTATCGTTTGGCCGGGCTTGACGGTGAAGTTCAAGTTTGCCAGTACGGGGTTGCCGTCCTCATAGGCAAAGCTGACGTTCTCAAAGATCACCTCGCCCTTGATCTCGCCCAGATGCCCGCCGGTGTTCTCGTCAAGGTGCGTTTCAGTGTTGATCGTTTCTAAAATTCGCCCGGCGCTGGCAAGCCCAAGCTGCATTAACGACACCGAAAATAGCGAAATAAACGTGGGGAAGCGTAAAATCCCGAACAAGCTCAACCCCGCGATGAAGTCCCCTGTGGTAAAACCCGCTGCCGGATTGCGATAGAGCATCACACAGTGCAAGAAGAAGAAGGCCGAAGCAATGCCGTAGGACAACAACGGAAAGTAGAAGGCTTCGATTTGCCCCTGCTGCACGAACAAATCACGGAATTTGCGCGCTTCACGGCGGAACTTAAAGCGCTCGAACATCTGTTGCGAAGCCGCCTTGACCAACTCAATCCCGCTGATAGATTCTTCAATGGAGGCTGTCATCGTGCCGTACTGCATCCGTTGAGCAACCACCACTGGCTGTAGCCGACGGATGTAAATCCGCACCAGCACCACATACGACAAAAAGAAGATGACCGGGATCACCAACAGGCGCGGCTCTAAAATCCCAATCATGATCGTCGGGACGCTGAAGCCCAACACCATATCGGCAATAATGAAGATCAACCCCGGCGACACCATCGTACCGAGCATCTGGGTATCATCGGTGGCACGCGCCATAATATCGCCCAAGCGTTGGCGGTTATGGAACGTCAGGTCTTTGCCGAGCAAGCTACTGTACAGTTCCTCACGGGCGTCACGCTCAACCCGCTTGGCAAGGATTTCTGTCAGGAATGACCCGGTGATGGCTACTGTGCCGTCTAACAAGAGCAGGCCGCCAATCGTCAGCGCCAGCCACAAAATCCGTTGACCGCCGTCTGGCGTGCTGATTTCGTCCACTGCCTGCGCGAACAAAATACGCGGGTATGAAAATGCGCTGTATCCGATGGCAAAGCACACCGTCAACGCCAGCACCAACCACCAGTAACGCGCCCAGTGAGACAGAATCCAGCGCAGTGGGGAAGTCCGATTATAGGGGTAAGCGTTGGCAACTCTAAATTCGCTTTTTACAGTCAACAGCATCATCCTTTCGACGGTTGCGGCCAAGTTTAGGCATTATATCACAAACATTGAAAATTTGTTTTAAGAAACCTTTTTTAATACAGGGCAATGGTGTTCTGCAAAAACAGCGCATTTCACCGTAGGGGCGAGACATGTCTCGCCCCTACGGGTATATTAACAATTCCATAGGGGCGCAATATATCGCGCCCCTACCCTAAAATCGCACATTTTTGGAGAACGCGATTGCCCTGCCCACCCCCTGCTGCAAGATGTGCAATAGGCCAAAACATGCTAAAGTATAAGAAATCCATCCGACTGATAAACCCTGCTAAGGAGTAGCTTACCCATGGCGGAAATGAACTGTAAATCCTGCGGCGCACCGCTGAAGATTGCCAATCAGTTTGTGCGTAGCGTCTCTTGTGAATTTTGTGGCTCGTCGTATATTGTCAACGGTAGCGCTGGCCTAGACCCAACGGGTGCCAGTGCAGGCTTGGCAGATTACCCCTCCCGGATCAGCATCGGCGCGCAGGGCAACGTGCGTGGGCGCGGCTTCACTGTGTTGGGGCGCATCCGCTACAGCTATCCCGCTGGTTTTTGGGATGAATGGCAAATCGAATGGCACGACGGCGCCCCTCCAGACTGGCTTGAAGAAGATGAAGGCTACTGGACGATTTACAAGCGCCAACGGGTGCGCGGGGTCGTCCCCAGCTTCGATGAGATCAAAGTCGGCAAGACCTACAAGATAGACAACTACAACGTGTTTATCACCGAAAAGCGCAAGGCCAAGATGCTCGGCAGTGATGGGCAGTTCGCCTTTGTCTTGCCCGTGCGCGGGGAGTTCGGCTTTGCCACTGGCAGCGCCGACGGGCAGGTAGTCAACGTCAACTTTTTTGAAGATGAAATTGCGCTTTCGATTGGCGAAGACCTCGAACATCACGACATCAAGATATAAAGGATGACTAAATCATGACCTTGCTCCGCGAGATTTCCCGCGATGAATTAGAAATGCTGATCGAACAATCCGTAGAGCGTAAACTACAAGAGCGCTTTGGCGTCAGCGATACCCGACCTGTTGAAGCGCTTTTGGCCTCTATTGAACGGAATCGTTGGACGCCGCCAACAGATTCACCGACAAACCTTGAACTGCTGCGCCAAGACCGCGAGCGCTAAACGATGCGTTTGATTGTGGATGCCAGTGTCGTGGTGGCCTATCTTGTGGCAGACCCATATACCCTTGACGAGAAGCAACAGAAAGCGGCGCTTGCTGAAGGCATCACCCTGCAAAATCTGTCAACGTTTGTGAGCCACGAAGGGGAATAAATAACTGATGAGCAGCACGCGACAAGCACCCGCCAGAGACGCCCTACAACAACTCCAATGCCCCAACTGCGGCACGGCTTTAACGCAGTACAGCGCCGGAACGCAGACCCTCGTTTGCCCCAATTGCGGCAGCTATGTCGCCATCGGTGGGGAAGAACTGGAAGTCAACGGCAAGACCCGCAAGCTCCCAGACCCGGGCGTGCCGCTGAAGATCGGCAAGATGCTCACGCTCGATGGCGTGCAATACTTTGTCATGGGGCGGGTGGTCTATGTCGGCTGGGACGACGATAGCCGCTGGACGTGGAACGAGTGGCTATTGGGCGCTGAAGATGGCCGCATGTTGTGGTTGTCATTGGATGAAAAGGGCTTCGCGCTCTTTACCAAACATCGCTTTCGTGAACAGTTCGACGCACGTTCTTCCCGCACGCTCAACTTTAAGGGTACAGAACTGGCGATCACCGAACGCTATCCCGCACGCATCGTCGGTGCAGAAGGCGAACTGACATGGCGCGCCACTGCTGATGATCGGCTATTTGTGGCGGAAGTCGCTAATCGCGGCGAGATGCAGTACAGCGTCCAGCAGACAGAAGAAGAAATCGAAGTCTACGAAGGCAAAAAGATAGACCGCCGCGCCTTAGCTGTTGCGCTTGGCAAGGACGGCGACGGCTGGCTATTGGAAGTGGAAGACAAGCAGTCACGCGGCGAAACGTGGCAGACCGTTGCCGGGCTGTGCATCTTGTTTGCGGTGTTTGCCTTGATTGCGGGAATTGCCATTGGCGGATTAACGGGGCGTCGCCAAACCCTCAGTTTGCCGCTGACCGCTGGAGGCAACACCATCCCTGTAGATTTTGGGCAGGTTGGGCGGCCTGTCGTGTTAGATATGACCTTTACCGGCACGCTTGCCCCCTCTAGCGGGGTGGATGCGTCTTTGAGTGTGATCGCCCCCAACGAAATCAGCACAGAGCTATTCACCAAGTCCTTCTTTAGCACGCCGGGTGGGGCGCTGACCAATGCCGTCGGTACGCAACTGCGCGGGACGAACCTTTACATCCCCAACCAGCGTGGCGAACATACCGTGCGGGTGGCGATTGGCGAAACCTTCCAGAGTGGAGATTTCACCGTACAGGTCATCGTCCGCCGCGATAACTGGGTCTCTGGCTGGTTCATCGGCTACGCGATTTTGGTTGGCTTGATCGGTATCATTGCCTTCTTGCGCGTTCCAACGCAGAAGTAGGACACGATATATGGAAGAAAAACCAAAACGTTCCGATGTGGTCTATGTGCCCAGTTCTGTGCGCTGGGTGGCTGGCATATTCGTTGTGATCTTTGGGCTTCAAATCCTACGTGGCACATATGCACTTTGGCAAAGCCTAGAAGGTTCCACCTTTTTCGCTTTGGCATGGGCATGTTTCGGGCTACTGGTGGCTTGGCATCTGTGGCGCTTTCGGTTGTGGGCGCTCAATGCTGGCGCGGGTATCTTGCTGGTCACATTGGTGACGGCGTTTGCCCGTGAAGCCAGCGGCGCAAACACCCTGTTATGGATTGTCAATCTAGTGATGTTGGGCATTTTGCTGGATTCCGGCAATCGTCGTGCCTTCCGTCAACTTGCTGATGCCGAAGCTGCTGTAGATGACCCTGTGCCGCTTTCAGATTTAGTCGCTGCACCGATGGCCGCCTACAGCGAAGAAGAAGCAGCCAAGTTCGGTAATGTCACTGAAAAAGCCAAGCGCGTCGCTGCTGAACCGTCTCAATACCGTCGTGGGTTCTTAGCAGTTCTTCTAGCATTCCCGCTCTTTTGTGTTGGGATGATCGTCTTGATTAGTGCTGGAAGTCAGTTGTGGTTTGGCTGGCAGGCTGGCGTTGATGTTTTATCTTACCTCTTTGCCCCGTTTGCATTAGGCGGATTGGTGATTGTTCTGCTCAGCGCGGCGCTGTGGCGTTGGATACGTACCCGATGAAATAGTCATGTAACTTTTGCTATATATACCTTTAACAACAGACGCTTAAACACCGTTTCATGGGCGGCATAGGTGTTGCCCCCACACTCTATACCCTGTAGGGATGAGGGTTGCCTCATCCGCACGACGAATTTAGACAGGAACGACTATGCACAAAATCCGTGATTGGCTCTACATCGGCGGCTATCGAGACACCGCCGACCTTGACCTGCTCCAAACCGCCGGGGTGGGTTCTATGCTGCAATTGGCCGACCATCGCCCGCAGCCGGGCATTGCCACGTTGCCGATCATTATTGATGACGGCGTACCCGTCAGCGCGGACAAACTCGCGCTAGGGATCGCCTATGTGCGCGGCGAAAAAGCGCTAGGGAAGTCGGTGCTGGTCGCCTGTGGCGCGGGGATCAGCCGCTCAACGACCTTTGCCATTGGCGTGCTCAAGGAGGAAGAAGGCGGCACCGTGCTAGAAACCTTCCTCAACATTCGCAAACATCACCCCAACGCCTTGCCGCACATCAGCCTATGGCACTCACTCTGCCAATACTACGGCGAAGACACCCTCTATCAAGAAATATGGCAGCACCTACGCAAGTAGCGTCTTGGGTGTTATATAATAGGTGAAAGCCCTTCA
The DNA here is from genome assembly GCA_049318725.1 of Phototrophicaceae bacterium. Classification (GTDB taxonomy): domain Bacteria; phylum Chloroflexota; class Anaerolineae; order Aggregatilineales; family Phototrophicaceae; genus CAIRDJ01. The sequence goes on along the minus strand of JBMOFU010000115.1, from coordinate 5,521 downwards.
GGAGCCAATTTGCCATGACATTCACATCTGTTTTGCATCAAGCGCGATCCTTGAGTCGTGAGCAGCGCAAAGAACTGATTCAACAATTAGTAGACGATCTGGATTTTGACAGTCCAGAGAAAACGCACAGCATTTTAGAATTTGAGGGTATTGGTGAACATCTGGCCGATGAGGAAGACCCGCAAGACTATGTGAATCGTATTCGCAGTGAATGGGATGAGCGCCCATGAAAATTAGCCCCACCATTGAATCGTGTGTGCAGAAAAATGGTCGTTAGATTCGTAGGGGCATGATGCATCATGCCCCTACACGAACGGTTGTGACCAGTAGGGGCGCGCAACGGTGCTTCCGCTACCGCTGTAGTACGTTGATTTCCCAGTCTGCCTCAACAATCGCCTGCGACTCTGGCGCCATATCCGGCGCAAAGGCCGCCGCCAACGCCGCTGGATCCGCCGCCCCGCTGCCTAAATTCGCAAATGCCGCTTCAAGCAATGCCCGTTGTTCAGCATCTTCTACGCGGTTGATGTCGATCGCATAGCCTAGCCCGAATCCGGTTTCTGGCAGCACATGCCCCGCTTGACGGTCTGGACGCAGTAGCACATCTGCCAGCACCAGCGCGCCAGCCGTGTTTGGCGCATTGATTAGGATCGCCACGTAGTTGTAATCGCCAATCATGTAGGCGTCAAACGTGAACGCCTTCGCCGTTTCGGGCAACAAGCCCGCTGCAATCAACGGGCTTGCGCCGGCGGTGGCCTGCGTCATGCCGAAGTCTACTTCGCCGTTGGCAAACAGTTGATTGAGTTCGCTCTCGGTGGATGGGTAGGTTTCCCCGCCGCGCCAGAGGTTCGGCTCCCACGCATTGAGCAGTTCCCACACTTGCGGGGCGGTTTCAGCGTATAAATCTGCGTCCCAGTCGCCGACCCACGCTTCATAGCCGCCGCTGATGTGATAGAAGACTTGCTTGACAAAGCGCGTCCCCTGAAAACCGCCTGCCCCCGGCGCAACATAGGTGAATCGCCCCGGATTCGCCGCAATCCATGCCGTGAGTTCATCAAAGTTGCGCGGCAGGTCATCGGCGCTGATCTGTGCGCTGTCGTAGATCAATTGCAGTTGGGCGCTCGACCATGGGCTTTCATAGCCTTCAACCGGATAGCCGAAGTCAAACGCCACCGCCGGATTTTCCCAATTGACCAGCGCACTGTTGGGGATGCTCAACGCCCACGGGCCATACAGTGCGTCGGCTTGACGCAGCGTGAAGAAGTTTTCCCCGTTGATCCAGATCATATCTAGTGAGCCGTCTGCGTCAGTGCGCCCGGCTTCGAGTTCGCTCAACACCAAATTCACCGCGTCTACGGTATCTGCCAGCGGGATTCTGTTCAGCGTGATGCCATATTCTTCTGCCAGCACATCCCCGTAAAACGTATCTACAAAGGCGTTGATGTCCTCTGAGCCGCCCCACATCGCCCAATTGACGGTCGTTCCGCGTGCCGCCTCTAGCACGGCGTCCCAACTGTCAAAGTCGGGTGGGGGAGTTAACACATCTTCTTGGGCAGTGGCCTGCCAAGTCAGGGCAAAAAACAATAGCAATACTACAAGCAGTTGCTTTACCATATCGTTTTGCTTTCCTACGTTTCATGATAGTTACCTCTATCCTACAAGATAACGCCGCCAAACGCCGCTATTCTTTACACAGTGTTCGGCAGGTTATAATCGCTCTATCATGTGATGCTACGCCCGTGCTTTCACCTGCACATGGCGATAAAGGACACGCTTTTGCCTACAAAACCTGAACGGCTGGCCGCGCTTGCGCGCCAAATCGCCCGCACAGACCGCTTATCTGCACGCTTGCGCCGCCAAAGTGACCGCCTCTCGAATGTGCGCTTAATTACGGCGCTGCTTGGCATTGGGATCACCCTGCCCCTAGTGGCAAGCAATGTCGCACGCGGTTGGGGCATCGCGCTAGGGATTGCGTTTGCGGTGGCTTTTATCGTTGTGGTGAGCTTACACCGTCGGGTGCAAGCGCATATGGACGACCTGCGCGAATGGCGCGCAATCAAACAGGGGCATATTGCCCGCGCCACGCTCGACCTTGAAAAGCTCCCGCCGTTGATGACGTTTCCAGCGCCGCCGCATATGCTCGAAACTGATCTTGACCTAGCGCGCCTGCATCAGGTGATGAATGTCGCCACCACGCAAGCCGGGGCGCTACGCCTGCGTGATTGGCTAGTCCACCCCACCCTAGAGCTAGAGGTGTTGCATCAGCGCCAAACCCTCGTCCGCGAACTGGTCAAGCAGCCCTTGTTCCGTGACAAGCTCACCCGTTATGCGCGCCTCACCAATCAAGCGCGGGTGATCGGCGGTGACGCGGGGGAAACGCTTGTAGATTGGCTTCAGCGTTCAGCGCCGCCCTTGCCGCCGCTGTTGGTGATCGGCCTCACGGTGTTGAGCCTCGTCAACATCAGCTTGATTGTGGCCGCCTTTGCTGGCTTCCAAACGGATGCACTGGTTTTGCCCGGCCTGTTGATCTATGGGGCGGTGTTCGCCTCACAGTTTCGGCGGGTGCAGTCGGTGATTGAGGACGCGCTCACCCTAGAAGGCGCGTTACGTCGCCTGCGTGGGGTGATGACGTACCTAGCGCGGCGGCGCTTCCCGCAATCGTCGCCACTGGCAACCCTCATCCAGCCGATTGTGACCGCACAACCCGCTCGGCGGCTGGCGCGTGCGGAACAGATCGTCGGCGGGGCGGCCTTGCGCTTTAACCCGATCTTCTGGTTATTGGTCAATGCCGTTTTCCCGTGGGATTTTCTGTTTGCGGCGGCGCTAGGGCGCTTGCGCGCCCAACTGCGTGATGAAGTTCCCCTGTGGCTTGACCTGTGGCATGAGCTAGAGGCGCTTTCGTCGCTCGCGGCGCTGGCATACCTCAACCCTGCGGATGTCTTCCCGACGATTGACCCTACCGCCCCCGCGCTGTTGGATGCCGTCACGCTTGGTCATCCGCTGATTCCCGATGGGCGGCGCGTGCCGAACACCTTCCGTATGGCACACACAGGCGAGATTGCGCTGGTCACTGGCTCGAATATGTCTGGCAAAAGCTCATTCTTGCGTGCGCTCGGCGTGAACTTGGCGCTGGCCTACGCAGGGGGGGCAGTCCGTGCCGATGCGCTGATAGTGCGCCCGATGCGCCTGTTTACCTCCATGCGCGTGACCGACACGCTAGAGGATGGCATCTCATACTTCTATGCCGAAGTGCGCCGCTTGAAGGAATTGCTCGACGCGCTCGATACGCCCGACGCGCCGCCGATGTTCTACCTGATTGACGAAATCTTCAGGGGGACGAACAACCGCGAGCGCTTGATCGGCAGCCGCGCTTACATCCGTGCCTTAGTCCGCCGCAACGGGGCGGGGTTGATCGCCACCCACGACCTCGAATTGGCCGCCCTTGCCGATAGCCTGCCGAGCCTGAGCAACTATCACTTTCGGGAATATTTTGCCGACGGGCAGATGGTGTTTGATTACACCCTCCATAACGGCGCAAGCCCTACCACCAACGCCCTACAGGTGATGGCCTTAGCCGGGCTGCCTGTAGACGGCGAGTGAGGTTTGCATCTTAGCCCAAAATCCCGCACAATAACAGCCATTAGACACAGTTTAGCAGACAAGGGGTGGCGCGATGCGTGCATTACGACGGACGTTTTGGGTGTTGATCTCGTTGGCGATATTGGGCGGTTTTGGCTATTTGGGCTACAGCGCATGGTATTCCTACAACCGCTGGCAGGGAACGCCCACCAACGCGCTCGTCTGTGTGGACGGGGTGCCAGTTGCCAGCGCCGCCGGGATCGAAAATACAGTGCGGCAATTCGTTTGGTCATGGGGGCCGTTGCCACAACTACCCAGCGAATATCCGCAAATCCCCATCGCCAAGATTAATTTTCGGTCGTTGCCGTCGAGACCCTCGCGGGACACAGTGATGATCCGCTTCACGCCAGAATCGAACTACAACCAACAGCGCGACTACGTGAGAAGCATCGGCGGCAACATTGAACGCTCCCTCAGCCGCATTGACGCGCTGGTGGTGAACTTCGGCAGCAGCCGCGCCCCAGAAACCTTCGCCCCATCGCCGATTGTCCTAGATGTGGAATCAGACTGGTACACCGGCGTTTCTGCTGGCAATGATGAGTTCTTCGGCCTCCAGTGGGGGCTTGCAAACGTCGGCGCAGAGGCGATTTGGGCAACGCTCCCTGCCGACGCCCCGCGCATCCGCATCGCCGTGATTGATAGCGGTGTATGCTTGCTCCACCCCGACCTTGCCGGGCGCATCATCGGCGGTTGGGATTTCGTGGAAAATGACAACGACCCCGAAGACCAGATGGGGCATGGCTGCGGCGTGGCGGGCGTGATTGCCGCCAACATTGATAACAGCGTCGGCGTGGCGGGGGTCGCCCCCATTGCCGAAATTATGGCCTTGCGCGTGCTGGACAAAAAAGGCATCGGCACACAGTCCAACATTGCCGCCGCCATCATGTACGCCGCTGACCGCGATGTAGACATCATCAACATGAGCCTTGCCGGGCCGAACGCTTCTGCCACCATTCAGGATGCTGTCAATTATGCCCTCGGCAAGGGCGTAACCTTGATCGCCTCTGCGGGCAACGCGGGCGTAGAGGGCGCGTGGTATCCCGCTGCCTTTGACAACGTGATCGCCGTCGGCGCGATTGACCCCACCGGCGAGCGCAGCAGCTTTAGCAACTTCGGCGTGAACGTAGACATCTACGCCCCCGGACGCGACATTTACACCACTGGCCTATCAGACAGCTACATCACCATGACCGGAACATCCTTCGCCGCGCCGATTGTCAGCGGCCTGACCGCCCTAGACTTTGCGATCAACGGTGTGCCGCAAGAAGATACCTACGGCACGGTCGTTCAGCCGCCCGTCGTGACCGAAACCTGCACGTCGTAGGGGAATCACCCTATAGGGACGAGGCCATTATTGAACGATATACGTGTTTGTAGGGGCATGATATATCATGCCCCTACAGGCCACAACGATTCTGTAGGGGCGTCCCGTCGGGACGCCCCTACAGTGAAATCTTCCTGCATTTGACACTGTAGAGGCGCGCAATGGAACCGAAATACCACGCCCGATTTTTAGGGCTAATCATGAGTGAACCGCTGTGGGGCAATACCCCCCTGCGTCAAAGTTTATTGGAATTCGCCTTGAGCAATACCGCCACGCTTGCCACCATCCACGCCAATAAATTGTGGAACAAGCCCGCCCCCGACTTTGCCGAAGCGATCTTCGACCTGTTGAAGTCTGCGCCGGATGAAGACGCGATTGCCGTTCTCAAGGCGTTAGCCGAAAAAGCCACAGCAGACAGCCCGCAACAGCGCGGCTACCACAGCTTGATGGAGGCGCTGCAACAGGGCGAACTTGCCCTGCGCGTCACGCCTGAACAAGCCCGCCAACAAGAAGAACACGCCCTACGCCTGTTGGAAGCCAGCAAACAACAGGCCAGCCACG
>JBMOFU010000114.1:0-11580 GCA_049318725.1 Phototrophicaceae bacterium | reverse complement strand
GGTCAAGGTGGCGGTCAAGGTGGCCCACCCCCCCCACGCGGCGGTGGCGGCGGCGGTTGATTGTCTAACCCCTTGATCCTTGCATGGATAGCACAGGCCGAATATTTCGGCCTGTTTCTCATTTCTTTAATCAGCGCCACCCTCATCACCGCCCCGTCGGATGTGCTGGCAATAGCAATGGTCGCTGGCGGCCATTCGCCATTTGCAGTCGGTGGGGTGGCGGTATTGGGCGGTTTTTTGGGGAACCTCATCAATTATGCGCTAGGGCGGTGGGGCGCTCGGTGGGCAGTGGCACACAAAATTTTGCGTCCACCTAGCGAAAATGACGTGTGGCAAGCGCGTGCAATGCGGGTCTATCGGCGTTACGGGGTGTACAGTTTGCTATTGACTGGATTACCTTTCATTGGCGACCCGTTGACTGTGCTTGCTGGTGCGGGGGAGATCCGCCTTTTGTCTTTCTCCGTTTGGGTGATAATTGGAAAAATTGTCAAGTTTGTTATAATCTTGGGAATCGCCACTGTGATTTGATATGATATATTCATCATCATCTTTTGCCGTTGTGAAAGTGGTTGGGGGGGGAAAACGGCGTACCACTATGAAACTCTATCAAAAGTTAGCCAACATCGTATGAATGAACCGACGCAACAACCTAACGAAACAGAGCAAACGCTTCCATCGGCAGACGGCCAACTTGCCCCTATCGAGCAGAGTAACCCAACGCCAACAAAGGCCACCAAGAAGCCTAAGCCTAAAGCGCCAACGGGGAAGAAACAGAGCGTTCCTACCGTGAAAGAGACGCCCCTTAGAGGCCGCTTGACCTATAAGCCCGCTCAACCCAGCGACCGCTACTATAACGTGGCGCAGTCTATTGCTGAACAGTTAAACGAGACGGAATATGGGCCACGAGGACAAATTCACGGTTGCTTGATCGTGTGCGGGGTCGAATTTACCCAGATCATGCTGGAATTTGCCCTGCTACTAGAGGCAGAGGGCGGTATGCTTACCGCAGATGGCTCCCGTAAACGCACCTTAGGGGGCATTTTCTTCTACATGGCACGCGGCGCCTTGCCTGCCGACCAGCGTGGGGATATTTTCCCGGCGTTTTCTTGGAAGCAGTTTGACGAAAATCACCGAGACCCGATTTGGCTCTGGGATGAGCGCACGACCGAATTTGCCCATTTATTGACGGCTGAAAATAAAGTTGGAAAGGCCACTGACGTGAGAATTATTTTGCGTGGGCGCCCGGAACTCATCGAAACCCGTGACGACACGATGATAATGGTGCTAGAGCAAGCCCCCAATGATCGCTTTACGGTGCCGCGGGGTGTTCCCATCCCCACAGACCCGACCCGTTATATGGTCTATGCAGACACCAAGCAGTGGAAGAAGGGCGTTGGCGACAAACTCAAGGGCAACCAAGAGGCTATGGCGCAGATCGAAGGGTTAGTCACGCTCGATCAAAAGTTAGGCGTGATTGCCGTCATGATGACCAGCGTGAAGGTGGTGATCGAAAAGCCTTTGCCCACCCCTGAGGAAAAGGCTGCGGCAAAGGCAGCCAAAGCTCCCCAAACCGAAATCTTGCAAACGCCCGCCGATGAACAGACCGATGGCGATATGCCAGATTTGTCTGCCTACCCGAAGGAATTTGCCGACAAACTCCGTGCGCTGTACGGTTCACGGCGGATGTTCAAGCGCCGCCTCATTGACCTTGAAAAGTTGCCCCCAGACAAGCAAGCCGGCCTCAAGAGTACCCAAATGATGCTAGAGCGGGTAGAAAAGCAAATCAGCGATATGATTTCTCAGGGGCCATAAGCCCACGTGCAATCAATAATGGGGCATGGTGATCTTTGCCATGCCCCGCTAGGTTTTCGATGTCAGTAGGGTTTAGGGGCAGCGCTACTAATCACAATAACGTTGTTGGCCTGCATCCCTTTTTGCCCTTGACTTACTTCAAATTCCACTTGGTCGCCCTCATTGAGCGAACGATAGCCAGAGCCGGTAATAGCGCTGTAGTGGACGAAAATGTCCTTGCTACCTGCCTGCGAAATAAAGCCGAAGCCTTTTTCCGCGTTAAACCACTTCACTGTTCCGCGTACACGTTCTGCCATAGTTCTTGTAAATCCTTCGATATTGACGCGCAGGCCATCCCCAAAATCGGGTTGTGCAACGTTAGAGGGGGCAAACCGCGCAATCTTGCCAATTCTTGTGCAGGCTAGTTAACGCACAGCGCGTTACAACCGACTAAGCCGCTCTCTAAAATTATAGAAACAACTCATTTGTGGTGCAACATGCGACCACAAATGTGTACACAGGCTTAAACATTTCTTGATCTAGGGGCGCGCTAAAATGTGGTGGGGGTGGCTAATTCCCTAAATGCTCAATCCCGTTTGGCGGATCGCAGTCTATGCTGTAGAATAGAACATATGAATCCTGATAAAGATGATCTTTGCTAAAAGGACTCACCATGCCCATTTACTTTTACTCGGCCAACGAAGACCCCTACGGTTGTTTTTCTAACTTTTCAGCGCACGGCGTCAGCATCGGCGGGTTGTACTTCCCAACCACGGAGCATTACTTTCAGGCGATGAAGTTTGAAGGCACGCCCCACGTTGAGCAAATCTGCACTGCAAAATCCCCAACGATTGCCGCACGCATGGGGCGTAGCCGCCAGCGCCCGCTGCGGGCAGATTGGGAATCGGTCAAAGATGACATCATGCGCCTTGCCGTGTTGACCAAGTTCCGCACCCATAAAGACATCCGTACGCTGTTGTTAGCCACTGGTGATGAAGACATCATCGAAAACGCGCCCGGTGACCGCTATTGGGGGATTGGTAAAGACGGCACAGGCAAGAATATGCTCGGCAAGATTTTGGTAGAAACCCGCGCCATTCTCAAAAACGAAGGGTAAGTTTGCTTATGGCATTTGTGAGGTCACTCACGCATATCGTCCCCGTGCAAGCGCCGCATCCGCGCTGGTGGGATCAACCGCGTTTTTGGCAGGCGTTGGCGCTTTCTCAGGCGCTCGCCATTGTCTACTGGTTGGTTGCCTATGCCCTGCGCCCGATTATCTTCATCTGGTGGGATCAAACCTACACCTTTCGGGTGGCCGCCGCGCATTTTCTTACCCCAAACCAAATGGCGCCAGCGTTTTTCAATCCGCCGTGGGTCGCGCTGATCTTAGCGCCGTTGCAGTGGGTGCCGCTAGAAGCCAGCGTATTCATCCAAACCAGTATCTACTTTGCCGCGCTGACGGCGGTCATCTACAAGTTCGGCGGGAACTTCGCTACAGTGGCGTGGGTATTGATCTCTTACATCAGTTTAGATGCAGTGTTTGAACTCAACCTTGAATGGATAGTCGCGCTAGGGCTGCTATTGCCCGTGTGGGTGAGTCCGGTATTGGTGTTGGCAAAGCCGCAATCTGCTGTGGGATATTACCTCAGCCGCCCGATCCGTGAATGGCCGCTGTTGGCGTTGGTGATTGGCGTGCTAGTGGGGGTGTCGTTTTTGATCTGGGGCAACTGGGTGGCGGTGATCTTAGAAAACCAGTCGCGGATCAGCGCACAGGGGCATAATATCGCGCCGCTCAATCGGTTGCCCGCGCTGGTCTCGTTAGCGATTGGGGTCACGTTGGCATGGCTTGCTTTTCGTAGGCAGGACGCCGCGCTTGGGGTATTGGCGACGCTGTTCTTCACGCCTTACACGACGCTTTATGCCTTGCCGATTCACTTGGCAATGCTGGCGATCCGCTGGCCGGGGCTGGCGCGCTTGTTAATCACCGTAATGTGGATTGTGTACGGTGGGGCGGCGGTCTTTTTCATCCTGCGGGCAGGGGGATAGGGGAATCAGACTCTAATATATAGGTTATTATTGAATGATCTACGTAGTTGTAGGGGCATGATAGTTCATGCCCATGCCTGTAAAATAGGGTTTTAATCTTTCCGAAGCGGATCGTTTAGGGTCGGTTTTGCCCCCTATCCTTGACCCTTTCCCCACAAGGGAAATGGAGAAGGGCAATGCACGAAGGTGTAAAGTCCCTCTCCCGAAGGGGGAGGGATTTAGGGAGGGGTTAGGGGTGCAAACATGAGACACTTAATTTGATAGCTGATAGTTCATGCCCACTACTTGGCCTTGCGTTCGGCCAATTCTGCACGGATTTCTGCGAACTTTTGGCGTGTGATCGGGTAGGCGATCACCAGCGGGATGCTCAAGAGTAGCAAGCCCACCGGAATAAAGCTGATAAACAGCCGCAAAGTAAACAGCACATTTTCGGGCTGTTGCGGGATGATGCCGTCCACTGGGCTGATGTAGCCTACTGCGCCTAAAATCCCTGTGCTGGCGGCCAACGCCAACCCTAGCCCAATCTGTTGAGCGAACACGAACAGCGAATAGAATACCCCTTCATGGCGTTGCCCAGTCTGGAGTTCGTTCCACTCGATCACGTCGGGCAACATGCTCCACGGGATGAGCAAAATCATCGAGACGCCCGTCCCTGCGAAGAAGGCGATGGTGTACAGCACGAACGTGTTGCCCGGCTGGAGGAAGAAGGTATAGCTCAACGTCAACGCCATGACCGCCGCGCCTGCAAAGTAGGTGTAGCGCTTGCCAAAGCGTGTGCTGACCCACGACCACACTGGGAAAAAGGCAACGGCGATCAACTGCAAGATAATCACAAAGCCGGTGAACAGGCTTTCATCACGGAACCAGTAGCGCATATAGGCAAACAGGTTGCTTTGCACAAACTGCACTGTGACCCAACTCAACAAGAAGATCAAGACCACCAAGATAAACGGGCGGTTGTTAAACGCCATTCTAACGCCGCCCCACATGCCTAAATCATCGTCGGGGGCGTGTTCGTGCATGGCTTGTTCGCGTGTGCCAAAGAACGGGATCAGCGAGCTAATCATAATCGCCAGCCCTAGCCCCACCGCCGCGACCAAAGAGCCAAGCGCTTTGTCTTCAAACAACGCTGTGATCTGTTGATAGATCACGACGGCTGTGACGCCGCCCAATACCGAAAAGGTGAAGCGAAAGGTATTTAGGCGTGTTCGTTCGTTGTAGTCGGGCGTCATTTCTGGCGTCATGGCGGTATAGGCGATATTGACGATGCTAAACGTCAGCCGCAAGCCCATTGCCACCAACAGATAGTAGGCAAATTTGCCCCACTGGTTGCCGATGGGCGGCACGACCCACATCAAGATAAACGCAATCCCAAACGGAACCGCGCCGAACAGCAACCAAGAGCGCCGCCGACCAAAGCGGCTGCGGGTGTTGTCGCTCAGGTTGCCCAACGGCAAGTCAATCACGGCATCCCAAATGTTGACAATCAACAGCATGGCCGAAGCCAGCGCTGGCAACAGCCCGGCGACATCCAACAAGAACGTCGTCAAAAAGAATCCGCTGACTTGGCTGACAATCGCCGCACCAACATCGCCCGCCCCGTAGGACATCTTCGTCCAGAAGGGGATTCTGTCGGCGGCCACGACGCTTTCTGGCGCATTCCCCTTGACTTCGACATTGCTTAAATCCACTTTTTGAGTCATGGTAAAACACTTTCTTATGAACGGGTATCTTTAAGGGTTAACCCTTACGAGCATAGCCCGATTCGCGCCAAACGCAAAATAAACGTAAAAGGGAATAAAATGGCAACGCAGGTCACACTCACACTACATCCTAGCGGGGTGACGTTTGCCCCAGAGTTTGTCACTACGCCCAACGGCGGGCGACGGCGCGTAACGGTACAAGCGTTGTGGGCGCGTGTGGAACATCCCACGCAGGGGACGCTGCTCATTGATACCGGCTACAGCGCGCATTTTGAAGCGGCTACCGCCCATTGGCCGCAGCGCATGTGGCGCTGGATCACGCCCGTGCAGGCCGCGCCAGAGCAGGGGGCAGCGGCGCGCTTGCAGGCGATGGGGATCGCGCCCGCAAGCATTTCCCAAATTTTGATCACACACTTCCACCCTGATCATATCGGCGGGCTGTTAGACTTCCCGAAGGCGCAATTTCGTTTTTTGGATGACGCTTATAGCGCCGTGCGCGATGTTGGGCAGTGGGGGCAGTTACGGGCGGGGTTTTTGAGCGGCTTGATGCCCGCTGATTTTGAGGCGCGCGCCCTGCCGTTTTCGCTCAGTCAGTTTTCGCTGCTCCCCGCAGAGTTTGCCCCGTTCGAGCGCGGCTATGACCTGTTCAACGACGGCAGCCTGATGATTATCCCCCTGCCCGGCCACGCCAGCGGGCAAATCGGCTGTGTGATGCAAACGACGGCGGGTGCGGTGTTCCTTGTGGTGGATGCCGCATGGCACAGCCACAACGTCACCCAGAATGCGCCGTTGCACCCTATGGCAGAGGCGTTTTCTCCTGACCGTACCGCGCTCAGAGCCACGCTTGCCCTCCTGCGGGATTTTCATCAACGCCGCCCAGACGTTGCGATTTTGCCGTTTCATTGCCCGATGGTATACAATCAGTGGGTCAACCCCGCTGAATAACCCCTAGATACTAGGGGGGGAATTTAGCCAAGTGACCATTATCATCACGGGGTTGTGATGAGGGTGGTTTTTACCCATATTTCACACTGTTGTACGCTTATATGCCATCTTAAGGAAGACCATGGCCGCCAATTTAACCGAATCTAAACCTAATACCGCTTGGTATACATTAACGCCAGACGCCGCTACAAAGCAGTTGAGCGTTCAGCCCACCACCGGGCTAGATGACGCTGAAGCCGCCCGCCGCCTAGAACAATATGGGCCGAATGAAATCGCAGACAAGGGCGCCAAAAGCCCATGGGCGATTTTGTGGGAACAATTGACCCAGCCCCTTGTGTTGATTTTGATCGGCGCAGCGGTGATTAGCGCACTGTTGGGTAAAGTGCCAGAACTGATCGCTATCTTGTCTATCGTGGTTATCAATGCGATTTTGGGTGTGGTGCAAGAATACCGCGCAGAGCAAGCCATGCAAGCCCTCAAGAATATGTCTGCACCGATTGTCCGCGTGCGGCGCAACGGCAAACTGGTAGACACAGAATCGCGCAAGTTGGTGCCGGGCGATATTGTGTTGCTAGAAACAGGCAACATCGTTCCTGCTGACCTGCGCTTGATCGAAGCCGCAAACTTCAAAGTGCAAGAATCCTCATTGACGGGGGAAGCTGAATCCGTCGAAAAACATACCGAGTCGCTCAAAGACGCTAATATCACGCTCGGTGACCGTAAGAACATGGTCTATATGGGGACTTCCGCCACCTATGGCCGCGCTACTGGGGTCGTCGTCCAAACCGGCATGACCACAGAGCTAGGCCGCATTGCCACCTTAATCCAGAACGTAGACAGCGGCGACACCCCACTCCAACGCCGTATGGGTGAAGTCAGCAATGTGATGTTCTGGGTTTCGATTTTGCTGGCCTTTGTTGCTATTGGCGTCGGCTTCTTGGATTACTACCTGCAAGGGGTAGATATTCTTGGCAACTTCCGCGAGATTGGCACCAATGTCTTGCTCAACGCGGTTTCGATTGCCGTCGCCGTTGTGCCAGAAGGCTTGCCCGCGGTTGTCACCGTATCTTTGGCCTTAGCCACGCAGCGGATGCTTGCCCGCCGCGCCTTGATCCGCAAGTTGCCCGCCAGTGAAACGCTCGGCTCAGTGACGGTGATTTGTACCGACAAAACCGGAACGCTCACTGAAAACCGTATGACGGTCAAGATGATGGATGTGCCGGGTCAAGTCTTTGACCTGTCTGATGTGATGCAAACCCGCTTGGCAAAGGGGCAACACCTTGCGCTGGCAAACCCGATGGAAGGGTTATTGTTGGTGGCCGGGACGATGGCGAACGACTCTACCGTAGAGCGCATAGACCGCGACGACAAAGACTACATCGTGCAGGGCGACCCCACCGAAACCGCCATCTCTTTAGCGGCGGCGCGCTTTGGCTTCGTCAAGCACGAAATGGAACAAGTCATGCCGCGTATTGGCGAAGTGCCGTTCTCATCAGAGCGTAAGCTGATGAGTACCATTCACGACAAGCGCGGCAACTTGACGGCAGACAACGCCTATGATGACGTGATTGACAAAATCTTGGCGGGGCATCGTTACTTCCTGTTCACGAAGGGCGCGCCAGACAACCTCTTAAATGTCTGTACAAGCGTCTGGGACAACGGCCAGTCGTTCCCGATGACGCCGCAATACCGCCAACAACTCGAAGGTGAAAACGCCAGCCTTGCCGGGCAGGGGTTGCGTGTGTTAGGGGTAGCCTATCGCTCCATTGATGCCCTTCCGACCGATAACAAGTGGGATCCGCTGGAAAGTAACCTCACGTTTATCGGCCTTGTTGGGATTATTGACCCGCCGCGCCCCGAAGTGAAGGCCGCCGTCGAAATCGCCCATCAAGCAGGCATCCGCGTCGTGATGATTACGGGCGACCACCCAATTACTGCCCGTGCCATTGCCCGTGACCTGAATATTGTGGATAGCGACACCGCCCGCGCAATGATCGGTACAGAGCTAGAAAAAACCACCGACGAACAATTGCGAGAAGTGGTGAAGGAAGTTTCTGTCTATGCGCGTGTTTCTCCAGAACACAAACTGCGGATTGTGCGCGCACTCAAGGCCAACGGCGAAATTGTAGCCATGACCGGTGACGGTGTGAACGACGCGCCCGCCCTCAAGCAAGCAGACATCGGCGTGGCAATGGCAATCACTGGCACGGACGTTTCAAAAGAGGCCGCCGATATGGTGATCTTGGATGACAACTTTGCCACCATTGTCAGCGCTGCCGAAGAAGGCCGCACCATTTACGACAATGTGCGCCGCTTCATCAAGTACCTATTGGCAAGCAATACGGGTGAGTTGTTCTTGCTGTTGGTGACACAAGCCCTGCCCGGCATCCCCTTGCCGATGAACACGCTGCAAATCTTGTGGATGAACCTCATCACCGACGGCATTCCAGCATTGGCGTTGGGCGTTGAACAGCCCGAAGCCAACTCCATGAAGCGCCCCCCCTATGCCCCCAACGAGAGTGTATTCGGGCGCGGTTTAGGGCGGCACATCTTGATTGTGGGGTCTGTGTTGGGCTTCACCGCGCTAGGCTTGGCCTTGATTACCTTTAACCTGAACCTGCAAGCGGCCAATAGCCCCTGTATGGAAGGTGCAAGCATCTGGTCACTGGGTGATGTAGCCTGTCCTGCCCCGTTAGAGGGTGAGCCTAACTTCGCTGCATGGAACACGATGGTCTTTATCGTTTTGACGCTCTCGCAGATGGGTCATGCTTACGCGCTGCGTTCCCACCGTGAAAGTGTCTTCCGCTTGAATCCGTTGACCAACCGCTTCTTGCTGTTCGCGCTGGTGATTACGATCATCGTCCAAGTCGGGATCATCTATATACCCCTGTTCCAAGATTTGTTCAGCATCACCCCGCTGACCTTGGGGCAATTGCTGCTCTGCTTGGTACTCAGCACGGGCGTCTTTATCGCCGTCGAGATCGAGAAGTTGCTCTTGCGTCGCGGCGTGTTGAAGTCGGGTTAATCAAAAGCAGGAAAAGCAGTAGCGAGTGATGAGTAAAAGCAGCGATGAGTAACGAGCGTTGGCGGACGTGACCTGTCACGTCCCCCAACGGTATTGTAGGGACGGACGCCACCTGTGGCGTCCGTGTTTTACGGGCAAAAACAATAGCCTTGGAACGGGGTTCTGCCCGTCCGTTGAAAATCCTCTCATGGCGGACAAGGCCAACCTTGTCCGCAAAACTAGCACCGTATCGTTATATTTGCGTAGGCGCATCTTATAGTATGCCTCTCTACAGCACCCTGCCCCTTACGTGGTGCGGGGCTTTGCGTTATCGTTAGGGGTTGATGATGTGTACACCACTGGAGGGAATGCAACGATGGAACCTGTAAAACCTGTACTGTTGGTGATTATGGATGGCTGGGGAATCCGTGCGATGGAAGACGGCAATGCGCCGTTGTTGGCAAAGACGCCGAATATAGATCGCTGGCAGACCACGCTAGAGCGTTCGATTGTGGATGCCTCTGAAGAAGCGGTTGGGCTAACGCCGGGGCAGATGGGCAATTCTGAAGTGGGGCATTTGAATTTGGGGGCGGGGCGTGTGGTCTATCAAGACATCACCCGCATTGAGTTGGTGGTCAAGGCCGGAACGCTCGGCCAAGAAGCCCCACTACAGGCGGCGTTTGAGCATGTGCGTCAACGGGGGAGTAAGCTGCATTTGATCGGTTTGTTGAGCGACGGCGGCGTACACAGCCACATTACGCACTTGTTGGCGCTGCTGGAAGCGACCCGCGCTGAGGGCATTGACCCGGTGATCCATGTGATTACTGACGGGCGCGATACGCCCACCGCCAGCGGGCTAGGGTTCGTCGGCCAACTGGAAGATTACATCGCGCAGCACAAGCACGGGCGGGTGGCGACGGTCAGCGGGCGCTATTACGCAATGGATCGTGATAAGCGTTGGGAACGCACGGCAAAAGCATATGTGGCGATGACGCAACGCGAAGGCCACACGGCAAATTCTGCGCGGGAAGCAGTCGAGGCCAGCTACGCGGCGGGCAAGACCGATGAGTTCATTGAGCCGATTGTGATCGCTGGGGAGGGGTTGGCGTTAGAGGCGGGCGACGCAGTGGTATGCTTCAACTTCCGTGCAGACCGTATGCGCCAACTCTGCGAGATTTTTGTGAATCGGCGCCCAGAAGGCTTTGACGTGCCGATTGTCGAAGATTTGTACGTGACAACGTTCACGGTCTATGCCGATGACTTGCCGGTGCAGGGCGTGCTATTCGGCAAAGAAACGCTCAAGAATACGCTCGGTGAGGTGTTGGCGGCGGCGGGCAAGACGCAATATCACACGGCAGAAACGGAAAAATACCCCCATGTGACGTACTTCTTCAATGGGCGGCGCGAAGCCCCCTATGAGGGCGAATCGCGGCGGATCATCCCTTCACCGAAGGTGGCGACCTATGACCTGCAACCCGAAATGAGCGCCTATGAACTGGCCGCCGCCACACTGGAACGGATTCAGTCATACGACGACGACTTTATTCTGGTGAACTTTGCGAACCCGGATATGGTCGGGCATACCGGATCGCTGGAAGCGGCAATTAAGGCGTGTGAAGTGGTAGACGAGTGTACGGGTAAGCTGGTGGCAGCGATCAACGCCAAGGGCGGTACGGCGCTGGTCACGGCAGATCACGGCAATTGCGAACGCATGGTAGACGAGATCACCCATGAGGCGCACACTTACCATACCACGCAGCCGGTTCACTTCTTTGCGATTGGCGCGACGCAGTTCTACGATATGCGTCCACGCGGCAAGCTGGCGGATGTCGCGCCGACGGTGTTGCATCTGTTGGGGGTTAAGCAACCCGCCGACATGACCGGTGTGAGTTTGATAGACCGCGCCCGTGCAGTAACGGAATAAAGATTCGGTAGGGATGTAGGAGTGTGGGAGCATGGTGCGCCATGCCCCTACCCGTAAAACGTTTTGTCGAGGGGATATGATGAATGATGGCTGAATCTGTTATAAGAGACCCCGATATTCTTGGGGGGATGCCAGTTTTTCGTGGTACCCGTGTTCCTGTGCAAAAC
>JBMOFU010000113.1:0-11628 GCA_049318725.1 Phototrophicaceae bacterium | reverse complement strand
CCAATTACAGGGCAAGTAAATCCCGCTACAATAAAAAAGGACGCAACCTATTGCGCCCCTACAGAATCGTTATCGCTCGTAGGGGCATGATATATCATGCCCCTACAACAAAGACCTATTAAATCCGCATCAATGGGATGGCAAGCGCGACCAGCGCCCGTTGCCACTCATCGCGGCCTTCTGGCAGGTCGTCTAACATAGCGACCAACGAATCTAGCCCTTCCACAATCACACGACCCGGCACGCGGCTGTGCATGACCAAAATCTGTTGGGTGTGTTCGGGGTACTGTAACGCCCCAACTACCCAGTTCCCCAGCGTAAAGGCAGACATCGGCGCAGCGGTGATCTGATAGCGGGCTTCAATCTCTTGCTTGAAGGCGGGCAGGCCAACTTCATAGGCGCTACGGGCAGCGTCTAGGCTATTTTCCAGTAGGGTGAGGTCGAACTTTTTAAGATACTCAATATATTCGGCATCCTCTAAAACGCTGGCCGCCGACAATGACAAAAGGCGCTCTATAAGCTGGACGGGTACCCCTAAGCGTGTTGCGATGTGTTCTGGCAACATATTCAATTCCCCCATAATGCCTAACAAAATAATCAGTGGGATGGCTACTGTAGATCATTCCGCCTATAAGGATTGTATCATATATCGGTGAATCAGATTTTAGGGTGGTGGCGCAATCAGGGCATTAACGCAATTGTAGGGGCATAATATATCATACCCCTACAGGCTACAACGGGGGCGCAGCGCCCCTACTTAGGCTTGCCCAACATCCAACTGTACGATTTTGTCATCGTTGACCTTGAACTTGAGAAGGGTGTTGAACTCTCCCCATTGAGCAGAATGGAACACGCCATAGACCGTGAGTCCGCCATCTTCTACACGATCTACAGACTTGAGGTAGCTTTTGCCGCCGCTCTTAAACAATTCACCATTTGACCACGCATTAAAATCATGGGGGTTGCCGTCGTCAGTCAGAACCACATTGGGGGCAAACTGTGCAAACCATGCTTTGCTGTCTGTGTTATTCAAAGCGACCAATGCCGCCTTCACGATAGGGTGGGTCAATAGTGTCGTATCCATGTGCATCCTTTATCTTGCGTGTATTCGATAGCTATAGTCTGCCCAGATTTGCGATAAATGACAACTCAAAACCGCGATTACGCCCCAATCCCTTCGGGGATGGCTTCCCCGTGCATGGCACGCTGCGAGGCTTTGGGCAATGTGCGTCGTAACAGCACTGCAATCATCTCGTGGCGGTATTCCGCAGTGGCGCGGTATTTGCTGGCACGCGGATGAAGCGTTTCTAGGGCGATGCTCACCGCTTGGTCGAGCGTGTCTTCATTGGCGGGTTGCCCGACCAAGAAGGCTTCGACGGCTTCGGCGCGGGTGGGGGTGGGGGCAACCGGCGCAATACAGATGCGCGCCTGACGGTAATGGGTGCGGCTGTCGTCCAGTTTCACCCACACCGCACAGCCCAAAATCGGCAAGGCCACCCCTTGTGGGCGCATAATGCGGCTAAAGGCGCTCCCCTGTGCGGCTTGGGTGAGCGGCACCCGAAAGCCGAGTAGAATATCACGGCGCGAGTCCAACAAAGATTTGCCCGCGCCCTTGTATAAAGCATGGATCGGCATCCATTGGCGCACGCCGTCTAACACCACTTCGGCTTCGGCCAAGAGCGCCACAAGCGATGTTGTCCCATCCCCGGCGGGCAGCGCGTGCGCCACATTCCCGCCCAGTGTCGCCACATTCCGCACCTGTGGGCCACCCACCACGCCGCAGCTTTCTGCAAGGCAGGTTGCCCGTGCACCGATGGCGCCAGACTTGACAATTTGGCTGTGGGTGACGCCCGCACCGATGCGCGCAAGGTCTCCATCCACGGTTAAGTGGGTGAGTTCCTCAATGCTGGTGATGTCTACCAGTGCCTCTTGCGGTTCGCCGCCTTCGGCGCGCAGGTCAATCAGCAAATCCGTGCCGCCAGCGATGACCCGTGCGTTGCCTTGATGCTCTGCCAGCAACGCTAACGCCTCATCAACCGTTTTTGGGGTAAAGTAGTGCTTCCACAGCGTCATTGTAGTTTTCCTGTTCGTTGTTGGGTTAGGCAAAGCCTTAAGATGATTGCCAGTTCATGTTTTTGGGCTGTTTTACGGACAAAGCAGGCCTTGTCCCTACAGGATTGGACCGCATTTCAACGATTTTGTAGGGACGACACCTGTGTCGTCCGTCTTTGTGGCGTTAAAATCCGTCACTCGCAATCAGTGCAAGCCTTATCAAAGGCTTTTTGTCGGCTTCCAGTTATCGCGCTCGCTTAATAACCACTGGATCGCCCGCTCCAGTGGATCCTCAGGGAAGTAGAATTGGCGGTGGGTGTCGCTAAAACGCAATAATTCAGAAAATCCCCGTGCCACGCTGACAAACTGGCGCTCTGGCAAAAAGTAGGCCACCCGCGCAGGCGGAACGATAAGGCCGGCAAATTCCGTTTGTGCGCGACTAAACGTATAGGGTACATTGGGCGTGCCGCCGTTGCGTATGTCAATAATCAACAACAAAAGCTCGTTAGGTGGGTAGTGGCGGTAAACGTGTGCCACCTTTGTCACGTACTGGTCAGTGGTGGCACGGTCAGCGGCGCGGCTGGTAAACTGATGTATCCCCTGTGGCAAAAACTCATGCAGGATTGTGTCATCCGTGCTTTGGGGAACCTCAATGGCAATTTTAGGGTTAAAAAGGCTATTTTTGTTCGGTTGCAACACGGTTCAACCTGTCTTTGCATTCACGGGATCGGTTTAATGTAGATCAACCCTCACCGATTTACGAGGGTTTAGCGCTTAAGCGCGCCTAAAAAGTTGCCCAACCCACTGGATCAGTTTGGGCGATTCCCCCGTGGCTAAGGTACGTTCCACTTGGCGGACGAGTAATGACCCAGAAATGGTCATAAATAGGTAGATGGCAGCGGCCACCAAGTAGGTTTCAAGGTACATAAACGACTGCCCAGAAGATAGCTTGGCAATTTGGGTGATGTCCCGCACAGCAAGGATTGCCACCAACGACGAGTCTTTAATCATGGCGACAAAATCGTTGCCAAGCGGCGGCAAAACGCGGCGGATGGCTTGCGGCAAAATGATGTTGGTCATAATCTGCGGTGGACGTAAGCCTAGCGCCTGCGCTGCTTCGCGCTGGCCGCGATCTACCGATTGAATCCCTGCCCGAAAGACCTCAGAGAGGAACGCGCCATAGGTCAACGCCAGCGCTGCGATGGCGCGCCATTCATTGGTGACCAGCCGTTGATTGATCTCAAACACCTGTGGCAGCGGAAGTGCATTCCAAAACTGGATGGTAGACGGGATGACCACGAACGTGATAATCAGCATCACGACCAAGATCGGCAAGCCACGAAATAGCTCTACATAGAAGGTGGCAACGTGAAAAGCGATGACCCGCCCTGCGCCGCTTTTTCCATCTGGCGGGTAGGAACGGATGATCCCCAACAGGCCACCTAGCAGAATCGCGCTGATGTAGGCCAGTGCGCTCACCCGAATGGTCAAGAGGATGCCTTCGGTCAATTGGTCAAAAATGCGGGTGTAGTCTTCATTGCTGGCAATCAACACAATGACGTAGATGCCAAGCAGCCCCATAAACACTGCCCACCACGGGATCACATTGACCCAGCGGGTACGCGCACGTTTCGGCGGGGGGAGCGCGTCATTTTTAGGTTTGGAAAAGTCTGAGGAAAGATCAGTCATTGGCTCTTGGCATTCCTAATAACAGCGGATTAAATTCGCTTTAACTATAGCGCAAGCGATGCCAGTTGACCAATATTTATCCTCACCCCGCGAGTTCGATTTTTTGGCGTTGGCGGGCATGACCGGCCATAGATTGTAGGGGCGACACCACTGCCGCCCCGTAAGGTAAGTTATTGACCTTTCAATGTGCCATCCACTTGATAGAGAAATTCGATGGCCTCTGCGCGGGTTGTAAAGATCCGAAAGCGCAAATTTAAGATTTGCGTTGCCACTGAACCGGCAAACTTCGTGACAGGCCGTGGGTTCGGGTCAATAATAAACGTCCATCCGGTAAATTTAAGGTCAGCCTGCAGGATTTCATCCAACAAATTTTTTAAATTCAACACCGCCGGGTCAATTGATGTGCGTTCGGTGAAGTCAATCAGGTTATGCACCATCGGTGGCAGACCGTCTTTCGCAACGATTTCGTTGGAACGGTTAATCATCTGCTGGAAGTCTGCCAGCGTTACTGTATCAGCATATTCGATGAGCATTACCCGCCCATGTTCATACCATCCGTGATATTTAATCATTTCGCGTAGCGTCCGACATGGCGTTGACCCTCTTGACGGCGCATTTTTCTGTAAGTTGCGTCACACGAATAAACGTATCTATCGTGATTGTGCCGGAATATTCCACTAAAATAACCCTGCCAATTTGATGCCAGCCAATGTGGTCAATCATCCTATAACCCTTGTAAGTTTAAGTCATGCCGCCAAGATTATACCATCAGCGCCAGATAACGCGACGCTTGACGCTCTGCCCAATAATCAAAGCCTGTTAAGGCCGTGCCTTCCACAAAGCCCACATGCCCGCCATATTGTGGGAATACGCCTGTTAAGGCCGGGTTATGCTCAATAATCCCATAGGGGATGTCTGCTGGGTCAAAAAAGGGATCGTCCACTGCGCGTAAGATGAGCGTCGGCACACGGATGGCGCCCAAGAATTGCCCACATGATGAGTGTGCATAGTAATCTGCCGCGTCTTTGAACCCATGTAGACGGGCCGTATACAGGTTGTCGAACGCCAACATAGTGCGGATTTTGCGCGCTTGGGGGACATCCACCAAGTCTTTGAGCATGTCCGTTTGGGCGGTAATTTTGGCGGTGAGCGTGTACAAAAAGCGTTGAACATAGGCCCGCTGTAGGCCGTTGTCTAGCATTTGTTGGGCGCGTTGCAGGTCAAACGGCGGGGAAATGGCAACGCTGGCAAGTGTGCGGTTCACGAGCGATTCGCCGCCTTCGCCCAAGTATTTTAAGAGGATGTTCGCGCCGAGCGAAATCCCGACAAGGCCAATGGGGGTGTTCGGGTAGCGGTCGAGCAGCAGGTTATGGACAAGCGCTAAATCTTCCGTAAAGCCCGCATGATAGGAACGCGGCGTGCGGTTAAGTTCCCCGCTGCACGAACGCAAATTCAAGCCCACACAACGCACTCCGCGCCGTGACAGGTAGCGGTAAATTTCATGGGCGGCACCGCTGCGTGCATTGCCTTCCATCCCATGTAGGAACAGCACAATCGGCTTGTCTTCGCCCAATTGCGCCCACGTTGCGCCTTGTACGTCAGCGAAGTCTAGGTCTACAAAGTCACCGTCGGGCGTGTCTATTCGCTCACGCCGAAAGGTGATCCCTGTCGTGGCGCGGGCGCTGGCTCCCACAACCGTTTGTATGTGCGGGTTGCGTAGTAACAGGTTAGGGATGAACGGTTCAAATTCAATGTGGGTGTTTAAGCGCATGGCTATCCTTAGTCCTGTGGTGGGGTGAGGAAAGTTGCCCAATCTTGATAGGGTAAGTTGGGCATCACAGCAAAATGCTTGATGTTTTTGGTGATTAAGGTGATATTGAGGCGGATACAAATGGCGGCAATGAGCAAATCCATATCGCCGCTTTCCCGAAGCGGTTTGCCACCGGTTTGGGTATGCGCCCAGAGTAGGGTTGCAGCACGCCAATCTGCTTGTTCGGGATTGATAACCGTGGTAATCGGGATGACTTGTTCCCTAAAGTCTTTGAGTTTACGTTCAGCCTTGATATGCACTAGCCGACGCTCATATTCATAGACAATCGGTTCAGACAAGTAAAGCGCATTATCGTCAATAATGAAGCGTGGCGGAAAACCCTTGCGAACAATTTCGTCTACGACGTTGGTATCTAGCATGAATTTTGCCCCCTGCATTAGCCTTCTTCCTCCGCCAAGCGTGCTAGGGCTGTTAGTTCTTCCTCCGTGAACCCTTCCCGAAAGGCGTCAATGGCCGCTGCAAATTCGGCCATACTGACGGGTTTTGGTTCGGGCAACGGTGGGGACGGGTACTGACGCCAAATGGCCTCTAACTGTTGATAGAGCGCGTCGTCTGCTTGCTTCTTGACGGCATCGCTCTGTTCAAGGTGATCTTTGAGGCGCGCTTTTTGGTCGTGCGGAAGTTGGTCAACGGCCTGTAGAATTTCTTCAAATGTCATGATTCGTCCTCCAATAGCGGGTCGGCTTGATCTACCAATGGCGTTAGCCCATGCCCTAGCGCCACGCGCTCATCAAAGACAAAACACTCCCCTTCCCACAAAGATGCTTCCGACGGGATTTGCTCTAGGTAGCTGAGGATGCCGCCTTGCAGGTGATAGACGGCCTCAAACCCTTGTGCCACAAGGTAGGCAGTGGCTTTTTCGCAACGGATGCCGCCTGTACAAAACATAGCGATGGGTGTGCGTTTGTGTGCGCTCAACTGGCTTTCTACATAGTCGGTGAACGCGCTGAAGGATTCGGTTTCGGGGTTGACCGCCCCCTTGAAGCTGCCGATGGCAAATTCATAATCGTTGCGGGTGTCAATCAAGATCACATCAGGCCGAGCGATGAGCGCGTTCCAGTCTTGCGGCGGCACGTAATGCCCCACACCCCGCAGCGGGTTGGCCTCTGGCGCTTTGATCGTGACAATTTCTTTTTTCAGGCGCACTTTCATCTTCCTAAACGGACGGAAGCGCGCATAAGAGGTTTTAACGGCAAGGTCGCTGAAGCGTGCATCCTGCCGCAGGTATTGCAAAAGCGTCTCGATGGCGTCAGCTTGGCCGGCAACGGTGGCGTTGATCCCTTCGTCAGCCAGCAAGATAGAGCCGCGTATCTGGTGCGCGTCGCACAGCGCTTGCAATGGCGTTTGCAACGCGGCATAGTCTGGCAGCGGGATGAACTTATAAAATGCAGCGATGGTGATTTGAGCCATGATAAACGTTGCCTTAGGGTTGTGCTGTGTCGCTTGGGGTTTAGCGCAGCGGACAGAGCGCTAAACGATGCTATGAATTATACTATACAGTGATTGCTAGTTCATGTTTTTGGGTTGTTTTGCGGACAAGGCCGGCCTTGTTCCATGTGTACCCACTTACCACGCTCATGCACATTTTCGGGTTTTTGGGCGTTACACGGACGCGCCAGTGGCACGTCCCTACAGGTCACAACGGTTGTGTAGGGACGACCCTCCGGGGCGTCCGTGTTTTACAGGCGAAAAACAATGTCAGCAAATCCTTAAGTGGGTGCCTATGGGACGACACCTGTGTTGTCCGTCTTTGTGGCGTTAAAATCCGTTACTAGCAATCAGGGTATTATACGCACAGGATGCAATGCAGTTTTATTGTCTTTAACCGTTCTCATGCCAAGCAACAGTAGCAGGGGTAGGTGAGTGTGACCGAGTTTTGGTGGATGCGGGGAATCCCTATTGCGATTGGGGTGCTGGCAATTGTTGCCCCAACGTTGATTGCGTGGTGGGTGTGGCGGCAAGTGCGCCCGTCTGAAATTGGCGTAGACGTGCTAGACACGAACCAACGCACACGGGTAAAATTGAAACAAATTGAAGAAATTCGGATTTTAGACACGAATTACAGCGCGGTATTCCTGCGCGGGGGCAAGCGCTTGATTATCCCCACGCTCCAAGCCCGTAAACTCTTGCGGATGCTGCCCGCACAACCTATCCTGCCACCAGACCCAACGAGGAAAACGCAGTGAATATCGGTTTGATCCCTCCAGATGAGCGCCCCATCTATACCCAGTGTGTCAAGCAAATTGTGGAAGCTGCCGGGTCTACACTCCAGCTGCCGCCGAACCTGTGCCAGTGGCATACTCCCGCTGACCCAGCAATGATTTTGCAATGGATTCAAGACACTGCCCCCACCCTAGACAGCTTAATCATCTCGGTAGAGATGCTTGGCTATGGCGGGCTATTGGCTTCACGGGTGACGCAGGTCGTTCCCTCTGAGATATTGGCGCGTCTTGACGTGTTACGGCAGATCAAGGCCAAGCACCCTTCCCTCAAGATGTATGCCTTTAGCGTGGTGATGTCTGCTAGGTTGGCAGCCACGCGCCAACTGACCGACAATGAACAAGACGCCCAAAACCTACAAGGCTATTCGTCAGTGCATCATCAGTTGATGTACGAAAATAACGTGTACACTTCTACCAAGTTTGACCGTATGACCGAAGCGCTTGCCCCAGAATTGCGGCGGCGCTTTAATCAACAGCGCTTGCAGAATCACCTTGTCAATGTGGGGGTGTTGGGCTTGCTAGACGGCACCTTAGACGCGCTAGGCTTATGCAGTGACCAAATGGCCGAATATGGCATGGACGTGCAAGAGCGCTATTGGCTGCAAGAGTGGCAATCCCGTTTACAGCCACACGAGTTAGCATGGTACGGTAGCCCAGAGTCGGCCTGCTTGGGACTCGTTACCCGTGCGCTTTACCCCACCTTGCCGACGGTTCATGTGGCCTATGCGATTTCGCAAGACACCGACCTGATCCCTGCTGAGGAAAATCAGCCGATAGACCAAGCGCTTTATGCACAACTGGAAGCGTTAAACTGCCGCATGAAGGCGCACGCCACCGACGCGGCCTTGATTATGGCCGTCAACCCGCCGTCGCCGATGCAGCAGCCCTATAACCGTGTGATGGCAAAAGACGAGCGCGAACACCGTGGCAAAGCGTTGAGTGCCTTTGCCCAACAAATTGCCAAGTGGATTCAGGCTGGGCATCAGGTGGCGGTGGCAGATTTAGCTTACCCCGAAGGCAGCGACCCAGTGTTGATAGAGGCCTTACGCACGCATTGTGATCTGAAACAGTTGGCGGCCTACAGTAGTGCCGGGTCTGCCAGCACCAGTTTTGCGCTGGCATTGCTGCAGGCGGTGAGTGCCACCCAACACGCATCGCCAGAAGTGCAGCGTACGTTTCTGATCCAGCGCATAGCAGAAGACTACCTGTATCAGCGGATTGTGCGCCCGCAATTGGCAGAAATCACCAAAGTATCGCTGGCAGAAGTCATCCAAACCGAGTTAGTGGCGATGCACTTTGAAGGCTGGCAGGTTTTTGAGGCCAATATCCTGTGGGATGACCCGACTTTGGTCAATATTCAACTGTCTTTTGGTGCATTCACCCGATAGCTGCGCCGATACTTTGTTGTTTTTTAACCCCATTTTTGTGCAAGATGTATATATAAGTCGCTTGCCCCCTCATTTTGGGGGGGATGTGGTCGTCTTAAACAAACCTTTATGAAGCGCTATGAAGATTCTGACAAAAAAATCTTGTAGCCTTTATGGATTCGTTCCATAAACGTCCTTTGCCCCTTCTCCTATGCTTATGCCTGTACAATCTCATTCTGAAGGAGCGAAGACGATGTTAAAAGCACCCTCCAAGCGGTTCATTCGCCGGACTTTGGTCTTGGCAATCGCTACGGTAGTTCTTGCGGTATTTGGTACAAACTGGGCTTTTGCTCAAGATGGTGCGACGGTAGAATCGCTGTCAGCAGACATCGCGGGCATGAAAGCTTCTATTGACACAACGTGGGTGTTGCTCACCGGCTTTTTGGTGTTCTTCATGCAGTGCGGTTTCGCTATGCTAGAAACGGGTTTAATCACCCACAAGAGTGCAGTGAATGCGTTGCTAGAAAACTTCATTGACGCGGGCCTGACCGGCCTATGCTGGTGGGCGGTAGGTTTCGGTGTTGCCTTTGGAACATCCGCAGGCGGGTTCATGGGAACAGACCTGTTCTTCCTAAGCGGGGCAGTCACCTTCGGCCCAGATGGTGTGGCTTATGCGCCAACACCGTTTAGCGCTTTGAACATCAATATGCTGACCTTCTTCTTCTTCCAGTTTGCGTTTGCCGCCACTGCCAGCACGATTACCACTGGTGCGATGGCCGAACGTACGGACTTTGTAGGGGACTTGATCTATAGCGCCATTATTGCCATTATCATCTACCCGGTGATCGTTCACTGGGTCTGGGGTGGCGGTTGGTTGGCAACCAATTGGGGCTTCCACGACTTTGCAGGTAGCAACGTGGTTCATACCGTCGGCGGTGTGATTGCATTGGTCGGCGCGATTATTCTAGGGCCACGTACCATTCGCAAAGGCCCGAATGGGGAATGGGTTCCCCTGCCACGCCCGCACAACATGGCATTAGCAACTATCGGTACCATGATCTTGTGGTTTGGCTGGTACGGCTTTAACCCCGGCTCTACGCTCGGCGCAATTGGTTACGAGGGCTTGATGGGTTTAACGGTGTTGAACACCACACTCGGCGCAAGCGCTGCCGTGATGGTCACAACGATTTTCGTGTACTTCCGCAGCGGCAAGTGGGACTTAGCCGCATCACTCAATGGGTCATTGGCAGGTTTGGTCGGTGTGACGGCGGGCTGCGGTTTTATTGCGCCTTGGGCAGCGGTGGTGATCGGTTTAGTCGCTGGCATTCTTGTAATCGTTGCCGCTGACTTTATCGAATCGCTCAAGATTGACGATCCGGTGGGCGCGTTCGCGGTACACGGCGCGTGCGGTATCTTCGGGACGATTGCCGTGGGCTTATTCGCTCAACCGCAATTGCTGTTCAACGGGCCGTTTGCTGCGGGTGGGGCCTATGCAGGTCAGGGTGGGTTGTTCATCACGGGTGACTGGAACTTGTTGATCGCTCAATTGATTGGCTCTGGCTCTACCATTCTATGGAGCGTTGTCACAGCAGTTATCATGTTCGGCGCATTGAACGCAATCAAGCGTCTGCGTGTGAACGCTAAGGCTGATGAGGTTGGTATTGACGTGTACGAACACGGTGCAAGCGCTTGGCCGGACGTACTCCCTGTGAGTGAAGAAAAATAAGCCAAGCGCCAAAACGCAATCGTGGGGAAAACGAACCCCTAAACGCTCCCCCCTATTGGTTTAGTCAATTCACACAAACAAGTGCCGCTGAGACTTTCAGCGGCACTTTGCATGTCTCATTGAATAAGGTTTGTATAACTGTTGATTAAGTCTGTTATAAGATGTGATTGACAGACGATGATAAAAGTACCGTATAAACAGTAAAAAAACCACATTTTGTGCCAAAAGCGCTGAAAATTACTAAGTGAATGTTAGGTAGTTTAAGGTTGTGCGATAGTTCATGCCAGTTTGGACGATATAATCCCTGATAAGCCTGTGGGGACATTGCCGAACAACCATGACAGATGCTCACCGCTTTTCTACCGAAGCCCTGAAGCAAGAGAGCCGCAGAATTTTGCAGGCTGCCTTAAACTTCCCCGGCACAACCTTTCAGCTACCGCTCAACCGTGATGTGTCTACGATCACGGGGTTAGCGCTGGCGGCCAATGCCTTAATCCAACGTGATACGCCCTTCTTCACGCCCGATGCCGACTTCACCGCCTATTTACAGCGTGACGGCGGCGTACCTGTTCCCGCAGATCAAGCGGCGTATCACTTTTACCGCACCCTAGATGATGCTTCTTTGAAGTTCATCCAATTAGCCCCAGTGCAAATCAACAACTTGCCAGACAGCGGCGCGACCTTAATCTTGGGCTGTATTCTGGAAGCCGGCGATCACATCATCCTCACTGACTTACGCGG
>JBMOFU010000112.1:0-11642 GCA_049318725.1 Phototrophicaceae bacterium | reverse complement strand
TTGAAGTTCTTCCCCGGCTTGAGTCCAGCAGCAGGGTTAGCCACGCGCACCATTGAAATCTTGACCTTTGGGTTGATCCCCCCCGACGTTTCGATCTTGCTGTTGGCGGTCTGGGAATGTGTGATCGGGATCGGCTTGATTGTGGGGTGGGGGATGCGCGCTACGCTGTTGCTGTTGTTCGTGCAGATGGCCGGCACATTCACGCCGTTGCTCTTGTTCCCCACAGAAGCCTTTACGGTATTCCCTTACGCGCCGACGCTAGAGGGGCAGTACATCATCAAGAACATTGTGCTGGTGAGTGCAGGCTTGGTGATTGGCGCTACAGTACGCGGTGGGCGTTTGATCGCTAACCCTATCCCCGCTGTGGGGGAGTTGCAACGGGCATCCGCTAATTCGCAATAGCCTAGTGGGGGGAGTGCTGTTGTTAGGGTGTTGCGGTGGGCGGGCTAAAGGAAGTAAACAGTTCGCCCACGACCAGTACAAACCCCGGCAGGATCGTTCCGCCATCAATAGTGTCAGCTTCACCAAGCAATAACGGAGATTCTCCCGGACTGTAAACTTCTGCGTGGCGGTCAAATGGGTCAAATATCCATACGACGACGCCCGCCTTGAGGTACTCTTGAATCTTTAAGCGCAAGTTGCGCTGCTCAAGTATATTTTCTGGGTCAGAGATAACCTCTACCACAAGGTCAGGGATAATCGGGTTATAGCCCACTGCTTGGACAATAGTCTGCTTGGCATAGGATGTAAAGGCAAAATCGGGGATATAACGCCGATTCCCAAATTGGTAGCCGCCATCGGTTCCCGTGAAATAACCGATGGGGTTGCGGAACAAGTACATCCCCACCAACACCAGTAGCCGTGCGGCGGTAAACGAGGCTAAGGTATTGGAGGACATCGGTTCACCTGTACGGGGGAGGGATAAGCGAATATCACGCGGCGGCTTTTCATAGATTTGCCCGTCACTAAATTCAAGGCGACGGCCTGCGTTTTCTGGCAATTGGGCGTACTGGTCGAACTGTGCCGCAGAAAGTTTAGCGGGGGCATATATTGTCATCGTTTCTAAACCCCTTGAATCAGTAGATACCTACCTTTAGTCTATCACAAACTGGGTTCCCCCCCAAAAAGCATAGGACTGTTCCCCCCCCGTTGACGGATACCCCCCGTTGCGTGTTCATGAGAGGATATTGTCAAGTTCAATCACTAAGGAGCAATACCCCTCATGAGTGCAACACTAAAGAATGTCTCTGAAGAAATGGCCGCACTGGTCGAAACCCTTTCCCCTAGTTTAGTCCGTGTAGATGGCCGTCGCCGTATGGCTGCAAGCGGCTTGGTCTACAGCGCAGACGGCGTAATCGTGACTTCTAACCATGCCGTCACCCGCGAAGACAACATCCGTGTTGGGTTGGCCGATGGCAGCGAAGTCGCGGCAGCGCTCGTCGGGCGTGACCCGATGACCGATATTGCCGTCCTCAAAGCTGAAGCCACTGGTTTGACCGTCCCCACATGGGTGACGAGCGATCACGCAAAGGTCGGCTACTTGGTCTTGGCGTTGGGTCGCCCCGGCCACACCGTACAGGCGACGCTCGGCGTGATTAGCGCGCTTGGCGAAGGCTGGCAGACGCCCGACGGTGGACAAGTAGAGCGTTACTTCCAAACCGACGTGGTGATGTACCCCGGCTTCAGCGGTGGCGCACTCGCCAGCGCCGACGGCAACGTGTTCGGCATGAATACATCGGCGTTGATGCGCGGCGTGAGCTTGACGATCCCCACCGAAACGATTGTGCGCGTGGTCGGCGCGCTGCTCCAAGACGGCCATATCAAGCGTGGCTACTTGGGGATCACCGCCCAAACCGTGCGCCTAAACGACAACCTTGCAGAGAAGGCCGGGCAAGACACTGCCTTGCTCATCGCCTCTGTAGACGGCGACGGCCCGGCAGGGCAAGCGGGCATCTATCAAGGCGATATGATGATTAAGCTCGGTGAAAGCCGCGTCCGCACTATGGAAGAACTGGTCGGCTTGCTCAGTGCGGGCATGGTCGGCAAGCAGCTGATCGCCAGCATCCTGCGCGGCGGGCAAGTGGTCGAAGTCCCGGTGACCGTTGGTGAACGGAACTAAGCGCCATGTCTTTACTCCAAGCGCTGAATGATGATCTGGCATCGCTTGCCAGCGGCGTCACCCCAAGCCTTGTCGTGATCCAGAACGGACGCGGACAAGGGGCGGGGACGATCTGGCAGAGCGACGGGCTGATTGTGACCAACGCGCATGTTGTCGGGCGCAATCGGCAAGTGGGGGTGGTGCTGCCAGACGGCACACTCACACAGGGGCGCGTACTGGCGATTGATGAACAGCTAGACCTTGCCACGCTTTCGATTGACGCGCACGGCCTGCCTGCCATCCCTGTAGGCGACAGTACCGCGCTCCATGCTGGCGAGTGGGTGATTGCCATCGGGCATCCATGGGGCATTCGCAATGCCGTCACGCAGGGCGTCGTCATCGGCAGCGGCGAACAGTTGCCAGAACGCCCATCACACGGGCGTGACTGGCTGGCGATGAGCTTGCACTTGCGCCCCGGTCACAGCGGTGGGGCAGTCCTCAACAGTAAGGGTGAGTTGGTTGGCGTGAACACGATCATGGCTGGCCCAGAGGTTGGGATTGCAGTACCGTCGCATGTGGCGAAGGGCTTCGTTAAAGAGGCGATCACGCGCATGTGGCAGGTGAGCAGCGCGTCGGGCAAGTCAATGGTGGTGTAGTAGGGTAGGGGGCGGTCATGCTAGGTTGCCCCCCTACGAAAAACGCTTATAGGCCGCTGTGTGGTGAATTACTGCACGGCGGAAACTTCCACCACACAGCCTTCATTGTAGGGCGGCTCGAAGTTGCGCCGCAAATCACAGGTAATCGTTTCAATCGGGATGTTTTCATCCGCCCATGTCATGACATCTTCAATGGCGGGAGAAAGCTGGCGGAAGTGCAGCACCCCATCATACGTGCCGTACAAGATGGTGTCATAGCGTGCGCTAAACAGCACATTGGTCGCCAACCCCGTAACGCCCTCAATGGTGACTAGCTCTTGGTCACGGTCAATCATCCACAGGCGCATCTTGCCGTTATAGTCCGCAGTGATGAAGCGATCATGCAGGTTAGACACCGCAATGTCGTTGATCCAGCCGTTACTGCTGTCATAATTCAACTCATAGGCGCCTGTGAGGGCATTTAAGCGCACCAAGCGCCCGTTGCGTGAGCCAAGAAACAATTGCGTCCCTAGCGGATTAAAGGCCATTGCGCTCGTCCACTGATAGCCAATGGATTCTGGAATTTGCGTTTCCCACAACAGGCGGCGGTTCTCTACATCCCACGCCTTGATATGGCTAGGGTTAAGCGTGGTGATTGCGGTAGCGCCATCTGGAGAGAAGCCCAACGTCAAAACGCGGTTGAGGTCGTTCACTGGTTGATAGAGGCTTTCTAACAGGATGGGCGCTACCCCTTCTTGATCGAGCGGCCACAAGTACAGCGATTGTGCTGTGGTCATCAGCAAGTAGCGGCCATCTGGAGAAAGCGCACTGTTTTCTATCATCGGGATTGGGTTTTCGTAAGTGGCAATGATGCTGTGTGAGGCGACATCCCAACGGTTGACCGTGCCATGCGGGGTCACTGTCAAAATTTGACTTTGGTCTGGGACGAAGGCGGCATCTAGCACTAAATCGCCATATGCTTGAAAGGTCACATAGTCAAAGGCGCTGGTATCCCACACCAAGAGTTTGCCGCCTGCGTCTGAACTAATCAGCCTTGAACGGTCTTCTGAAACGATTAAGGTGGTGATGCGGCGGCGGTGGGGGAGGAAGGTGCGCCAAGTGATTGTGTCTGGCTCTAAGTCCCACTGGATCACATTGCTGCTCCAGTCCACAGACATCAACGTGGTGTCGTCCATGAATACGGCATCGGCAACGCTGTCGAAGTGGCCGCTTAATGTGCGGATGGCGCGGCGGCTCGCCACATCCCACAGGATCAAGTCGCCATTTTCGCCACCCGTAATGGCATATTGCCCATTCGGTGACACTGCCAAACTGTAGATGACCGGAATTTGGGTGTTGATGGTGGGGTTGGAATGGAGCTTGCCGTCTACAATATCAAGAAAGACCATGCCGCCGCTGGTATTGGCGGCCAGCAAGAAGCTATCGTCTGGGGCAAAGGCCATGCGGTTAAAAGTGGCTCGTGGGAAGGTGATACTGTCTAGCTCAATGAGTGCGCCTTCTGTGATTTGCCACAGTTTAATTTCGCCGTTTTCGTGGGCAGAAGCCACATAATTAAACTGATTGTCTATCGTGACTGTCGTGATCCCGACAAAATTGGGGTCACTTTGGGCGATGGCCTCTTGGCCGCTAATATCCCACACAATCACCTTGCCTTCAGCATCGCCAGAAACCAAGTGCCGTTGGCTGGCATCGGCATGGAATGCCGCAATGCCGCCATTGTGAAGCGGTGGGAAAAACTCATATTCGCCGTTGCTTAAGTTAAACAAGATCAAATTAAACGGCCCACTCAGCCCAACGGCACGGTGATGGTTGAGCAATTCAAATTGATAGATGTCTTGGGCGTTCCGTAGCGGATGGTCGTCGCGGGTGGCAACATCCAGCACTAAGGGGGCATCCATGCCGTCACCATAGGCCAAAAGTTCTTCCCCGTCTGGAGAAATGCTCATGTCAAAAATATAGTCGCTGTTGACCCCGGCGTTAAAGCGTTGGGTGATGTCTGGTTTATAGATCAAGTCGCTGATGCGTGCCAGTACGCCGGGCGGCGGGTTGTCCATCTGCAAGAAGTTCATGCCTAAGCCGGCGGCCAGCGTAAAGTCTTGGGTGGCAATGTCATCGAGGTTGGCGACGAAAATATCCAGCGCCACTTCCTGTGCAGAACGGGCGGCCTGTTCAGAGCTTTTTGCCACCATCTCTTGTTCACGCGCCCGCAGCCCAAAAATCACCGCGAAAATCGCCAAGATAATCGAGACGATAATCCCCACGAGGGCTTGAATGAGCAAGCGCCGCTGGACGGCTGTTTGTATTTGGCGGCTGGAGCTGATATATTGCAAATGCAGGTCGGTGGGGTGGGGGACTTTATTGACGTTTTGCCCCACCCACATTTCTGCCGCACTTAACGAATCTCCAGAGAGCAAATAGCTTCTTTTTTGATTGTTGTTCTGCCATTCCAGCGCACGGATCATCAACCGGCGGTGTTCGCGGGCGTGGGCAGAATCTTCATCTAAGGCAGAAATCACTTTAGGGATTGATTCTTCAAAGGTATTTTCATGCCCGGCGTGCGGTGTAAAATAAATCCAGTTAATGTGGCTAATGTTTTTAGGGATGTCTGCATCGTCAAATTTGCGGTAAACAATCGGGACGATCTTCTTTTTCAGTTCCACCGAGTAGCCCAGTTCAAGGTCAATACAATAACTGGACTGCATATAGTCTGGGCTGAGGACGGCAATAAAGGCATCTGCGCCTTCTAGCCCGCGCTTGATGTCATCGCTGAAGCTGTCACTGCCGGGCGGGATGTCTTCCCAGTCGATCCACACCTCCTTACCGGCTGCCCGCAATGCCTCTACTAAGGGCTTGACAAAGGCAACATCCACGCGGCGGTAAGAAACAAACACATCGCTGTAATCGCTGGTAGCCATATACGTTGACTCCAATTTAACCTTTTTATAGTGATGTTGGGATTATAATCTAAATCCAACCAAAACAGAAACTTAAGGGGTGTACACGATGGATCGCTTTAAGGTCATGAGCTTCAACTTACGCGGGTCGGCCTTTGATGACGGCGCGAATGTGTGGCCTGCGCGGGCAGAGATGGCGTTAGACTTAATCGCCAAGCACGACCCAGATGTGATCGGCTTTCAAGAGGTGCAAGCGGGCAACCTTGCCGCGCTGATCGAGCGCTTCGGTGGGGCCTACGACTTTGAACTAGGGACGAAGGCCATCACACGCGGCGATGACTTCCACTATGTGCCGCTGTTCTGGAAGCGCCGCAGCTTTTTCTTTCAGGCGGCAGGCAGCTTTTACCTCAGTGAAACGCCAGACTGTTGGAGCATGTTCCCCACGGGTACGTTAATCCGTTCGGCAACGTGGGTGCGCCTAGAGCAGGCACGCGGCGAACCGCGCCCGTTATTCCTGTTGAATAGCCACTTTGACCATTTGAACCAACGCGCCCGCGAACAAAGCGCCGATCTGGTCGTTCAACAGATGCAGGCGCTTTGCCCGCCAGACGTGCCGATGATCTTCACCGCAGACAGCAACGAATATTTCACCAGCCAATTCTTACCGCCAGATGTGTTAACCACGTTTCATGAAGAAATCGCCACTAGCGGCGGGAATACCCATGCCAGCTTTACCGACGCCGGCTTTATAGATGCCTTCCATGCCGCAGGCCATACCGACAGCGCCAGCGACAATACCTTCCATGATTTCAAGGGGGAGTCGTATCCACAGATGGGGCTACGCATTGATTGGATACTAGAGCGCGGGCTAAAGGTAGAAGCCTTCGAGATCATCCGCGACGCGCAACCGCCCGTTTACCCTAGCGATCACTACCCAGTGCTGGCAACATTGGCGTGGTAGGTTTGTGTTTGCTGAAAAAGCAAACACATTTCAGCCGTTATGGTGTCTAATAGAAGGGTAGGGTTGGGGCGCAAAGGGGTGTGCCTTAACCCGTCAAGCCAACATCAAGTCAGATCATAGGGGAAGCCGCTCTACCAATCGGCGCATTATGACGGATATTCATCCTCGCCAACGCATCAAGCGCATTTGGGCAGACCTGCCCACTCGGCTGCTGACGATTGCTGTCGGTGCGCCGGTGACGCTGACGGCGGTTTGGGTGGGCGCGCCGCTGTTTGATCTGCTGCTGCTGGCTGTCGGTGGCGTGGCGATGGCAGAGTTGGCGGGGATGATCCGTTCACAGCACAAGATGGCGCTGGCAATCGGGTTGCTGGTGATGGGGTTGGCTTTTGCCTTTCAATCCTATGGTCAGGCTTACTTGTGGATGCTGTTCCCGACGTTAGTGCTGATGGCGGGGGTATCAGTGGGGTGGTCGCGCCGGCGTGGGCTAACATGGCCTGAAGCCACCCGACAAGCGACCCTATACCCGATGTTAGGCGCGTTGTATATTGGCGTGCCGCTAGGGATGTTAGCCTGCTTGAGGCACAGCCCGCACGGGCTGGGCTGGATATTGGTGATTGTGTGGAATACATGGTTTACTGATAGCTTTGCGCTGTTGGGCGGGCGGGCGTTTGGGCATCATCTGTTAGCGCCAAAACTTTCTCCAAACAAGACCTATGAGGGCGCGTTAATCGGGGTCTTGGCGGGGACGTTGGTCGGCGGGATGATGACTGTGTTTGTGTTCGGCGTGTCTGTGCCGTTGGCGTTTGGCCTCAACCTGATGATTAGCGCGCTGACGATAGTGGGGGATTTGATCGAGAGCGCGGTAAAGCGCGGCTTTGGCGTGAAAGATGCCGGGCATCTGTTGCCGGGGCATGGTGGCGTGCTTGACCGCATTGACGGATTTTTGGTTTCGACGCCGTTCTTTGTGCTGGCGCTAATGGCTTTTGGATTACTTTAACGTAAGGGATTTGTGCAATGCGCGTGTGTATTACAGGGGGAGCCGGCTTCATCGGTAGCAGCATGGTAGACCGTCTGTTGGCGGACGGCCACACGGTGACGGCCTATGACAATTTTTCAACGGGGCAACAACGGTTCTTAAACCAAGCCCAACCCATTGACCGCTTTACGTTGGCAGTGGGGGATTTGCTCGATGTGAAGGCGCTCACGGCGGCAATAGACGGCGCTGACCTTGTGATTCACTTTGCCGCCAACGCCGATGTGCGCTTTGGCACCGACCATCCCGACCGCGACATTCAACAGAACACCTACGGCACGTTCAACGTGTTAGAAGCGATGCGCGCAACAGGCGTTAAACGGATTGCCTTTTCATCCACTGGGTCAGTCTATGGCGAAGCCAAAGTGTTCCCCACCCCAGAAGACGCACCGTTCCCAATCCAGACCTCACTGTATGCTGCCAGTAAGCTGGCAGGCGAAGGCTTAATCAGCGCCTATTGTGAGGGCTTCGGCTTCACGGGCTATATCTTCCGCTTTGTTTCGATCTTGGGCGAGCGCTACACACACGGTCACGTCTTTGACTTTTACCGCAAACTGCGCGATGACCCCACCGTGTTACCGATCTTGGGCAACGGCAAACAGCGTAAATCCTACCTCTATATTCAAGATTGCCTAGACGCCATGTTGACCGTGTTCGAAAAATCTACCGAGCGGGTGAACCTGTACAACTTGGGGACGAATGAATATTGTGAGGTAAACAACAGCGCGGGCTGGATTGCCGAGGCAATGGGGTTGTCGCCACAGTTCCAGTATTCCGGTGGGGAACGCGGCTGGATCGGCGATAGTCCGTTCATCTTTTTGGACACCCGTAAGGTGCGTGCGCTCGGTTGGGAGCCTAAACTAAGCATCCGCGAGGGGGTAATCCGCACGTTAGAGTGGTTGCAAGCCAACGAATGGGTTTATGAGTCGCGTCAATCGTAAGGGGGTGGGTGATGAAGGTCTGTGTTTATGGGCTGTGGCATTTGGGATGTGTGACGGCGGCCTGCCTTGCGGAGGCCGGTCATCATGTGATGGGGTTAGACCCCGACGAGCGCGTGATTAGCGACTTGCACCGCGCCACGCCGCCGCTGTTCGAGCCGGGTCTGGGGGAGTTAACCCTAGAGGGGATTCAGGCCGCACGCTTGATGTTCACGACAGACACTGAAGAAGCGGTCGCACAGGCAGAGGTCGTGTGGGTGACGTTCGACACGCCTGTAGACGCCGATGACCGTGCGGATGTGGGCTATGTGCTGGATCGTGTGCGCGCGATTTTCCCGTTACTTATGGAAGGCGCAGTGGTCTTAATTTCGTCGCAGTTGCCGGTTGGGTCAGCGCGCCAGTTAGAACAAGCCTACGCAGCAGGGGAATACGCGCCCAACGTCCGTTTTGCCGTCTCTCCAGAAAACTTGCGCTTGGGCAAAGCCTTGAGCGTCTTCCGCACGCCCGACCGCGTGGTGATCGGCGTCCGCAATGAATCTGACCGCGCAACACTCACCGCACTCTTTGCCCCAATCACAGATCGCATTGAGTGGATGGGGGTTGAATCCGCAGAGATGACCAAGCACGCGCTCAATGGCTTCTTGGCGCTTTCGGTGACGTATGCTAACGAGATCGCCGCGCTGTGTGAGCAGGTGGGTGCAGATGCTAAAGAGGTTGAACGCGGGTTGAAGTCTGAAGCACGGATCGGCCAAGCGGCCTACTTAGGGCCGGGGGCGGCCTTCAGCGGTGGCACGCTGGCACGCGACATCACCTTTATGGGAGATTTAGCCACTCAGCACGGGTTAGTGCTGCCTGTCGTGAGCGGTGTTCCGCAGAGCAATAATACCCATCGCGGCTGGGCGATTCGTCGGCTACGTGAATTGCTCGGCGCTGACCTGACAGGCAAGCGCATCGCCCTGTTGGGGCTGACGTACAAGCCCGGCACCGATACGCTGCGGCGTTCGTTGGCGATTGAGCTGGCGCAGGGGTTGCACGCGGCGGGGTGTGTCGTGGTCGGGCATGATCCAGCAGTGAAGGCGCTCCCGCCTGAACTTGGCGATACCCTCACGCTGGCAGACACGTTCAGCGACGCCCTGCGTGGCGCAGACGCGGCGATACTTTCTACCCAATGGGAAGCGTATAAAGAACTCACCGCGCAGGACTTTGCCGCTGTGCCAATTCTGCTGGACGCGAACGGCTACCTGCGTGCGACGCTTGGCAATGTTGCGGGCTTACAATACATGGCTGTAGGGCAGGGGTGAGTCGGGGCGTCCTATGGGACGCCCCTAGTGTGTAACGGGGGAGTCAGCGCCTTAGAATTGACGTGACCACTCACGCGGCCAACGCTCTACGACCACCTTCGTTTGGGTGTAGAACTCTACCCCGTGATGCGATTGCGCGTGTAAGTCGCCAAAGAAGCTCTCGTTCCAGCCGCTAAAGGGGAAGAACGCCATCGGTGCCGCCACGCCGATATTGATGCCGATATTCCCGGCGTCGGCTTCATTGCGGAACTTGCGCG
Organism: Phototrophicaceae bacterium; assembly: GCA_049318725.1. Lineage (GTDB taxonomy): Bacteria > Chloroflexota > Anaerolineae > Aggregatilineales > Phototrophicaceae > CAIRDJ01. Next base: position 1,504 of record JBMOFU010000112.1, on the reverse strand, counting down.
CCGCGGCGCCGCTGCTGGTGAAGATACAGGCCATATTGCCGTAGCTGCGGTTGTTGACCAACGCAATGGCCTCATCTACCGTGTCAGCGTGCATCAGGCTTAACACCGGCCCGAAGATTTCAGTGCTGGCGATGTCGCTGGTGGGCGGCACATCGTTAAGGATCGTCGGGTACATCCAGTAGCCTTCGTCATAGCCGCTGACCGTCTTGTTACGGCCATCCACCAACACATTGACCCCTTGTTGTTGCCCGGCAGTGATAATGCCCTCAATGCGCGTTTTGCTCTCGCGGGTGATGACCGGCCCCATCTGTGTGTCGGCATCCAGCCCATAGCCGACTTTGCGCGACGCCGCAGCGTCGGCAATCATTTCGGTAAAGCTGTTGCGGGCAGCCCCTACGGTGATGGCAACAGAGGCGGCCAAACAGCGTTGCCCGGCACAACCGAAGGCGCTGTCTGCCATAATGCGGGTGGCGGTTTCCATGTCGGCGTCGGGCATAATCACGACGGGGTTCTTTGCCCCGCCTTGACATTGCGCCCGCTTGCCGTTGGCGGTTGCACGGCTATAGATATACTTTGCCACTGGTGTGCTGCCGACGAAGCTGGCTGCCCGCACTAACGGGTGGTCAAGCAGGGCGTCTACGACTTCTTTGCCGCCGTTGACCAGTTGCAACACGCCCTTGGGGAAGCCCACCTGTTCAATCAGTTCAAACAACTTGACGCTGGTCATCGGGACTTTTTCACTGGGCTTAAGGATGAACGTGTTCCCAGTGGCGACCGCGTAAGGCAAGAACCACAGCGGGATCATGGCGGGGAAGTTGAAGGCGGTGATGGCTGTGACCACGCCCAACGGCTGACGGAACATATGCTCGTCAATCCCGGCGGCGATGTCTTCATTGTTGACGCCTTGCATCATCGAGGGCATCCCACAGGCGACTTCGATATTTTCGATGCCGCGCCGCATTTCGGCAATGCTCTCTTTGTAGGTCTTGCCGCACTCGTTGGTGATGGTCTTGGCGATGTCGTCAATGTTGTCTTCTAACAGCATCTTGAGCTTGAACAGATATTGAATCCGTTCAGTAACGGGGATTCGCCGCCATGTGAGGAAGGCGCTATGCCCGGCCTCTACCGCTTGGGCAACCAGTTCCTTCGGCGTCATAATCACTTCGGCAATCGGTGCGCCCTGTGCGGGATTCATCACCCGAAGCAGTTCAGCGGTGGGGGCGTCCGTCCATGTGCCGTTGACAAAATCTAAGACTTTTACGCTCATGATATTGCTCCTTAAAGCTAATTTTGAATGTCGGCAAAACCCGTATTCCATCCCCCCTATCATACCCGTGCGGGTTATGTGTGCGCCATAGTTTACCCGAATTGCTCATTACGAATTTTAACGCCACAAACACAGACGATACAGCTGTCGCCCCTACATGCCATGACCTGTAGCGACGAGGCCTGCCTCGTCCCATGTGTACCCACTTACCACGATCATGCACATTTTCGGGTTTTT
>JBMOFU010000111.1:0-11826 GCA_049318725.1 Phototrophicaceae bacterium | reverse complement strand
CGTCCGTGTAACCCCTAAAAACCCGAAAATGTGCATGATCGTGTTAAGTAGGTACGCATGGGACGACGCCTGCCTCGTCCGTGAGACCCTTTTTAACAGGCCTGTGCAAGATTTGCCGGTAAATTCTTGCTTGGTGCGTAACGTGAGTTATGATCTTAGGGAGGCTGTATAACCGTGCGACATTTATTGAAAAGGACTTATCCGATGACAGTAGGGCAACAATATCTCTTTGGCTATCTTGACGGCAGCGAAACCAAACTGGCCTATCACGACGGCACAACCAGCTATGCCGTTGATGAGTGGAAAATCCCGTCGTTTGACCTGATGATGACCGACATCGCTGCCGCAGACCTGCAAACGGCACTGGACGACGCCAAAGGCAATCCGTTGCCCGCCGATGTCAAGCCCACGCTCAAGGGGCTGCTCAACAGCCAAGAGATTTGGGCGGCGGGCGTCACGTACAAAGTCAGCGAAGAAGCGCGTGAGCGCGAAAGCGGCAACAGCAACATCTATACCCGCGTTTACAGTGCAGCGCGCCCCGAACTGTTCTACAAGGCCAACGGGCTGGATATTGTCAGCGAGGGCGATCACGTCGGCATCCGTGCCGACGCCACATGGTCAGTGCCAGAGCCAGAACTCACGCTCGTCCTCAACCGCCGTCTGGAAGTGATTGGCTTCACCATTGGCAATGACATGAGTTCGCGTGACATTGAGGGGGAAAACCCGCTGTATCTGCCGCAGGCCAAGATGTATGACCTGTCTTGCGCGTTGGGGCCGCGCATTTGGCTGCAACCCGCCGCCAACGCATGGCCGGAAGTCGAAATTAGCGTGAACATCTTCCGCAATGACACGAGTGTCTTTAACGCCCGCACGACCACCGAAGCGCTCAAGCGCCGCCTGCCAGAGTTGGTCGGCTACTTAGGGCGGGCAAAAACCTTCCGTCGTGGGGTGCTGTTGCTCACCGGAACCAGCCTTGTTCCGCCAGACACCTTCACGCTCCAAGTGGGGGATCGCGTCGAAATCACCATCCCGCCGATTGGCACACTGACCAACAGCGTCGTGCAAGTCGGCAGCAAGTAACCTGTAAGCACCGTTGTGAACGCTAGGGGCATGGGGTATCATGCCCCATCTTGTTTAACCGGATTATGAAAGTGACCCCTGACCATGACCTATGAAGATGATTTACCAGAACTGAGCCGCCGCCCAATGGTGTACGTCCAAAATTACGCCCGCACGGTGTTCGGTGTGGCGTTTCACGGCTTGACCGAGATTAAAGCCAATGCCTACCGTGCGTTTGTCCTGCCAAGCTATTTCACGCTTCAGCCGGGCAATACAGAGCCGTCTAAGTCTCAGTGGTCTACCATGAAAAAGCGGATGAAGCGCATCAACGGCGGGATATTTGTGTTTAAGCAAGTGGGTGAAACGCTCCACAATGGGGCGCGTTGCTACTATGTAGATTTTGGGTACTTTAAGGAATGACCTAGCGGCCACAGTCGGCCTAGTTTGACTGCGATCATCGGTAATTTTGGGTGTATACTCAGTGTCTATATGTATTTGATACAGACATGAGCGTACAAAAGATCATGCGAAGCATTATCATTGTTGAAGATGACCTGAGCCTCGCACAATTGTGGAAAAAAGCCTTCCAAGAGCCTGACCATACGGTTGCGGTTTTTGGCGACGGCGAACAAGCCATTAATTACCTACAGAGCAACCCCCTGCCAACGCTCATTATTAGCGATTATCACATGCCCAAGCGCAACGGCTTTGAGGTGATGCAGGCGCTTAACCAACTCGATCCAGAGCGCCAAGTGCGGCGGATTATGGTGAGTGCCAACCATCTGCTAGATTATGCCCACGATATTGAAGCGCTGGTGGATTTTTATCTGGTCAAGCCGGTTAGCTATCGTGAGCTACAGGGGCTTATCAATCGGTTGTTGGTTTGACCCGCAGCATAGGCCGGATATTAAAATTTACGGTGATTGCTGGTCAATTACTAGGGCAATCGCGTTTTTCCACAATCCCGCGACTTTGTCCGTCAGGGCGTCCCCATGATGGGACGCCCCGACTAGGGCAGGGGCGCTACCCCGCCGCACGCGCCGACTAGCGTCGTTACCCGTGCCGCCACATAGCCCACCCGCCCGCGACTGGTCACGGTTTCGTACCACTCTGCACCAATGGCCGTCACGGGGCGCAACGCCTCTAGCGGCAAATCCCCGATGATTGGCGCGTCAAAGTCTGGCGACTGGCGCACATTCACGCCAGACAGCTTGCCCGTGCTGGCGGCGACACTGCACAGCGCGCCCGCACCTGTGGCTTGCACAGTCCCCGCGCCCGCTGGCGGGATAAATCCCAACGGCACGCCCGAAGCGTTATACACCCACTCCAGCAGTGGCGGCAAGATCACCACCGCCCACGCGCTGATGCAGCGTTCGCCCTGCGGGATGCCGCAGTTTTGCGGCGAATCCCACGCCATCAGCCACAGCCACGCCGCCAGTACGAACATGGCTTAGTCGCCGTAGCCGTTAGGATGGGCGTTATGCCAGTGCCACGCGGTTTCGACAATTTTCTTGATGTCGTCGTATTGCGGTTCCCAGCCGAGTTCCTCTTTGATTTTGGTGCTGTCTGCTACCAATACGCCTAAATCCCCGGCGCGGCGCGGCGCTTCAATCACCGGGATGGGATGGCCGGTCACTTGACGGGCGACTTCGACCACTTCGCGCACAGAGTAGCCATTGCCGCTGCCCAAGTTATAGACGCGGCTACGGCCATCTTCTAGCGCGACCAGCGCCCGAATGTGCGCGTCGGCCAAGTCCATCACATGCACATAGTCGCGGATGGCGGTGCCGTCGGGTGTGTCGTAGTCGGTGCCGAACACCTGTACCGCGTCGCGTTGACCGAGCGCAACCTGCAACACCAACGGGATCAAGTGCGTTTCTGGGATGTGTGCTTCGCCAATCAGCCCGTCGGGATGCGCGCCGCTGGCGTTGAAGTAGCGCAGGCAGCAATACTTCAGGCCGTAAATCTCGTCCATCCAGCGCAAAATACGTTCGGCCATATATTTGGTTTCGCCGTAGACGCTGCCGGGGTCAAGCCGTTCACCTTCGGCAATCGGCACCACTTCTGGGCTGCCATAGAGGTTCGCCGTAGATGACAGGATGAAGCGCCGCACGCCTGCATTGATGCCGTGTTCAAGCACGTTCATCACCGCCGTGACGTTATCCCGAAAGTACTTAAACGGCACTTTCATGCTTTCGCCCACTTGGATGTGCGAGGCAAAGTGCATGATGCCGTCAAAGTCTGGATGGGCGGCGAACAAGGCTACAAGGTCAGCCTCATGGAGCAAGTCGCCCTGTACAAAGGTCGCCTGTGGATGCACTGCCTGACGGTAGCCCGCCGAAAGGTTGTCGAACACCACCACCTCATGCCTGCGGCGGATTAAATCCAGCACGACATGGCTGCCGATGTATCCCGCGCCGCCTGTGACCAGTACTTTCATATGCGCTTTGTCCTTATATAAATGACGAATACAGTAACTACAGTAACTACAGTAAAAGCAGTGACGAGTAACGAGTAAAAACAGTAAGGGCAGTGACGAGTAGTTACTTGTCACTCATCCCTCATTACTGTAGTTGCTCATCACTCGTTACTGTTTTTTACTGCTTTTGCTCATCACTCATTACTTTTTTTACTGTTTTTAATTATATCCCCCGTTCGGCGCGGATTTTCTCTAACAACGCCGTTGCCCCCGTTTCAATCAGCGTGTAGGCATCGTCAAACTTGCCCGTATAGTACGGGTCAGGGATTTCTTGCTCGCTGACCAAGCCCTTGTCAAAGGCCGCCTGCAAAAATAATTGAATATTGGTTTTGTTGGGAACCATCCGCTGTAAAGACGTTAAATTTTCGTTGTCCATTGCCAACACATAATCAGAACGCGGGATGTCTGTTAGGCGTACCTGCCGCGCCCGCCCGTTATAGCCAATCCCGTGCGCCTTCAACACGCGCAACGTCCCTTGATGGGCATGTTGACCGCTGTGCCACGCTCCAATCCCTGCCGAATCCACCTCAATTTCGTCGGTCAAGCCCGCCGCCTTCACCTGACTCCGAAAAACGGCCTCAGCCATCGGTGAGCGGCAAATGTTCCCCAAACAGATAAATAGCACACGAATCATGGCGTTTGTGACCCCTCACTGTGTTCAACCTTCTCTTTGTCTGGCAACAGCGTCGCGGCCTTGATGCTGGTTTCGCCCATGCTCACCTTGCCCTCAATGAACGCGCCGTCTTCAGTCACCAGCGACTTGGCGGTGATATTGCCCCACACCTTTGCCGTAGACAGCAAGTGTACCTTATTCCCGACGACATCGCCGCGCACACTGCCCGCAATCGAAATCGTCTTGGCAGAAAGGTCGGCGTCTACTTGGGCGGTCATCCCCACCAGCACATTTTCACTAATCTTGAGCGTCCCCTTGAACGTGCCATCTAAGCGCACGTTGCCGTCGCTGCTCAAGTCCCCAATCAAGATAGCGCCCGCCCCTAGCACCGTATCAAAGGTACGATTGGGCGGTGTGATGGCTCTTTCTGGCGTTGGGGCAACAGGCTCCAATGCAGACGGGATAGGCTCTGGCAAAATATCGGGTTCACTGGTGGGTATTGTTGGCTTACGGTTAAAAAAAGACATGGCACACGTCCCCCCTCTAAAAATCGAGCATTTCCAGTTGGCGTAAGCTACGCATCAAGCGCCGCCGCACCGTTTGGGCATCACCGTGCTTGAACACGCTACGGGCATCTTGGCCGTCGGCGGTCAAGCGTGTATAGTCGTCGTAGGCTTGTTCCAGCGTCCACAGCCAACACTCGGCAGTGATGTGGCGCAACAGGTCGTCGTCGTCCCCTGTGTAGCTGCGCTCAAAGCCGTCGGCAATGTGCGCCAGCGTTTCGGCGTGGTCATCATAGCGTTGATCGCGGTAGCGTGGGGTGCTGGCGTAGGCCGGCAGCAAAAAGCGGTAACAGTGGATGAACCACGCGGCAAAGCGTGTGCCGTTGCCCAAATAGGTGTAAGGGTCAATCACGCCCACGCGCCCGTCGGCCTGTAGGGTAAGGTTTTCTGGAGAGATGTCTCGGTTAATCAACACCGTCGGTTCGTCTATATCGCGCAGGCGGTGGGCGGCGCTCAAACGGTCGCGCACGGAATGCAGGTCAAGCGACAGACCGCTTTCGCTCAGGGCGGCAAAGATGGTGGCGTGGTAGGCGTGTTCGATTTGGCGCAACAGGCGCGGCGACTGAATCGGCGTTTTGCCGTACAGGTTCGCGCCGTCCCAGCCGAATTCCCCCGCGCCAATGATGTGGGTTTTCTTCTGGTGCAGCCCACGAGACATCGCCCCGATTTGACGGCCATAGCGCCGCGCCGCCGTGCGGTCAAGCGTGGACAAATCCAGCTGCGCGCCCATGTAGCTTTCTACCGTGCAGGTGAATGCTTCAGACACATGATACAAATACACTGTTGGGCAGATGTACGGCTGAATGCGGTTGGCCTGCCGATAGTACAAACTGGTGGAAAGATATTCGGCGTGCCATTCGGCGGCGTGGTCAGCGTAGGTTTGCAGTTGACCGTAAGGCGCGGGCTTGCGGATTCGCACGATAAAGGGGTGGGCGTGCTGCGGGATGCTGACGCGGTAGGCGATATGCCACGCGCCTTCGCCCTCTAGCGCAAAGGCGTCTGGATGCACCGTCAGCGGCAGGCCGCACAGCCGTAACGCTTGCTCTAAATGGTAGCGGGTGATGTTGGTCTGCTCAAACACCGGAACCATCTCAGTCACGCGGCACGCTCGCAATCACGCGCAAGCCTAAGCGCTCTACATCGTCACGGTTATAGAGCGTGCGGTCAAGCGTGGCGGCCAAAATCGCCAGCGCCAGCCCACCTAAGCCTGCCACGCCCATCAACAGGATTGGCTCTACGCGGCTGGCAATCGGCGGCGGGGCGGCGGTGATCTGGATGTCATCCAAAATCGTGACGCTCGGCGTTTGGCCTAATTGCGGGAAGTACGCTGCACTATCCTGCTGGAGTACCTCTAGGGCGGCGGCGGTGATCTGCGCCAAGTCTGCGCCGTCTGGGTAGCTCAAGAAGATTTGCCCCACGCTGCGTTCATGGTCAGAGGCCACCCCTAGCGCGTTGAGGTTGACCGTTAGCCCGTCTTCGGCCAAGCGCGCCGCCACTTGATCCTTAAAGGTGCTGGTCTGTACCCACGTAATCAGCGCCTTGACGCTTAATTCTGAAGCCAGCCATACGTCCTGTAGTTCGCCGCGCTCGCCCGTCATTTCGCGGGCGGTTTGCGCCGCGCTGAAGCGGATCACGGTGCTGTAGCTGGTGCTGGTCGGCGCGGCCTGCCGTTCCCGATAGATCACCGCGCCCACGCCCAACGCCACTGGAATCACGATTAAGAACCACCAGCGCACTAACACGCGCCCATAGGCCATTAGTTCCATTGTGTTTTACCTCGGTCTTTCCCACACAAACGCCCGCCCATCGCCAAAGGCGCGGGTCGCTTGGTCAACAAATGATGTGATTTCGCGCTCAAAGATCGTGCGGTCAAACGTTTCTGCGTGGGCGCGGACTTTTGCCGTGTCGTACTGGTCGGGCTTGAAGGCTTGCATCGCCGCCGCAAGGCTTTGCACCGTTTGCTCATGGAACAGTTCCCCGCTGAGGCCGGGGATGACGGTATCCAGCGCGCCGCCCGCGCCAAAGGCAATCACGGGGCGGCCTGCGGCCATCGCCTGTACGGGGGCAATGCCAAAATCCTCTAGGCCGGGGAAGATGAACGCCTTACAGCGGGCAAGTAGTGTGTTCATCTCATTGTCTGGCACATAGCCTAAAAACTCCACTGTGGGACCGGCCAACGCCTTGAGTTGGTCAATGGCGCGGCCATGCCCGGCCACCTTGAGCGGCACATTCAACAGGGTAGCGGCCTGTACTGCAAGGTCAATCCGTTTGTAGGGGATCAACCGAGACAGGCACAAGAAATAGTCGTCGTAGCCGTCAGAGGGGGTGAAGCGTGCGGTTTCGACGGGCGGATAGATAATCACCGAGTCGCGCCGATAGAAGTTCTTGATGCGCTGCTGCACCTCTGTCGAGATGGCGATGAAGTGGTTCACCCCGCGTGTGGCGGCAAAGTCGTAGGCGCGCAAGGCCGCAATCAATGGGCGCAGCGCGTTCCCGGTCAGGCTACCGTAGCCTTCACGATTCAAGTAGGCGTCTACCTGCCACACATAGCGTGTGGGCGTCAGGCAATAGCAAATATGGAGGGTGTTGGCGTCGTGACGTACCGCATGGCAAAAGCCGCTTTTGTTGCTCAAGATCACATCATAGCCCGTGAGCTTCGTCCCTGACCACGCCAACGGATACAGCGGCAAATACGGCTGGTGACGCTGGTGGATGAAGGGCATATGGTCTATCCACAGCGTTTTGAGCGGCCACTGGCGGTAGCTGGCGGGCATCTTTTCGGCATAGTAGATGCTGGTATAGATGGGGCTGGTTGGATAAAGGTCATGCAAGACCTCTAAGACATCCTCTGCACCGCCGCGTTGATTCAGCCAGTCATGCACCAATGCCAATTTCATGGGAGGGAGTTCCTGCGGGTTGCCTGAACGGGTTTTCGCGCTGTAGTATCGGGTAAAGCGCGGGGGGTGTCAACGGTGCAGAAACCCCCACCTAATGCCGCTTATATCCGACGGCGCAGGTACTCTATCCCTAACACAATGACGCCTTCAATCCAACGGTCAAAGCGCCCCAACAACGTTTGGGTATCCTCTTGGTGGCCGAAGGTGAACGGTTCTGGGCAGAGCGCGCTCAGGCTTTGGGCAACGGTGGGATCACCGTTTTCATCGGGCAGTTTTTGCCACGCACAGGCTGAACACGCCCCAATCGGTTGGTCATCGCGCCCTAGCGCATGGAACGACACCAGCAACTCGGTTTGAATCCCCTCCAGTTGGATCGAAAGCCGTACCCATGCACGGTAGCTGTTCAGGTTGGCGTAGTAGTCTAGCGCTTTGGCGGTTTCGATAATCTGGTAACGATAGTAATTTGCCCGTTCTGCCTGTGGGGTAGCAAACTCTAGCTTAAAGGTTGGGTTCACTTGGGACAACGTGCCTGCAAGATCACGCTGTAGTTGCGCGATACGATCATAAGCGACCTTGCGTAATTGTTCGTGGTGGGTTTCAAGTTGCTGGCGGATCGTTGCCAATGCAGTTTCTTGGCGTTGGCTGATCCGCTGACCGAGTGCTTGTAATGCCGCTTGACGGTCTGCTTGTTCGGCACGCACTTCCTCAGACAGGCTAAGGGTCGAAATGAAGGTTTTACGCTGTGCCGCCGCAAAAAGGTCTGCCAAGGGTTTAAGGTCACCCCTGTCTGCTGCCTCTAGCTTTTCGATGTAGTGATTGCGGGCAGGGTCTTTCATGTCATCGTCTAACACCACTAACGGGAACCAGCCCGCTTTGAGGAACACCAGCGTTGCCAAGTTGCGCGCCACGCGCCCGTTGCCATCTTGAAACGGGTGGATTTGCGTAAAGCGGTGATGTAGCCATGCCGCCTCAACCTCTGGCGAAACGCCATCGTGCAGGTGTTGCAAGTGCCACACGATCAATTGATCCATTTGGCTGCTAACCTGTTCGGGCGGGCAATACTCATGAAGGCTGCCATCCTTGCGGGTGGGGTTGTTCGGCAGTCGCTTCCAGTCGCCCCGCAACAACGCGACTTCCCCCAAGCGGCCAAACTGATCTATGGCTTCGGTTGTCGGCTGATTTTTGGTCAACAGTTGATGCAATGACTTGATAAACGACGTAGAAAGGTCGCGTTGGTTGGCAACCACATCAAAGACACGTTCCACCGCGCTTTCTTGGTCGCGGATGATTTCAATCACTTCTTGGGCGGGGCGGTCTGTGCTACCGTGTGGAATGAGTGAGGCATCTATCCCATATTCAATCAGGGTGAATGTAACACCGCGCTCAATCGTGTACAGGCGTTCGATGATGCCCGTTTCAATGGCAATCCGTCGGCGGAGCTTGCCCATAAAGGTTTTATAAGCGTTGGTATTTTCTAGGCGTTGACGCTGCTCCCGCCAGACATTGGCTAAAGAGGGCAAATCGGGGTCGGTGAGGGTCTGCCAGCTAGGGGGCAGGTTTTCAATCGGTTGCCAAGTCATTGGGTTGCCTTTTACATGGGTAGCCGCCGCCTAACTTTAGCACAGCTTGCCATGCCAGAAACCCCTAGACCCACCCGTGCGTATTGGGGGATAATCAACCGATGTTCACAACCCTAGCGATAACGGACGGCACCCCATGACCCCCATCCCCGACCCCGGCCAGCGTACCTTCCTCACCTTGATTATTTGGGTGTGTGCGATGGTGCTTGCGATCGTTGCCAGCACACAGCCCGGCGGCGTATCGTTCGGCAGCGTCTTGATTACGGCGATGTCGCTAGGGGTGGCCTACGCCGCCACACGCGGTCTGTGGGGCTTAGTCGGGGAAGATCGCATTAAAGCGCTTATCCGTGAGGTACAGCGCCAAGAGTCTGGCGGTAAGCGCAAGCGCGAAAGCGCTGCCCCCGATAAAGTCGAGACGTTGTTGGCGTTAATGGATGAAGACGAACGGCAGGCATTCAAAGCCGCGCTACGGGCGCAAATCCTCAATACCCCCATGACACGGCTTCAAGACGACGGTGAGCTAGACATGCCCACCAGCGTGAGCAAACTACTCTGATATGCCGAGCGGCTGAACGGTCGTGATCCTGTACTTGTGGCTGCGTTCGATGTGTAGGGGCATGAACCCTCATGCCCCCGCGTGCGGCTTATTCCCCCAACAGCGTTTTCAACGATGCGGCGGAATCTTCAAACAGGTTGACCACCTGCGGATTGTCTAACATGCGTCCGGCCAGCAAGCGCGCCATCTGATAGATGATCCACAACACGGCGTCGCGGTTGGCGCTGTCGCTCATGGCGGCCAACTGTTGAATCATCGGGTTGGCAATGTTGATGTGCAGCGTGCCGTTGAGTGACGCTTCATCTACGGGCATATTGTTCAAGTAAGAGCCGACCAAGCCCGCGAACGGCCCCGGCACTTCGCCCTTGTCTAGCGCTTCACGGGTTTCTTTGATGAACTCGGCGTCCTTCGGGAAGATCAACACGGCTGGAATGGCTTCTGGCTTAAAGGTGACGGTGTGCGCCTTAACGCCCTTGCTGCGGTAAAATTCCAAGATCGGGCGCAACGAGGGGTCTTGGGTCTGGCGCATCAGCTTGTTGGCATCGTTGTCCAGTTGTACAAGGTGGGTATTGGGGCGGAAGTCTGCGTAGCGTTGCAAGAACACTGGGTCTACAAAGTGAGAGGCGTCAATCACAGGCATCCCAAAGCCTTCACCGAGCAACTGCTCTTGACGAGTTCCCATCTCTCGCGTGACGTAATAGAGCGTGCCGCCTGTCAGGTCAAGGTAGTCTGGCAGGGACATCTGCCCGCGTGTGGTGCGGAAGGTGACAATATCCGCCACGCTTTCAAAGAAGTCATTGTCGCGGGTTGCCCAGCCCATAATCACGTTGCGGTGACCTTGCACAATCTGACGCCAGACGCTCGGCGTATTGACGGCAATCGCCTGTAGGCCTTCGAGCAATTGCTGTTCGAGCGCCTGCTGCACGAAGGTGAAGTTATCCTCTTGGCGGATGTCTTCCCGTGAGGCCGTCGGCTGGAGTTGTGGGCAGTCAATCACGCCGCGCACAAAGCGCGCCCAACTGGGGAGCAGGTCACGGTGGCCGTTGCAGATGAACATCCGCCGAATGTAGATGCTCATATCGCCGTATTCCATGATCGAAACGACACTCCCCTGCGGCACAAAGACAAAACCGTTCATGGGGATACTAATCTCGTCGTGGCCGAGATTAATCAGGTGATCTTTGAGTTGGATCACCGCTAAGGGGTGTTCCACGTTGTACACGCGCTGAATATAGTCCTGAATGGCAAGCGTTGGGTCGAGCGCTTCCCACGGGGCAGTCTGGGCGTTGATCGGGTAAGTGTCGCCTTCCATGTAGACCGGGATGGGCAAAAAGTCGGCAAATTGTTGAGCGGTTTCGGCCAATACTTGACGGTTGAGCAAAAACGCCGCCGCTGGCTTAATCTTGAGTTCCACCCGAGAGCCGATGGCACGTTCCGGCGCGGGCTTGAGGTCATAGTGAACGTCGCCGCTGGAGTGCCATTGCAGCGTAGGGCTGTCTGGCTTGACCGAGCGGGTGATAAAGGTCACTTCAGAGGCGACCAAGAAGGCGCTCAAGAAGCCTAGCCCAAACTGACCAATCAGCTTTTCGGCCTGCTCTGGCGACAAGAAAGACAGGTTTTCTCCCAATTGGCGGGTATAGCTACGGCCAATGGTGGCAAGGTAGTCGCCGATTTCATCTTCGGTTAGGCCAGAGCCGTTATCTTCAATGATAATGGTGCGGTTGGGGGCATCTACGCGCACATCAATGCGCGGTTTGTAGTCACGTTCTTTGAACTCTACGGCGCGGCGGGTGCAACTGTCGTGCGCGTTTTGGATCAACTCACGAATGGCAACTTTTTGGCTGGAGTAGAGGTTTTCTGCCAAGACCTTGAGCAAACCGGGCAGGTGAATTTGAAATTGACGTTTCTGATCGTCCGTCATGCGTCGTCCTCAATACGTTCTGTGATGCGTGCATAACGCTATTATAGCCGAGTTATGTTGTACGCCACAAACGAATGTGTAGGTCGGCGGATTTTGCGCGGGGTGGTATCATGCCCCTACAGGCGTATTCACAATTCCGTAGGGGCGCAATATATTGC
>JBMOFU010000110.1:0-11829 GCA_049318725.1 Phototrophicaceae bacterium | reverse complement strand
CTACTACGCCAATCACGGCGATATGCTGGCTGGCCTAACGATTGACCTTGCATGGCGCGACCCTTCGCCGGATCAAGTGCGTGCGTTGCTGGTCAGGCTCAACTCCCCGCGCGTATGGGTGGGGATCAGCCAACCGTCATCACATCCCCCAGATTGGCTGACGGCTTTCGATGACGGTTATACCCTCAGCGCACAGTACCACACGGCTGACCTGACGTTTTATCGCTTTGACCGAACCGCGCGATAGGGCAAGCGTCAGCTGAAGGTGCAACTTCCACACTTACCGCACCTTTTGCCTGATGATACAATTGCGCCCGCATACCTTCGGCAGACCGTTCTTTCGGGAGGACAAAAAAATCCCATGCGACGCATTCTAATGGCTTTAATGACTTTGCTGATGATCGGGCTATCGCTGACACAGTTCAGCGTCAATGCTCAAGATAATTTGCTCACCAACGGCGGCCTTGAAGAAGGTAGCTTTGGCCCTTACTTGGGGCGTGGCCGTGGAGACATGAATATCCCCGCTGGTTGGGAAGTTTGGCTCGGCCAAGCGACTGATACCGCCCAGTTTTACAATCGCGGTGACAAAGTGTATGCCTTCCCGCACCGCGGGCCTGGCCCTAGCGTGCCAGAAGGCGCAGCCGTTTTGAACTTTGATGGCAGTTATGTGCAGTTCAACGTGGCCATCTTCCAGACGGTGAACGCCACCAGCGGCACGGCATATCAGGCCGAAGCGCAAAGCCAAGTCAAGGCATGTACCCCGCCAAGCGGCATTCGTGAATTCTGTGGGAGCGATAGCGCTTCTGGGGCAAAGACGCGCATCGGCATTGACCCGAACGGCGGCAACGATCCGAACTCTGCGGAGATCGTCTGGTCAGGGTGGCTAGAACCGCATGACCGTTGGGATCGGCAAGTGGTCAGTGCCACCGCTACGGGGTCGCAAATCACGGTGTTCATCTTTGCCACGCAAGGCCAGCCTTACGCCAACAACGGCGTATGGATTGATGATGTCAAGTTGACGGTGGGTGGGGCGGGTGGTGCTGCTGCCGCCGCTGCCCCTGCCGCAACGCCGACACCCGCCTTCCAGTATGTGCCGTTTGTCAACGCGCAGGGCGCGCGTGAAGATGGGTCTGTGGTGCATACCGTCGGGACGGGCGACACACTGGACAGTATTGCTGTGGCCTACGGCAAAACGCGCCAGCAACTCATTGATGTGAACCCCACGCTAGGGAGCATCCGCTTCTTGCAAATCGGCCAGCAGATCATCATTGAGCCTGCGCCTGCCATCCCCCCGACGGCCATCCCTGCCACACCGATCCCCGGTGGGGTTGCCAGTGGGCGGGTGGTTCTCATTCCAGAAGGCACCACGCCCGAAGCGCCCGCTCCCACTGCTCAAGCCGGTGCAACGTCTGGCGGCTCGTTGAGCAACGAACAGGCCAATAGCCTGTTAAGCGGGCTATTCGGCAGGCGTGGTGCGAATACTGTTGAAGTTGCCCCAACCCCTGCCCCCGCTGTACAACCGACTTCGCCTTCAGCCTTGCCGACGCTGGATATTTCTAGCGCCAGCGTGCGGCTGTGTATGACGGTCTTTGATGACCTGAACCGCAACCGTGTGCGTGAAGCCAATGAAGGCTTAATCGCGGGCGGCATACTGACCTTGACGCAATCCACAGGGGCGGTGACCACCTACACCAGCGATGGCGTCAGCGAGCCGTATTGCTTCCCGAATCTGTCAGCAGGGGCGTATACCGCTGAACTCGTCCCGCCCGTCGGCTATGCGATGGTCTCTCCAGCACGCTTGCGCTTACCGTTGACGGCAGGCGCAGCGCTGAACCTTGACTTCGGCGTTGCGGCACAAGGGTAATTGCCAATGAACCGTATGCGTTATGGGGTGGTACTGGTGGCGCTTGGCTTGGCCGTGATTTGCACGGCCAACGCCCAAGCAGGCGGTCAGTTTTGCGTGCGGAACTATGCAGACGACAACGGCAATGGCCTTTTAGACGCCGATGAACGGGTTTTGAACAGCGGCGTTGGGGTAGAATTGCTCAACAGCAATAACATTGTGGTTGCCAGCACCCGCCTACAGGATTCCCCGAACGCTGAACTGGGGATTGTCTGCTTTCAAGGGTTGGTGGATGGCCGTTACTCGGTGTTGGTGGCCGCAACGGATTACCGCGCCACAACGACGAACCTGTTCACCCAAACGGTGAGCGCAAGTGCGGTGCCTGTCGTGGTCGAGTTTGGCGGGCAGCCGTTGGATGTTCCCGCGGCGAGCGAGGCGGCGGGCAATTCGTTGTTGGGGATTGACCTACAGATGTCCCCGGCAGCGCAGCGCCAGATGATCGCACGGGTGGCGGTGTCTACGGTTGGGGCAGGCTTTGTGGTGATTGTGATGGCATTGGCGGGGGTGGTGGTCTTTCAGATGCGCCAACGCCGCCGTGCTACGCCGTTACGCCCTGTGACTTACCAGAATACCTCTGTGCGCCAAATGGACGAAATTCCGGGGGGGGCGCCGACCCCGATCAAGCCTAACGATACCAACCCGATGCGCCGTATTGTGATTGACGACGACTTGACCTAGCACTGCCTCACAGGGGGCGACCTAGTGCGCCCCCTGCGTTATTCTTCGCGTTACACAAACAGGAATTTACCAAGATATTTCCTACAGATAGATTCGCAATCGTCCGACGGGCGCCACAGGTGGCCGCCCCTACAGGCACATTCGATTGTAGGGGCGTGGCCTGCCACGTCCGTGAGACCTTTTATAACCCTATATTTCTGATCTTAAACACGCTCTCAACCATCATTTTCCCTCAACATAATGCTGTATTCCACTGGATTATAGGTCATCTAGCGCTAAAACGGCTGTACCTGCTCAAAGCGTACACGGGCGATATTCTGCGTGCAGCGGTCACTGGTAATCACCTGATATTCCGCAGAAAGCGGCGCACCCGCTGCGCTGACCACCTGTAACAGATAGGCGTTGATGAGCGGCGCTTCACCGAGCGCGAACTCAAAGCCGCCCGCGCCAAAGGTCGGCGCACTGCCGCTGTAAACCACGCTAAATTCCCCGCTGGTGGTGTCGGTGATCTTCACGCCTAGCCCGTTTAAGGCCGTCCCCGCCTGATTGACGATATTCCCCGCGATGCTCGCCCATGTACAGCCGCGCCCGTTGTCGTTTTCAAGGTAGCTGACGCCATCGGCGCTTAACCGCAACGGATAGGGGCTAAAGGTCGGCGTCACGGTGGGCAAACCGGTGGGGATGGGCGTGCTGGCCGGGATCACTAACGTGCCTTCGATAATCTGTGCGCCGCCGGGGAGCGTGGGGGTGATGGCAGCCGTCGGCAAGATCAGCGTCGCGGTGGGTCGGCTCCCGCCCAGTGGGGTGGGGGTGACGCGCAATTCCAGCGGTACAGCTTCGGTGGAAGTGGCTGGCAAAAACGTCGCAGTGATGATGATCGGCAGTGGGGTCGCGGGCGGGAAGATGTTCAGCGGGCTAAACGGATTGAGGTAGACGTAGACGCTGTAGACGATCACCCCAAGCGTGGCGGCCACAATCGCGCCGATGGCCGCATAGATCGCCAGCGGTGGGCGGGCGCGGGCGGCTTCTGCCTGTGGGGGAGCCGGCTCTAGGGTTGGGCGCTTGGCTGGTTTAGCTGGCTCGGCTGGTACGTTGGGGTAGCGGTCGGGCTTGGACATCGGCAGGGTATCCATCATAATCAGGGCTGTGATAACGCAATAGGCCGATTATACCCGCTCTGGGGATAAATGCGGAGCGGCGACTCTTTCGAGCCGCCGCTTAGAGATTGGGTCGCGGGGACAGCCTTAACAGCGGCTCCCGTGTTGCCCTAAACCTATATTGTAGAGAAGGACGAGTGGCTAGGTTAGGGCTGTCCCCTTATGACCGTTATCCACAGAATCACCTCCTTTTTGTCGTTTACGATAGACAGAAGATTAACACGCTTTGCAGGGCATGTCAAGTTTTTGTGGTTATTAAGGGTTCATGAGAGGTCGCTTGCGATGACTGGCCGATAAAGATCAACTAGCCAAGCACGGTTAAATCTTATAGGCTTGGGGGCTGTTGATGACGGGCAAAGGGAACTAAAGTCAATGCTTACAAAAATGACCATTCGGCGCTTCAAACGGTTTGATGATGTTGAAATTGAACTGGCAAACCCCGTCGTATTTATCGGGCCAAACAGTTCAGGCAAAACCACTGCTTTGCAGGCATTAGCGCTATGGTCAACGGGTGTGAAAAAATGGCTAGAACGCCGTGAACTTTCTGCGGCGACTAAGCGCACTGGGGTGAGCATCAACCGCCGCGAGCTAGTGAACATCCCCAACTTGAATAGTTATGCGCTGTGGCACGGGCAAAAAGTGCGGCAGGCCAACACCCCGCTACGGATTGAGATTATCCTAGAGGGGGTACATCTCAATCAAGTATGGGAATGTGGCCTAGAATTTGAAACGGTAGATTCAGAAAACATCCGTTGCCGTCCCATCGGACAAACTGAGGCAGAAAGCACCCCTTATCGGGTTCCTGAAGGCGCACGGCAAACGCAAATGGCGTTTTTGCCACCGCTTTCGGGTTTATCTTCTCAAGAGGATTTGCTTCAACTGGGTGCGGTCAATCGGCGGATTGGTGAAGGGCGCACTGCTGAAGTGTTGCGAAACCTGTGCTACCGCGTCTATGAAAATTCCGCGCAAGATTGGGAATCCCTCACCCAGCAACTCGAAAGTTTATTCGGTGCGCGGTTAAATATCCCAGAGTACAATGCGGATTTAGGAACACTCCACTTAAGCTATAGCGAAGGTGGCAAGGCTGCCCATGACCTGACCGCTTCAGGGTATGGTTTTCGCCAGATGTTGCTGTTGCTGGCCTATCTGTATGCCAACCCCAACACGACCTTACTGTTAGATGAACCCGACGCCCACCTTGAAATTTTGCGCCAACGGCAAATCTATCAAACGCTTGTACAGGTCGCTGCCGAAAAAGGCAACCAACTGTTGATTGCCACGCATTCTGAGGTGATCTTGAATGTGGCCGCCCAAAATGACTTGGTGATTGCCTTCACAGGCAAGCCGCACCCCGTTAGCAAAAAAGATCATGTGTTGAATGCGCTTGCCCAATATGGTTTCGATCATTACGCCCAAGCTGAACAAACGGGGTGGGTGTTATACCTTGAGGGGACAACCGATTTAAGCATCTTGCAAGGGATGGCCGCTAAACTTAATCATCCCGCCCAAGCGATCTTAGAGCGCCCCTTCACGCATGAGGTGGCGAACCAACCGAACAAGGCGCTAGAACATTTCTTTTCCCTGCGCGATGCCTTCCCGAATTTGGTCGGGATTGGGCTGTTTGATCGGCTAGAAAAGGGACTTCCAGTGAATCCACAACTGCCGTTGTTGATGTGGGAACGGCGTGAGATTGAAAACTATTTAGCCTACCCCGATGTGTTATTAGCCTATGCGCGTGGGAACGCCCTCAGTGAAGATATGTTTGAGCGCCAAGAACAACAGCGCGTCGAAGCAGTGATGCAAAATATCATCGAACTGTATATCCCGCCGATTGCCCTCCACGACCTGAGCCACAGTTGGTGGCACAATACCAAAATCAGCGACGACTTTTTAACCCCACTCTTTGCGGCGTATTACCAAGCATTGGGGCTACCCAATGCAATGGCAAAGTCAAACTTTCATCAGCTTGTCCAATATCTCACTGCGGAGCAGATTGTGCCAGAGGTGGTACAGAAACTAGATGCTATTCTTGCGGTTGCCCAACGCGCAATGCCACTTACAGCCCCAGTGTCGGTGGAGGATGAACCCTAGCCGTAAGCCTTGCCTAAAGCTCATTCCCCTTTTCCCTTGTCGCATGGCGCATTGCCCTCTAAGATTGCGGCGTTCACCAAAGGATTTTTTGACCATGACCCACGCACTTATCACTGGCGGGGCGGGTTTCATCGGCGGGCATCTGGCGCAACACCTGTTAAATCAGGGGATGCAAGTCACCGTCTTAGATAACCTTTCCACTGGCCGCTTTGAAAATATCGCTGCACTGCAAACCCATAGCGGCTTCCGCTTTGCCATTGAGGACATCCGCAACATCCATGTGCTAGACCGGTTGGTCAGCGAATGTGACATCATCTATCACTTGGCCGCTGTGGTCGGCGTGCAACGGATCATCGAAGCGCCGATTGACACCATCGAAGTGAATATCTTCGGCTCAGAAGTCGTGCTAAAAACCGCCCGCCGCTACCGCAAACCCATCTTAATGACTTCTACCTCAGAGGTCTACGGCAAAGGCGTGAGCTTCCCCTTTCGAGAAGATGACGACAGCTTGCTTGGCCCCACCACCCGCAGCCGCTGGAGCTACGCCGCCAGCAAAGCGGTAGATGAATTTTTGGCGTTGGCCTACTACCGCGAAACAGGCTTGCCCGTGCGGATTGTGCGGCTATTCAACACAGTGGGGCCGCGCCAAACCGGGCAATATGGGATGGTTGTGCCGCGCTTTGCGAAGTGGGCGGTCAAGAATGAGCCGATCCGTGTGTATGGCGACGGTCAACAGAGCCGTTGCTTCGCCAATGTCTTTGACGTGATTGACGCGCTGCAAAAAATTGCCGAATCTGAGGCCGCCATTGGGCAAGTCGTCAATGTGGGCAGCACGGAAGAAATCAGCATCTACCAACTGGCAGAGCGCATCCGTGACCTTGCTGACAGCGCCTCTAGCATTGAAATGATCCCCTACGAGCAAGCCTATGAAGATGGCTTTGAAGATTTTAGGCGCAGAGTCCCCGCTATAGATAAAATCAAGGGGTTGGTGGGTTGGGAACCGACCACCACGTTAGATCAAACCATTGAGCAAGTCTTAGCCTATTACCGAGAGGAACTAAAACATGGCCGAAATTAACCGTCAGCAGTTGATCCTTGCCCTCATTCCAGCCGGGCAAAATCCGCGTTTGAGCGGCGTAGATTTATCAGCATTGGATTTGACACGCCTCAACCTTGAAGGGGCGTTCCTGCGCGGGAGCAACCTCAAGGCCGCGACCTTGCGCGAGAGCGTGTTACGGTCTGCCAGTATGCCCTTCGCTGACCTGACGGTGGTGCAGGCGGTGGGCTGTGACTTCAACGGCGCGAATATGAGCGGCGTCAACCTCACTGGGGCGAACCTGCAAGGCGCACGGCTCACGGGGGCGAACCTGAGCGGCGCGAACCTGAGCGGCGCGAACCTGCTGGACGCCAAGCTCACCGGCGCAAATGTGGATAACGTCAAGTTTGACGAAGCCACCACTTGGCCGGACAGCAAAAAGGGATCACGCGGGAATCCGGCGCAATACGTCTAAAAACAGTAAAAGCAGTAACTACAGTGACGAGTAAAGGCAGTGATGAGTCAGGGCAGTAAAAGCAGTGATGAGTCTCGCGGACGCCACAGGTGGCGCCCCTACAGACCCCGACCCTGTAGGGGCGAGACCTGTCTCGCCCGTAAAAGGGGGATTGAACAGATTCTTGCTCATAGCCTGCGTAAGTGAGTGAGTGACTCATCACTTTGGTTACTGCCCTTACTGTAGTGGCTGTATTTACTGCTTTTACTCATCACTTTTTTCACTGCGGTTACTGTAGTTGTACCCATTCCGTTGCGGGATTTTGTTGTTCAGGCGGGCGGACGACTTGAAACCACGTCCGCCCCGGCTTGAGCGCGAACGGCGTTCCATCCAGCGCCACAAGGCTGATCTGCGATTCGCGTGTAGGGCGCAACCAGCGCACGGGATACGCTTGCCCGTCACGGATCACCAGCGCGTCCCCCTCAAACCACAGTTGAATTTCCAGCCCATAGCTGTTATTCCCCTGATACTGACTCTCTACAATGTCGCTAAGGGTATGGTTGGCGTATAGCACCACGACATTTTCGGCATAAACGGGGGTGTTGGTATTGGCATCATAGTGCGGCAGAC
Source organism: Phototrophicaceae bacterium (assembly GCA_049318725.1). Taxonomy (GTDB): domain Bacteria; phylum Chloroflexota; class Anaerolineae; order Aggregatilineales; family Phototrophicaceae; genus CAIRDJ01. Next base: position 3,880 of record JBMOFU010000110.1, on the reverse strand, counting down.
CGTCACTGTAGCGCTCATACGCGCCGCGCTCTGGCCGATAGAACCATTCGGCCACCGTCCCTTCATAGCGCACCAGCAGATGTGTCGCCGCTCCCTGTGGTGCAGCAGGGGGGATCGGGTTAAAGGTCATCGGCGTGAGCGTCACGGGCGGATTGACGCCATCGGCACTGGCAAGCGACCACAACGCCGTAGGCGTCATAAACAGGTTATGCGGCACAATCACCGTTTCATCCCGATAGTACGTGGGGTAGCCGTAGAAAATCCCCTTATAGGCGCGTGCGGCAAAGTCGCTAGGCGGCCAAATCGGTTTGCCTTCGGCTTGGCGCTCGTCGTCAATTTCCAGCGCGACGGAGCCGTAAATCCGTTCTTCGACGCCTGTACTGGCACCAGCAAAGGCCAAAATCGCTTGATAGGCGGCGGTTAACTCATAGTCTATCAAGCGTGCGCTACGGATGGAACCCACACGCGGCGGCACTTCCCCGTAGAACAAGGCGGAAAAGCGCGTTAGGCCACCTTCGACATAGTGTTCAAAGACAAGATCGGCGGCGCCTAGCCCGGCCTGTGGACGTACCAACGCCGGCGCGTTCGAGATTTTGGCAAGGATCGGGCGGCGCTGGAGCGCGGCACCATCAGTTAGCGGGAGTCCAGTGAGAGGGTTGATCGGTTGGGTGTCTTGCGCGGTCGCTGACCACGTTAAGAGCGCCAAAAGCGTAAACAGCCACCAACGAAAGCGCATCGGGTAGAATCCTTCAGGTTATCAGCATCCGCCTGATTATAGGCAATATCGGTCATGGGTGAAATGCCGCATCGCTGAAGGTTGACGTGTGCCGCAATAATTTAACTCTGGTTAAGTTAAATCGCGCAGGGATGAAAAACAAAAACGACAATCTGTAAAATTCGTTTTTCAAATCCAACATAAGTCACAGAATGCTCGGTTAAACCCTGTTATGCTTAGGGCAATCAGTCAATCAAGCAGCCTATTTCACTGACCTTTGGAGAACCGACCATGACCCACATCATCACCAGCCTTTGCCTTCGTGACGGCGCCTGCGTAGAAGTTTGCCCCGTAGAGTGCATCATCCCCGGCCAGCCAGAAAGCGAATGGCCGTGGTATTACATTGACCCAGATACTTGCATTGACTGCGGTGCCTGCATCCCAGAATGCCCGTATGAAGCCATCTTCATCGAAGAAGAAGTGTCAGACAGCTACGACATGGCCGCCAAGCAAAAGCGCCGCGACCACGACAGCAAAGAGTTGATCGAATACGCTGGCGGCGAAGTGGTAGACCTCACCGCAGACATTCAACCCAACTACGATTTCTACTCCACAGGCCCCGGCTACGACGCCCGCTAACCCCTGTGATTGATGGTAGGGGCGACCCGCCGGGTCGCCCCTACGGTGATTTATTCCAGCACCAATTCCCCGCGCCCGATGTAAACGCTGCTCCCACCGATTGCCACCCGCGTAAATTCGCCGCCGTCGTGACTAATCTCGATCTGGATTAAGCTAGGCCGTCCCATTTCGATCCCTTGTTCGCTCAAAATCGTTCCGGCTTGTGCCAGCCCATAGCGCACCAAATATGCGCCCAATGGCCCGCTGGCGCCCCCTGTGGCCGCGTCTTCTGGAATGCCGACCCCCGGCCCAAACATGCGTGAATGGACGGTTACACCTGCCTGTTGGGTGTGTGGCGTAAACAAGAAAAGGCCAACAAAGCGGCTAAACTGCTGTTCCCACAAATCCAGCCGCAGTTTGGCGTTGGCAATCGTCGCTAAGTCTTTGATTGGCACAAACAAGAACGGCACGCCCGTTGAAACGACCTGTAGCGGCAAGCCCTCGATCAAGCCCGCCTCATCCAACGATAGCAGGGCGGCAACGCCAGCCCGATCTTGGACAATTTCGCCAAAGGTCGGCATCGGCTGCTGCATGGTGGCGACCACTTGCCCGTGTGCATCGTGCGCCAACCCTACACGGATCACCCCGACGCCTTCCTCAAACGTGATCTGGCTCGGCACATCCACCAGCCCTAGTTTTGCCAACACAAACGCCGTCCCAATGGTGGGATGCCCGGCCATCGGCAGTTCGACGGCAGGCGTAAAAATCCGCACGCGGTAGGTATTGGCGGGGTCAGCGGGCGGCAAGACGAACGCCGTTTCAGACAGGCTTAACTCTTTGGCAATTTGCTGCATCAGCGCGTCGGAAGGGATATGTGCCTGTGGCGGGAATACCGCTAACGGGTTGCCGCCGAAGCGGACGGACGTAAAGACATCGGCCAGATGATAGTGATAGGTCGGCATGGGTTGCTCCTGTGGGGTTGATGGCTATCGCTATAGTACAGCCTAATGAAGACCGCTAGGCGGGTGTTATGCCCAATAGTGCCAATCAGATCGGCGCTTGTGTAAATCGGCCAAAACGGTTATAGATGAAGCCCTATATCTTGATGGCAGAAAGGACGTTTTTCCCATGCCCTACGCAGACCTTTCCACTGGCGTGCGCCTGTACTATGACGATGTGGGCAGCGGCCCAACTTTGATCGCCCTGCATGGCTGGCTTGGCACTGGCCGCTTACATTTGGGGCATGTGATAGATTGGTTGAGTCCGCGTTTTCGGGTGATTGCGCCGTCGCTGCGCGGCTATGGCAATTCGCGCCCGCCACAGCGGGACTTCCCCAACGACTTTTACTATCAAGACGCTGAGGATGTCTTGGCCTTGATGGACGTGCTTGGGGTAGACACTGCCCACATCATCGGCTATTCCGACGGCGGGGAAGTGGCGCTGATTGCAGCTGGCACACAGCCGCAACGCTTTGCGTCAGTGGCGGTATGGGGCGCTGTCGGCTATTTTGGGGAGGCGATGCGTCCGGTAGCGCAACGGAGCGCGCCAGCAACATTCCTCAGCGATGACCCAGAATTGATGGCGCTGCACGGCATCGAAAACGCGAAGGCGTTCGTCGGCGGCTGGATTCGGGCAGTGGTGTACATGATTGATCGTGGCGGAGACATCAGCCTGTCGCTGGCGCCGAAGATCACCTGCCCGGTGATGTTGATGCTCGGTGACCAAGACACGCTCAACCCGCAGGCGTTCGGCCAGCGCTTTGTAGATGCCACGCCTAATGGCCGCTTGGTGATGTTTGAGCAGTGCGGCCACCCGATCCACGACGAGCAGACCGACGCCTTTCAGTTGACGCTCAACGCCTTTTGGAAGTTGCCGCGCTAGAGGAGTCTGGGGGCGTTATGCCCCCACCTGAAGCACCACAAACTCCCCAATGATCTGGCCGTCACTCCCAACCCAGCCGACCCGCACGGATTCCACACCTGCAACGGGGAAGTACAGCCGATCAATCACCGTTTGGTTGACCTGCCAGCTATCGGTTGGCGCAAACCCGCCTAACGGTGTGCGGTCTTGCTGGTTGATGATCTGCCCGTTGGCATCCAGCGCATGGACGAAAAAGCTCATGGGGGGCAAGGGCGTTTGTTGCGCCTGCCAGCCGAGCGCCAAGATCACGCCGTCTGGCTCGACCTCAAGCGTGTAGCTGTCCAGCGTGACCAAGCCGCCGAAGTCCGCGCCCAGTGGGGTAGTCGGTGCAAGCGAGCGCAACCGAAACAGCAACGCCCGATGGCCGTCTAGCGTGCGTGCGCCGCCAAAGGCGTAGTGCTGCCACAAGTGCTGCTCCATCCAGCTTTCAGGGATAATCGGACTGAGCCACGTCACGTACCATAGGCGGTCAAAGGTCAACGCACGCGCCCAGACCTGTTGCAAAATGCGGTGATCTGTGGGCATCGGCGGACGTAGCGCCATGACAGGGTAATGGATGGGATAATCCAGCACGGCAGAGCCGTAACGCTCGGTATATAGGAATGTCGGCGCGGGCGGCTGGAGCGC
>JBMOFU010000109.1:0-11862 GCA_049318725.1 Phototrophicaceae bacterium | reverse complement strand
CGCAAGCGTGCTTTGCATCCCCACCACTAAGCCAGCATCCGACCCCAACGCGGCAAGGTCATGCGTGCCGCTGTAGGTATCAGAGGCATAGTATTCACTCAGATAGGCGATCCCTAACCCACCCAACAAGCCCGCCAGCGCCGCCACGATCATCCCCCAAGCGACGCCGACAAATACCCCCAAGACGGCAATCGCCACCGCCACCAGCGCAGAAGCACCCCAAACGGTTGACCGTAAGCGCGCTAGACTCTCGGCAATGGTTGCCCCTTCATGCATCTGTAACCAGCCCGTACTGCCAATGGCGATCAATATCCCCGCCGCCGCTACCCATAGCGGATAGGCTTGTTCGGCAAGGCTTGGCGTTGGCGACCGCAGGAATGCCAACACCATCGCGGCGATGACCGCCATGACGTAGCTCCCGAACAAATCTGCCCCCATTGCGCCAACAGTTGCAACCACAATAGGCGCACCCTGCGCGGGATCATCAGGCTTTTGTACAAGATGCGCCGCCACCGCGAAAATCCCCTCGCTGACACAGGCGAATAAGCCGATCATCGCCACGCCAAAGCCAAACCCAACCCACCCACTGACGACGGATAGCGGCTCACTGACCCCCGCTGAAAAGCCGAGCGCCAAGACAGCCATCCCCAATAAGGCCAGCGATGACCCACTAATCCCGACCACCCCACCCGCAGAAAAAGCCACTTGCAGCGCTTCATGGATCGGCTTCACGCTGGCCTGCACTGTCGCATCAGCGGCACGCGCAACGATCGCCATTGCAATATAGCCCGCCGCCATTGCCGTGATTGCCCCCCAGAGAAAGCTGGCGGCAGTGCGCCACGTCATGTGAAATTCAGGGATGGCGCTCAAGCCCACTAGGATAAGCGCTACAACGACGATCAGAGCAATGGCATAGCGGTATTGCACCAACAAGGCTATGGGCGGTATTGGCGAATCCCCTGCGTTCTGATGACGCACCCAACGGGCGGTTTGCCAAGCAAAATATAGCCCAACCCCACTAACCAGTAAGGTGAACCAGTGGGTTGCAGGAACAAATGCGCTCATGGTGGGGCATCCTCATCTTTTCGTGACGTGCAAAGGGGCGGAATAAAATATTGTGTCTAGTAGGCCATTCAGCGGGTTAGTTTGGGCACCCGCCGATGACCACGTTAGAATTGTCATGGTCTAGGCGCTCAGAGTCCAGCCTGTGCCTTGAACTGCACCCTAGCTCCCCTATAATTTGAAGATCAATTGGCAACCTCTACGGGAGCATCTCGCTTTGGGACTTTTTCAACGCGGACTATCCAAAACGCGCACCTCTTTCTTCGGGCGCATTTCTCAACTGTTGGGTGGCGCTCAACTGGATGATGAAACATGGGAAGACATAGAAGCTCTCTTGATCCAAGCGGATGTTGGCACCCCCACAACAGCGTTAGTCGTGGAGCGCGTGCGGGAGCGTGTGAAAAAACAAGGGGTGAACACCCCAGAGGGCGCGCAAAAGGTCTTGCGCGATGTACTCAGAGAGATTTTAGCCCCTCCCCCACCGTTGAATTTGCAAGGGCGGGTACTGTCGGTGATTCTTGTGGTCGGCGTGAATGGCTCTGGCAAGACCACCAGCATTGCTAAACTGGCGAACCACCTCAAAAATACTGGGCGCAAGGTGATTATCGCCGCTGGGGATACCTTCCGTGCGGCAGCCGTCGAACAGCTCCAGACATGGGGGAGCCGCATTGACATCCCAGTAATTTCTAACAAGCAAAACGCTGATGCAGGGGCAGTGGTCTTTGACGCCACCGCTGCCGCACGCGCTCGTAAGCTAGACACACTGATTATTGATACGGCTGGCAGGCTGCACAACAACTACAACCTGATGGAAGAACTGACAAAAATTCGGTTTGTCTCACAAAAGACCGTCCATCAAGCCCCGCATGAGGTGCTATTGGTCTTAGACGGCACAACCGGGCAAAACGCGCTGACGCAAGCGCAAAAGTTCAAAGAGGCTGCCAACGTCACAGGGGTGATTGTCACCAAACTGGACGGGTCAGCCAAAGGCGGAATGATCTTCGCCATCTACAACGAGTTAAAGCTGCCCGTGTATTTTGTTGGCTTGGGAGAAGCGCTAGAAGACTTCGCCCCGTTTGACCCAGACAACTTCATCAACAGCTTATTTGACAAACAGTAATTTGAAATCGAGCGTGCATTGGACAGTTTAATTACGCAACTCAAAACGTTACAAGCCAAAGTCGCAGATTTAACCCAGCGGCTCAAACTCGACCAACGCATCCAGCGCCTTGCAGAGCTTGAAACCCAAGCAGGGCAACCCGAACTGTGGAATGAGCCAGAAATCGCTCAAGGGGTGATGAAAGACCTTTCGCGCGTGCGCGAAGAAGTCGAGCGCTGGCAAAAACTCACCGGGCAAGTGGATGACGCGCTAGAATTGGCTGAACTTGAAGATGACACCCTGCTCGATGACCTTGCCACAGAGGTCACACGGGTACAGGAACTCACGGACAAAATGGAGCTAGAGGTCGTCTTTTCTAACCCCTATGACCGTGAGGATGCCATTATCTCGATTCATGCTGGGGCGGGCGGCACGGATGCCCAAGATTGGGCGCAAATGCTAGAGCGGATGTACTTCCGTTGGGCAGAACGTAACGGCCATAGCATTGAAATTATTGACCGTAGCGAAGGCGAAAGCGCAGGGATCAAGAGCGTCACTGCCAGCATTCGCGGCGGGAGCTACCCTTACGGCTACCTGCAAAGTGAACAGGGTGTGCATCGGCTGGTGCGGATTAGCCCGTTTAACTCGTCTGGGACGCGCGAAACATCGTTCGCCAAGATCGAGCTTTGGCCGGATATTCAAGGGGACATCGCTATTGAGATCAACCCCAACGACCTGCGGATAGACACCTATCGGGCAGGCGGTGCCGGCGGCCAAAACGTGCAGAAGAACGACACCGCTGTGCGGATCACCCATATTCCAACCGGATTGGTAGTGCAGTGCCAAAATCAGCGGAGTCAGGCGCAAAATCGTGAACGCGCCTTACAAATCTTGAAGTCCCGCCTTGCAGAGATGGAACTGCGCCGTCAAGAGCAAACCCTTAGCGACCTCAAAGGGGATAACGTAAACGCCGAATGGGGGCATCAGATCCGCAACTATGTATTGCATCCGTACCGCTTGGTGAAGGATGTTCGCACCAGCTATGAAGTTGGCAATGTGGATGGGGTGCTAGACGGCGACCTAAACGACTTTATGGAAGCCTACTTGCGGCTACAACTGCACGAACGCAACGAAACCAACGCCTAACGCAGGGATGAGGTGGGGCGCAGACCGCCCCACCCGGCAAACTTATGCCTGTACCGTGACGGGTGTACCGACTTCTGCCCACTCATAGAGCCAGCGAGCATCTTCATTGGTCAAGTTGACACAGCCGTGACTCATCGGCTGACCAAAGTTGTTGTGCCAGTATGCCCCGTGTAGTGCGTACCCCTGATAGAAGTACATGACCCATTCCACATTCGGGAGCCAGTAGCCGGGGCCGCTCATCGTTTGTGCGCGCACTTTGGTGCGGACGGTAAACGACCCTTGCACGGTTGGCGTTGCAGGCAGCCCAGTTGACCCAAGCACCTCATAGACCAATACGCCATCTTCATAGGCATAGACGCTAGAATTGCTCAAGTCTACGACAATCTCGCGCCCAGTGCGATAGACTGGCGCGGGTTCGGGGTACAAAATCGCGTTGAGGGCTTCAATATCTGCACTGGTGGGGATCAAAAGCGTTTGTCCGGCAAACAACTGATTGGGATTGGTCAGGTTATTGGCTGCAATCAGCAAGTTGGTAGTCACCCCGTAGCGCCGCGCAATCGCAGAAAGGTACTCCCCCTGTTGTACGGTGTGCGTGATGGTTTCTACTGGGGCGCTAGATACAGTAGCTATAACGGTTTCAGCGCTGGCAGCAATCACTTCAGCCACAGCGACCGGTTCTACAACACTACTGACCACAACCACCCCCGGCACACGCAAGACCTGCCCAACCAAAATACGATCCGGGTTGGTGATGCCGTTCAAGGCGATTAACTCTGCCTCACTGGTGCCGTACTGAAGGGCAATCGCACGCAGGCTATCCCCGCGCCGCACCACATAATCACTCGTTGCTGGTAAAGCAGGCACCGCTTCTGGCGGAGCAGCAGCGGTTAGATCAGTATCGCTGGCGGCAGTCGTTGTTTGTGGGGCAACGGCTGGAACATCCACTGGGGCAACAAGCACTTCGCCGGGGATGAGCAACACTTGCCCGACATAAATGCGCGTAACATCACCAATGCTGTTGGATGCCGCTAACTCTGAAGTTGTTAGGCCATAGCGCAGGGCAATTCTAAACAACGTTTCGCCCGGTTGGACGACGTGCGTATTCGTCGTTGAGGGGGCATCTTGCGCCATCAACACTGCCGGAAAAAGCAGAATCAAGCTCACTACAGCTACACAACGGTACAGATAGCTCATTGCAACACCTCCTCACAAGTCCACACATTGACGATTTTAGCATACTGTCGCGCTTGTGCAGTCAATCGTTCCCAAAGTCGGAAAACTCTAACCGATTCCTGAAATTGCTGATGCCGTGCTTTCCCTGTACAATGCGGGCGACAAGAGGCAACACACCCTAGAGATCACAGACTATGCTCTTACGCTTATACCGCCTAACCGACAAATTAGGAACCGTCCTGCTCAAAATACTGGCAGGCACACTGGCGTTTTTAATGCAGGGGATGGCGCTTGCATTAGGGGGGCTACGCGGGGGCGTATGGGGCGTTATACTGGCCTTATGGCGTGGCGTGCGTTTGATCGCTCGCTTCCTGTGGCGTGGCCTGATGCTCGTTAGTGGGTTGTTACAGCGTACGTTCCGCAATACCACACGCATAACCCGTTCAACCGTTGCGCGTGGGGTGAAATCCACGCAGGCAGCCACAACATCCCAAACACGACAACGGATGGTACAGCAGCAATCTCGGGGCGGCACAGACACCACCTTAGATGTAGGCATGATCGAAGACCCCCTCAAGGTGCAAAACCGCGCCCTAAGCTACGCTGTAGTGATTTTGGGCTTTGTCCTGCTGGCAGTCTTCATTTGGTCAACCACGCGCAACCTCACCTTAGACAATGCCGCCAACACCGTCAGCACTGGCATAGATGTTGAAGGCGTCAGCTTTGCGGCGGATACCGAAGCGACGGCGACGATTTCCTCTGTAGTCAACACGCCGGTTCCCACCGCGACCCCCATCCCCTCGATTTTGCAGATTCGCGGGAGCCTCGTCTATGTGGCGCGTGAACGGGGCCAAAGTGATTTATGGGTAGTGAACGTGGGCAGTTCAACCCCGTTGCGGCTGACCAACAATCCAGCAGACGAACGTGACCCAGAATGGTCACCGGATGGGCGGCGGATTGCCTATGCCTCACGGCGCGACGGCAACTGGGAAATTTACACCTACGACTTGTTCACAGACGAACATACGCGCCTGACCTATGACCTGTCGTTTCAGGCAAATCCGTCTTGGTCGCCAGATGGCGCATTTTTGGTCTATGAAAGCTATCAAGGCGGCAACTTAGACCTATACTATATGCCGTCAGATGCTTCTGCCCCGCCGGGACGCTTGACCGACCATCCCCAACCGGATTTTTCCCCTGCGTGGTCGTCCGACGGGCGGCGGATTGCCTTTACCTCATGGCGTGACGGCAGCCAAGATATTTACTTGATTAACCTTGACCAACCCGACATTGTTGTCAACTTGACCAACACCCCCACCCGCAATGAAGATTACGCGGCGTGGTCGCCGGACGGCAATTTGTTGGCCTTCAGCGCAGTGGATGAAGGTATTGAGAAGGTGTTTGTGTTGGCGGCCAATACCCCCAATGCCACGCCACAAGTCCAAGAGCGCGGGCGCACGCCCACATGGGCGCCAGACGGCGCCAGCCTTGTCTTGGCGGTAGACTCGGTAGATAGCACGCACTTTCTTGCCAGCCCATTCACCCAAACAGGCGTCGCTACAGAAATTATCCCCGTTTTGCGTGGGTCAGCTTACCCCAACTGGACGGACGCGCCCTTGCCTGCGTCACTCACGACGGGGGGCGGCGTTCCGCCTGCGATCAACGACGAGTTGTACCTTGAACAGGTCGCCCGCTTTGAGGCTGACCCACCTTACCGCCTAGATACGCTAGTGGGCGTGCAAGCGCCCAACCCCGTCCTGAGCGATCAAGTGAACGACTCGTTTAACGCCTTGCGTGAACAGGCCGTCGTCAGCATCGGCTACGACTTTTTAGGCGAACTCGAAGATGCCTTTTGGCGGATTGACCGCCCACCACAGCCCGGTGAGGAGCGCCGCAACTGGCACATGGCCGGGCGAGCATTTTCCATCAACCGCAACCTGATTGCTGGCTTCCCGCCGCCGATTGAAGTTGTTCGTGAGGATTTAGGGGTCAACACCGTTTGGCGGGTATACGTTCGCGTCACTGACGAAGCGCAAGACGGCCAATTGGGGGAACCCTTGCGCCACATGCCGTGGGACTTTGCCAGCCGTAATCAGGGCGATGTAGAAGCCTACGATCAAGGCGGGCGCTTACGCACAGAGATGCCACAGGGCTACTATGTTGACCTTACCCAATTGGTACTTGATTATGGCTGGGAACGGCCTCCAGCGGGGCGGGACTGGCGCGGCAACTTCAACAGCATTAACTACTGGATGTTCCTTAAGACCGATGGCCTTGATTGGTACAACGCCATGCGCGAAATCTACACCGATGCACAATTGGGCGGGTTCGTCCCGACGGCAACTCCCGCCGCGCTCAATACCAACAATTCAGGAAGCTAACATGACCTATGCGTGAACGCTCTGCTGGATTAATCGTCTTATTGGTGATCTTCTTGTCCATTGCGGGGTTGGGTTTCGTGTTGTGGAACAACGGCGAACGCAGCCCACAACTGATTGTCATTGTGCCTACACAACTCCCACCAACGGATGATGCCAATGCGTGGCAAAATCTGCTGCGTGAAGGCTTCGGGAGCAACAGTACCCCGCTGCCGACTGTAGCCATCCCGACGCGCCCGTTCACCCCACCCACATTGCCCGTCAACCTTGACGAAGAACAACCGATTCAGCTTGCGCCGGCTGCGGTAGGGGAACGCCCTACAGAACTGTTCAGCGTAGGCGTTACCCCTACCAATCCGCCAACAACCCCAACCCCGTTGGGGGAAGGTGGCACTAGCCCACAACTCACCCCGGCCTTCACTCAACAAGCGCTTGCCCTGCCGACGCAAGTTTGGCAACCGCCGCCGTTAGTTCCGCCGCTGTCGCTTGACCCGCTAGGCCGTGACCATTATTGGTTCAGCCGCCCTGTAGATTCTAATGCGACCAACTTTGGCCTGTTTTATTATCCCTACGGCTCAGACGGCCCTACTAGCGATGACCCGTGGCGCGTCCATCATGGGATTGACATGCCCAACCCAATTGGGGAAACCGTCCGTGCAGCAGGCGCGGGGCAAATCATCTGGGCAGCAGATAGCTTGCGGGTGGAAGACACTTCGATCTTTCAGAACTCCCCCAGTTACGGCAATGTGGTCGTGATTGAACATGATTTTGGCTATCGCGGGCAAAAGCTCTATACGCTTTACGCGCACCTTTCTGCGGTATTGGTAGAGCAAGGGCAACTTATCAACGGTGGCGATGTCATCGGCCTTGTGGGGCAAACTGGGCGCGTGAGCGGCCCCCACGTTCACTTTGAGGTGCGGCTTGGAGAAAACATCTATGGGGCAACGTACAACCCCGTCTTATGGATGGTGTCGTATGTTGGGCATGGCGTGATCGCAGGCAACCTCCAGAATGAGCGCGGCGAGTGGCTACAAGATCGAGAGATCACGCTGCGGCGTTGGTCAACGGGCGTCATTGAGGACACCACGACATCTTATGTCCTGTTAGATTCCCCCTCAGATGTCAACCCAGACCCGCTCTGGCAAGAAAACTTCACCTTTGGCGATGTTCCCGTTGGGCGCTATGAGGTTATCAGCCTCATTGATGGGCGGCGAATCTCCAAAATCGTAGATGTCGCAGAAGGCACAACCAGTTTTGTTGAACTCAAGCCAGAAAACGCCGCTACGCCACAAGGGGTAGAACTCGGCGAACAAGCCACCCAACTGCCGACTTCCCGACCAAACACAACCACAGTAACCCCGCCTGAGGACAACAGCGACGCAGGCGAATAGCCTAGCGTAGGGGTTTCGTAGATAGCGCATCACCACAGAATCGGCTACACTTGCCGCAGATAGCGGTACGTTTTACCACGCGGAGATAAAAATTCATGTTCAAAAAGACATTGCTCACCCTACTCATCATGGCGTTTACGGGTATGGCGGTTTTTGCCCAAAGTTCACGGCAATTGCAACCCGACACCGAAGTGACAGGGGTGATTACTGCTGATACGCTGGCGCAGGTCTACCCCTTAAGTGCAGAAACCAGCACGCTTGCCAGCCTCACCCTCACAGCCGACACCCCCCTAGCGCTACTCATCACCGATGGCGCAGGTGAAACGGTTACGCAACAGGTCGCCGATGCAGACAGCCCTACGCTGGTGTTAGAAGACATCAGCTTGATCGGTGACGAGATTTACTACGCCACTGTGTTTGCCGTAACAGCCCCCACAACGCCCATCGAATTCAGCCTGTTGTTGACGCTTGCGCCTTCGGTTACGCCTACTGAAACAGAAGCCGCAGCAAGCGTTCCAACCCCCACCCAAGCACCCGTAACAACCCTTGCTGAATTTACCCCGCCCAGCGAGGCGCTCTTGAGTACAGGGTTAAATGTTGCGCTCACATGGAACGCAACCGTTGACCTCAACCTTGAAGTGCGCGATCCGCTTGGCGGCACCGTCTATTGGGACATCCCAGCCGCAGAAAGCGGCGGCTTCTTCGACGGGTTCAATGTCAACGGCGCGTGTGAAACCTTCACGGCCAACGCCCCTACAGAAACGATTCGCTGGCAACCGGGGGTCATCCCAACCGGAAGCTATGAAATCTTGGTGTTTTACGTACAAGATTGCGCGGGCAACGGCGCGGTTCCATTTAACATCAATGTGACGGCTGGCACTGAAACCTTAGCGCCCCTTCAAGGGACGATGCTGGCAAACCAAGTCTATATTGCCAACTTTGAGGTCGCGCCGGACGGCACCATTACACTAGGGCAAGGCGGGGTGAACCGCAATCAATTGGGCATCCCGTTTGACCAACTCACCAGCAACGCCCGCGATATTGCGCTTGGCTCTACCGCAGAGGGGGTGATTGTCAACGATCAACCGTTAGAAGTGTTTACCTTTGAAGCCGCTGAGGGCGATCTGGTCAGCGCCAGTTTGTCTGCCAATGCGGGTAGCCTAGACGCCTATCTATTCCTGCTAGACCCGGCAGGCAATGTACTTGCCCAAAATGACGACGCTACGCCAGAAACGCGCAACGCTGCCATCAATTCTCAGTTGATTTCTGCAGCAGGAACCTATTCACTGGTGGCAACGCGCTACGGACAATCGCTTGGCGGCACGGAAGGGAGTTATTCGCTCTCGCTCGGTGGGGGAGAAACTCAAGCCACCCTCCCAGAAACGTTGACTGGTGTCACAGTCCCACGCGGGATCATTGAAGTCAGCCTGCTGTGGGAAAACGCCACTGACATTCAATTGCTGGTGCGTGACCCGTCTGGAGATGCTGTTTTCGATGACCGCCCGATTATTTCTAGCGGCGGCCAATTGTTGTTCAACGGCAATGTAAACTGCACCCCCGCGCTGACCACCAGCCCATTCTCTTACGTATATTGGCCGGAAGGTCAACGGGTACGACCCGGCACGTATGAAGTAGATGTATGGTTCCAGAGCAATTGTAACGATGCCTCGCCCACCAATGCCTCCCTTTCCGTCAACATTGGCGGCGAAACCATCATCTCTGACAGTTTCATTCCGTTAGTAGATGACCATTACGTCACTACATTCACCATCAACCTTGATGGTTCTGTCGTGCGCGGCGAAGGCGGGATTACCGGCGGCAGCGAATCCATCAACTACCTTGCAGAGTTAGCCAATGCCCCCGCGTTGACTAGCAATGTTCCCATCACAGAAACCATCACCCAAGACGATAAATTCGACGTGTATACCTTTGAGGGCAGCACGGGCGAAACCATCTCTGTGCAGATGAACGCGACGGCTGGCACACTGGACACGTTGTTGTTCTTGATTAGCCCAACCGGGGTTGAACTAATTTCTAACGATGACGCCATCCCCAACGAAACCACCAATTCGCTGATTCAAGCGTTCGCGTTACCCCAAACTGGACAGTATATTGTGCTGGCAACCCACTACGGGACGGTGTATGGGGGAACAGAAGGCGTCTATACGTTGACGTTTACCCGCCAAACCCCATAAAGACTCACCTTGAACTTACCTTGAAAAGCAGTACAATACGGGGGATTGCCTCTCAAGCAGGGAATCCCCAAACTTTTGGTGGTGTAACCCAGATATCATCATCATCCCTAAGAGATTTAACGTTAGCAGGTTCGCTGCCAACGTGAAAACCTATTTTGACAATCGCGCCAAAACAGGCGCTTCCGAAAACCTGATTTGGTAAGGAAGGCACAGGTAAGATCCGTATGACCGATGAACTCACCCCTATTGAAGTCACAACCCCCGAAGTTGAAACTTCTCCCATTGAAACACCCATCACCCAAGCACCTGTAACAGAACCCGCTACCACCACCCAAGAACCTCCCGTTGCTCAAGCCCCAGCATCATCGGCTGCGCGCAACGTTGCAAACCTTGAAGTCGGGATGGAGTTCAAAGGTCGCGTAAAGAGTATTGAACTCTATGGCGCGTTTGTTGACATTGGGGTTGGCAAAGATGCGTTACTGCATATTTCCCAATTGGGCAAGCAAAACGTCCGCAATGTTGAAGATGTCGTCAAAGCGGGCGAAGAAATCACCGTTTACGTCCTCAAGGTAGAAGCCGCGACAGGGCGGATTGCCCTCTCTCTCGAAAAACCCCCCAGCAAGCCCATCAACGACCTTGAAGTCGGCGATGTGGTCACTGGGAAGGTCGTCCGCATAGAGAACTTCGGCGCATTCCTTGAAATTGGGGCAGAGCGCCCCGGCATGATCCACGTTTCTGAATTGGCTACCGGCTATGTTCAGTCACCAGAGAGCGTGGTCAAGATCGGTGATGAAGTGCAGGCTAAGGTGATTAAGGTCAACCGCAAGAAGCGTCAAATTGACCTCAGCATCAAAGCCCTTGAAGAAGAAAGAACTCGTCAAGATCGGGCAGAAATGACCATGCCCGAAGATGAAGAGGATGAAGCTGTGCCTACCGCTATGGAACTCGCACTACGTCGTGCGATGGGACAAGGCGAAGGCGGCAGCAAGCGCGGCAGTGCAAATGACCGCCGTGACCGCAACAGCCGCAAGCAACGCAAGGAACTCAACGACATTTTGTCGCGTACACTAGACAAATAAGCCTAGTGTACCCCCGTAGGGGCATGGCGTCGTGCCATACCCCTACTTTAGCCTGTGCTTGCCTTCACGCTCGTTACCACGCTTAAAGTTACCTGTTGCTTTTGCCATATAGAGTTGTGACCCTGCATCATCTAACCCCTCCACTTGAGCGATGAACCGCTCTGCGCGCTTCCCTTTGAGGGTTTTCACCATTTTGCCTTCGTAGTCTAGGAACACACGCCCGTCTTTCATTTGGCGATACCCAAAAGGCATTGCCTCAAGTTTGCCGCGTTGATCCACCATCCCCATCACGACCTCACTAAACACGGGTCGCAAAACGCTCTGATAGCGGCGTCACAA
>JBMOFU010000108.1:0-11913 GCA_049318725.1 Phototrophicaceae bacterium | reverse complement strand
TCATGCTTTCGTCACAAAATTGAATCTAGCGTAAACATTACAGGTTATGTATATTAATTACGTAATGTAAGCTGCCCCAGCCTGTGGAGCGTAAACTAATGCAAAAAACCAAAGTATTGCTGATTGAGGATGACCCAAACATCACTCGATTGATCAAAGATTACATGACCCGTCACAACTATGAAGTGGCCGCCCACAGCGATGGGCCAGAGGCGCTTGAGTATGTGCAAACCGCCGGACTGCCTCACATTGCCCTAATTGACTTGGGGCTACCCTCGATGCATGGCTTTGAGGTTGCCAGCCGCATTAAAACGATGGCCGATGTTCCAATCATCTTTGTGACATCCACCAGCGACACAGACACCATCGTGCAAGGGCTACGGCGCTACGCTGAAGATTTCATCGTCAAGCCGTTTGAACTGCGTGAGCTTGAAGCGCGCATCCAAGCGGTTTTGGCGCGGATGCCAAGCCTAGATTACGCCAACGAGCCGTTGGTCGCGGTAGATGCACACCTAAGCATTGACTTTGCCCATAACAAAATCTACCTTGCGGGCAAATCTCAAACCCTCACGCCGATTGAGTCTATTTTGTTGCATGTGCTGCTCCGCAATGCTGGGCGCGTGGTAGAAAACCGCATGTTGATTGCACGGGTATGGCCGTCAGAAGAAGTGTATGACGACACCTTGCGCGTTCATATGCACCGCCTGCGCCGCAAACTGGAAACAGATTCTCACCACCCGCACTACATTCGTACCGAGCGTGGGCGCGGCTATCAATTCACCGTGCGCCCTGTGGAACAACACAATGATGTTCCCCCACCGACGCCGTAATGGGATGGGGCGGTTGCATCAAGCCCAACAATCTGGGCGTCTCTGGGGACGCCCCTACAAGGGTCACAACGGTTTTTTGTAAGGGGCATAATAGTTGATGCCCCTACGCTAACTTTACCCCTGTGCCAGCCGTAGCGCATAGATCAGCGGGATGAACGTTGCGCCCAAAATTAGCACCGCAATCACACTCACTGACCAGATCAACGGTAAGAAAGCGCCAATCACAGCGGTCAACAACCCTGCCCCGACCAACAACCACGCCCCTAACCCGTTGACCTTATACCAGATGTCTGGGTTGGTCAACGTTTGCGCCATGCGGAAGCCGGCAAATGAGTTTGGCGGCAGGTCGCGCACCAAGTAGGCGACTACTGCAATAATCAGCCCCACGCCGATGATAATCGGGCGCGGCGAAATTCCGGTGTTTTCCACTGCCGTGACAAGCGTAAACCAGTGAATCCCCAACAAGAACAGGCCTAGCGCCGCAGCAACTGCCCACATGCGGCTGGCGATCATTGCACGGGCAGATGCTTCTGTGACGAGCGTATCATAGCGCGGCAAGAGGGTGAGTAAGGCCGTCAGCAAGATAAACACGACGGGGGCAAAGACAACGGCTATCGCCTTCGGGAGCGTGCCGTCCATTTCACCCGTTGGCCCCCAGTGGGAAGGGATTTGTGCAGGCAGCGTAGGGTCGCTGTAGCGCCACACGCCAATGCCAATCATTGCCACTAACGTTAGCACAACAATTACTTGACTGATTCGGGTCATCGCAACACCTCTTAGAAAACCTAATCTATAGCACTATTATAAGATCGTTGGGTATCTAAAAGATGTAAAAGGCGTATATAATCGCCCGATTATCTAGCGGTCACGCTCGCGTTCGCCACGATCATAGAAGATGCTGTTAATCACGCTGTTTGCGCCTTCGGGATCGTCGTCTACATCCTCACCGATCATCGCCACGTACGATGATTCTTCCAGTAGGCGCTGCGATGTCTTTTGCACGAAGCGCCCCGACCCCGAATTGACGCTGAAATCCACACCGATGACCATCACCCGCGTACCGAGCGAGTTAATTTTGCGTACCAGCGGCACGAAATCTTGATCCCCGGCAATCAACACCAGCACATCAAAGCCCTTGTGAATGGCAAGGTCATAGGCCTCTAGCGCCAACCACACGTCAATCCCTTTTTCTTCGGGCGGGTCTACATACTCGTTCATCGGGTAATAGTGGGTGACGATGCCAGCATACATCAGGTTTTGGTCAAGGCGGCGGTCTAACACCAAGCGCTTGGTGGGGTCGTCTAGCGCTTGTACAGATTCTAAAGAGAAACGCCCACGAAAGAAGTGAGATTCCACAATTTGGCACAACGAGACATTATCGCTGGTTTCGTAATGAGCAACCTTGTAACGGATGTACTCATGAAAGCCCTTGAGGTCAATCGGTTGGTGGCGCGTGTGGCTATAAAGGTAGTAGCGGTTCATGTTGTCAAAGAAAGAACCATCATAAAATACGGCAATGCGGCGCATGGTCGAGGAAGTAAACACAACAATTCTCCAAGAAATTTGAATATAAACGATTAAAAGCCCTAAAAAGGGCTATATTCCTTAGCAGTATTGTGGCACATCTCTGGCAAGACGCAAGCGGAATGTGAACTTAGGTCGGGTTGCCCTTCAACCCAAGCGCTTCAGCGTCGGCCTGCATCGCGCTTAACACCGTTTGGATATGCTCATCCAGCGTGACGCCAAGCGCAGCGGCGGCATGTTCAATTTCCTCACGGCGGACGGGCGCAGCGAAAGTTTTATCCTTCCACTTCTTCTTGACCGATTTTAACTCCACTTCGAGGATGCTTTTTGTTGGGCGCACCAGCGTCACCGCCACGATAAAGCCCGTCAGTTCATCAACGGCAAACAGGGCTTTTTCCATGTCGCTGTTAGGGTGTACGCCAGTCAGTTCGGGCGCATGAGAGAGGACAGCCCGCACAATCGTTTCATCTACGCCCCGTTCGCGCAAGATCGTTGCGCCCTTAAGCGGATGCCCGTTTCCGTTTTTGTCGTTCATGTCTGGGTAGCGGTCATAGTCAAAGTCGTGCAACAGCCCCACCACGCCCCACAGGTCAACGTCGCCGTTGAACTTGGGGGCATAGGCGCGCATGGCGCTTTCGCAGGCCAACATATGGCGCAACAGGTGGTCTTTGGTGGTGTATTCTTGAACAAGCGCCCACGCGGTTGTACGATCCATTGTGATTTCCTTTATGTGCCGGGGTCAAAGACCGACACGCTGATGTTAAACGGTTCCCCAATCGGGATTTGGCCGCGTGTACGCAGTTGCCATGCCCCTACCAACGGGTCAATATTCCCGCGTGCGGGGGTCATCCCATCAAAGACCAACACGGCCTCTTGCCCAATTTGCAACGACTCGCGGATGAAAATACGCGGGCCTGCGTTGAAGTCTTCGCCGCTGGCAAAGGTGAGCGACGTATTGGCGCCCCATTCGCACGTTCCCGTATTCAAGAGCGTGATCTGGCGTTGATACGGCTGATTGACACGGAAGAACCCTCCATCTTCGCCGTCTGGGGGAACTTGTTCCATGATGGTGTAATCAAAGCGGCAGGCGGTGATGGTCGCAGTTTGGGCAACTGCCGCCGTTAGCGTTGGGTTTGGCGAGGGCGTCGGTGTCATCGAGGGGGTTGGGGTATTGCTTGGGGTGGGGCTAGACAAATTCTCTGTGGCCGTCGGCGTGGCAGAGGGCAACAGGATCGAGGTTTCGCTAGGGATCACCGCTAGGGGGTCAGTCCCGTTAGGCGTCAAGACCTGTGCGATCACCGAAGTACGGCCTAATGTCGGCGTTTGCGTCGGGATGTTGGCCGTTAAGGTTGGGGGAACACTTGGGGTGAGGCCAGAAACAGCGACTGAGGTCGCCTGTGGCACCCAAAACGCCGGGAAAATGGCCGCTTGCACGCCAGCATAGTAGCCGCCACCCAACGCCAACAAGACAATCAGCGCTACCCACACCAGCCAAGCGTTATTCCCTTGCTGCTTTGTGGTACGGCGGTCTACGTTATGAAGTTGATCCTTCACCGACTGGATGCGCTGTGACTCTAGGATGCGCTTTTCCTGTGCGGCGGCAGCCCCCAACGGCCCGGTTTTCCCCACTGAATAAGGTACGGGGGAGTTTGTAGGCGACCCCGAAAGCGTACGCCCCGGTGGAACCAGCAACGTCTTTGAGGCGGGTTTAGCCAACATGGTTTCAGCACCGGCAGCCATCTTTAGCTGGTGGGCTTCAATGTCTGCTATCATTTCTTCGGCCTTTTGGTAGCGCTTGGCCGGGTCTTTTGCCATCACCTTATAGACGATCTGTTGCACTTCTTTGGGGATGGAGGGGTCAAACGTCCGCACTTCAGGGATGGGGTCATTGACGTGCATCAAGATCACGCCAAGCGCGGTTTCAGCGTCAAAGGGCAATTCCCCCACCAACAACTGATACATAATCACGCCGAGCGAGTATAAGTCTGACCGTTCATCGCCCGGCTCACCCAAGCCCTGCTCAGGGGACATATACGCGGGCGTGCCGATCATGCCGCCGCTGACGGTCATTTGCTTGCTGTCTAGCATTTTGGCAATGCCAAAGTCAGTCAGCACGACGCGGTTGCTGGTGTCTAGCATCAGGTTGGCGGGTTTGACATCGCGGTGAATCATGCCTCGGTTGTGAGCATAGGCCAACGCGGTTGCCGCCTCGCGGATGATCCGCAAGGTTTCTGACAGCGTAATCTTTTCCCCTTGTTCTGCCAGCATATAAAGCCGATCTTTGAGCGTTTCGCCGGGGATCAGTTCCATGACCATATAGTAACTGTCACGCTCTGCGGCGTAATCAAAGTCGTACACCTGCACAATATGCGGGTGATTGAGCTTGGCGATATTGCGGGCTTCTTTTTCAAAGCGCTCGCGGAACTCAGGGTCTTCAGCGAGGAAGGCATGTAGAACCTTGATCGCCACATAACGATCTAGGTTTGGGTGGTAGGCGCGGTACACTTCTGCCATACCGCCACGTCCCAGCCGATCTTGTACTTCGTATTTGCCTAACTTCTGGGTAGCCAAAGGGAGCGCAAACCTTAAACCAATGTCGGGTCAATCAGGCCATGAGTGTACACGATTTGCGCTTTTCCCTCAACCAATTCCTAACCCAGCTTTGCGGCTAAAACCAGACTGCCCGCACAAACAAGCCCAAAATCGAAAGGCAGATTAAGAACTCTACAAAGAACGTGGCTAACCACGCCAAGACCACCCCGCGTGCAACCGTCAAGGCGTGTTGCCAATCCTTCTCTTGGAACCATACCGTACCTGCTACGGCAATCCCCGCACCGAGTAGCGTCCCCAATACCGGGATGGGAATCAAGACCGTTCCGGCAATTGCGCCGAGGGTGGTAATCACGTACATCCCACAGGTGAGTTGCCCTTCTGCACGCAGGCCAATGGCGCGCGTCCATGTGTCTGCGGTACTGCCGACCAGCATCAAGACGGTCATAAAGATTGTGGTTGGGATGTCCACAACGGTGAATTGTGTTGCTGCCGCATACACCAGCGCGATAGCCCACACTGCCGCAGGCCCCGGCACCACTGGGATAAACGCCCCAAGCGATGCCACCGCCATCAAGAGCGCAGCAACGATTGCCCATACATTTGCAGTCATGCTTGTTCCTTTGTCGCCAACTGGCGTTTATGCTTTCTTAGATGATGATACGTGAATCGGCTAACGGCAGTTGCAGGTCTGCATGGCAACTGAATCTGTGGCATAATTTTGTACAGGGATCGCCCTTTTTGCTAGAGGCTGAAGCAGCGGGGAAAACACTTATGCGTATTCGCATTCAACGTATTGGCTACACCAGCGCCTTTCGGGTAGGGGCGGTACTTTCTGCATTGAGCTACTTGGTCTTCTTTTTGCCGCTATTCGGGATCAACTACTTGTTTTTACTGGGCATTGGTGCCACCAGCAGTTCCACTGGCCTCAGTGGGAGTGATTTTGGCATTTTAGCGGGTGCGGGGTTAATCGGGCTGGTCGTCACGCTAGGGTTTACGCTGCTTTTTGCAGCCATCGGCGGCGGAATCGGGATGATACTCTTTGCCTTTGCCTACAACCTCACCGTCGGGTGGGTCGGCGGGCTAGAGCTAGACCTTGAACGTATGGCAACGGTCGAAGTGGTTTCGAGTCGAAAAGCGAAGACCAGTGACGACGAATTCTCGTTCCGAGAAAACCTTTGAGCCATCGGCCATTTTATTTTGGCGCGCAGGGGTACGGCGGCGGCTAGGTTACTTTTGGAAGATGGCAATCACCAGCGGGCAAATCATCCAAAGCGGCCTGACGGACTTGGCTTCAGGGGTATTCAACTCACGGCGCGGCTTGCGGGCGGCCAATCACAATCGCCAATGGTGGGGGCTACTCTCGATTGTGGTTGGGCTAGGCGGCATCTTGAGCGCTATCCTGTTGATGATCTTGGAGGGTCTTGCTATGCTACTTGAGGACATCCCCCCGTTACTCTGGAAAATGGCAACCCGCCACCGCACAATTTCACTTGAAAAGGGGCAAGAGCATGGCGAAGAAACGTAGTTCGCGCAGGCAACAAAATCGCGGGTGTTTGGGGCTGTTGCCCATTGCGCTGCTGGTGCTGTCTTTGGCCGGGTGTGCGTGGGGCTTTTACTTGGGCAATACCCGCGCCGGGCAAGAGGTCACGTTTGGGACGGGGGTTTCATTCTATGCGGGTTGGTTCTGCGGGGTGACGGGCTTCCTATTCGCGTTGATCTTGGCGGTTGCCAACGCCTTTACGCGCTTTATCGGCCAAACGGTAGACGCCGCCTCTGACCAAGTGAAGGGGATCGGCAAGCAGGGGCAAGGCGGGGCGGCAGGGAATATGGGCGGCTTAGGGCGCATCGGTGGGATTTTGGCGGCATTGGGCGGCCTGAACGCTTTTTCCTCTGGGAACCTCATCAATCAGTTTTTGGGGTCGCAACAGCAGAATAACGACAACGATAACGACCCGCGCACTTAGTCTGGTGGACGAGGCAGGCCATGGATTGTAGGGGCGACACAGGTGTCGCCCGTGAATCGCTGTACTGCGGGGCAAGACAACCCTGTCCTAGTAGATTAAAATCATCATTTGACAGCGATGGGGCGCTACCCCTACATATAAGATATGGTGATGGCAAGTTACCGATTTTAATGCTACAAAGACGGACGCCACAGGTGGCGTCCCTACACAACCGTTGTGACCTGTAGGGACGTGACCTGTCACGTCCACACGACGCTACAAAATGCTTTGTTGCCTGCATAACGTGAACATATTTTCCTTCAAGGAGCGACAAAAATGCCTTATTTTATGGGACTAGACATCAGCACCACCAGCGCGAAGGCGCTCATCACCGATGAGCGCGGGCAGGTACTCGCCGTCGGGAGCGCGCCGCAACCGATCAGCCAGCCCCACCCCAACTGGAGCGAGCAAAATCCAGCCGATTGGTGGCAGGGGATGGTGAAGGCCATCCGTGACGCGCTGGCAACGGCCAACTTGACTGGGGCAGACATCGCCGCGATTGGCCTCACTGGGCAGATGCACGGGCTGGTGATGCTCGACGACAACGGCGAAGTCTTGCGTCCGGCCATGTTGTGGAACGACCAACGCACGCAAGCCCAATGCGACGAAATCACCGCGACGATTGGCTTTGAGCGCTTGATCCAACTGACGGGCAACCGCGCACTGACAGGGTTTACCTCCCCTAAGATTCTGTGGGTGCGCCAAAACGAACCCGACGTGTACGCCCGTTGCGCGCACATCCTGCTGCCAAAGGATTACATCCGCCGCCAACTGACGGGCGATTACGCGATGGATATGGCCGACGGCGCAGGCACCGCCTTGATGAACGTGGCCGAGCGCGCATGGTCAACCGAAGTGCTGGACGCGCTCCAGATTCCGCGTGCCTGGATGCCGCCGCTTTACGAAGGGACGGCCATCACCGGCGAGATTTCGGCAGGGGCGGCCAAGCTGACCGGACTCAAAGCGGGGACGCCTGTCGTGGCAGGCGGCGGCGATCAAGCGGCGGGCGCTGTCGGGATGGGGTGCGTCTCGCCAGACAAAATCGGCGTGACGGTGGGAACATCGGGCGTGGTATTCGCGCCGCTGGAACAATACAGTTACGAGCCACAAGGACGCTTACACGCCTTCTGCCATAGCGTGCCGGGGCAATGGCACTTTATGGGCGTGATGTTGAGCGCGGCGGGCAGCCTGCAATGGGCGCGCGATACGCTGGCGCCAGAAACCGCCTTTGACGCACTGATGGCCGAAGCCGCCGCGATCCCCGCAGGCAGTGAGGGATTGCTGTTCTTGCCCTACCTCACGGGCGAACGGACTCCCCACCCCGACCCTGACGCGCGCGGGGCGTTTGTGGGCTTATCGAGTCGCCACACACGCGGCCACTTGATCCGTGCCGTGCTGGAAGGCGTCGCTTACGGCCTGAAGGACAGCTTCACGTTGATTCAAAACGCCGGACTGCCCCCTGCATGGGAAGCGCGCATCAGCGGCGGCGGGGCGAAGTCCCCCGTGTGGCAGCAGATCATTGCCGATGTGTTGAACGCGCCGCTGGTCAACGTCAACACACCAGAGGCAGGCGCGTTCGGTGCAGCGATTTTGGCCGCCGTCGGCGTGGGACAATTCACCAGCGTACAGGCCGCCTGTGAAGCCTTGATCGTGTTGGGGGATCGCGTGGCGCCGGGGGCGAATGTGGACGCCTACGCCGCAGGGTATGCGCGCTATCAGCAGTTGTATCCAACGTTGAAGGCGGGCGGGTTCTAACCCCCTAACCGTAAGGGCGAATCGTTGATTCGCCCATTATGACGATGGCATCACAACATCGCGTTAATATATTGTAGGGGCATGGTGCGCCATACCCCTACAAACGCTAACGTTAATCCGCCAGCGTAGATGTATCTCCCACAGGCAAGCCCAGAATTTGCGCCTTCAGCACGCGCCGCATGATCTTGCCGCTGCGCGTCTTGGGCAGTTCGTTGACAAACTCGATTTTGGCAGGGATCGCAATTGGCCCGACTTCGTGGCGCACATGATCCTTGAGTTTGGCGGCCAGTTCATCGCTGCCCGCCACCCCACTGTTGAGGATGCAAAAGGCGTAAATCGCGTTGCCCTTGAGGTCGTCGGGGATGCCCACGCAAGCGGCTTCGGCTACGTCATGGTGGCTGACCAGCGCGCTTTCGATTTCCGCCGTGCCAAGCCGATAGCCGCTGACCTTAATCACGTCGTCCATGCGGCCAATCACCCAGAAGTAGCCGTCAGCGTCGCGGCGGGCGCTATCCCCGCTGAAGTACCAGCCTTGCTTTTCAAACGCTGACCAGTAGGTTTGCTTATAGCGTTCGGGGTCGCCCCAAATCGTGCGCGCCATGCCCGGCCACGGATGCTGGATCACCAAGTAGCCGTCCTCGTTGTCGTCGGTGGGCGTACCATCTTCACGCACGACATCGGCACGGATTCCGGCGAATGGCAACGTTCCGCTACCCGGCTTGAGCGGCACAGCAGGTGTAGGCGTAATCATGAATCCGCCTGTTTCGGTCTGCCACCACGTATCCATAATCGGGCAGCGGCTTTCGCCCACAACCTCATAGAACCAGCGCCACGCTTCAGGGTTGATCGGTTCCCCAACCGAACCCAACAGGCGTAGGCTGCTCAGGTCGTGACGCTTGACCCAATCTTCACCGAAGCGCATTAACCCGCGAATGGCTGTGGGCGCGGTGTACATAATGTTGATGCCGTAGCGGTCTACCAGTTGCCACCAACGGTCGGGATACGGGTAGTTGGGGGCGCCCTCATACATGAAGTTGGTCGCCCCCAAGATCAACGGCGCATAGACGATGTAGCTGTGTCCGGTGATCCAGCCCGGATCGGCGGCACACCAAAAGCGGTCTTCGGGTTTGATGTCGAACACATATTTGAGCGTGGTGGCAATGTGTACCTGATACCCGCCGATGGTGTGCATTAGTCCCTTCGGTTTGCCTGTCGTCCCGCTGGTATAGAGGATGAACAGCGGGTCTTCAGCATCCATCACTTCAGTTTCGCAATGTGGGCTGGCAATTGGCAGGGATTCAAGGTCATGCCACCAAAAGTCGCGGCCTTGTTCCATCTTGATCTCGTGGCCGGTGCGCTTGAGGACGATCACCTTTTGCACCACTGGCGAGCGCTTCACGGCTTCGTCGGTGATGTCCTTAAGCTTGATGATCCCGCCGCGCAAGAACGCGCCGTCGCAGGTAATTACCACTTTGCTGCGCGCATCAGCGATGCGGTCAGCAAGCGCTTGCTCGCTGAAGCCGCCGTAGACCACGCTGTGAACCGCGCCGATTTTGGCGCAGGCCAGCATCGCTATGGGGAGTTCTGGCACGCGCCCCATGTAAATCGTGACGGTATCGCCCTTTTTCACGCCCATGCTCTTGAGGACGTTGGCGAACATGCTCACGCGGCGGCTAAGGTGATAGTAGCTAAAGGTGTGTTGCTCGCCTTGTTCGCTGATCCAAATCAGCGCCAATTTGTTGCGCGTGGCGGTGTGCTGGTGACGGTCTAGCGCGTTGTGGACGATGTTGGTTTTGCCGCCGACAAACCACTTGTAAAACGGCGCGTTGCTGTCGTCCAAAACGGTGTGATACGGTTCAATCCAATCTATGAGTTCTTGGGCGCGTGCGTCCCAAAAGCTGATGGGGTCATCAAGGGCGGCTTCGCGGACTTGCAAATAGTCTGGAACGTTGGACGCGGCCACTGTTTCTGGCGTTGGGGTGTAAAGCAGATTCGAGATTTCATCGGGCGTAAGGGGATTTGTAGGCTGTGCAACCATTTCAAACAAGCTCCTCATATAAAAAAAGTAAGCAGGGGCATGATGCATCATGCGCCCAAGGGACAGATCACAGCAGTGTCTTTTAATTTTTCGTATGATGGCCTGATGATACCCCATTGTGGTGAAAGGTACATAGGGTGGGTGGGATAAAAGCGTGTGTTACCCGCCTTCTTGATCCCTTTTGCGGCTGTTTTTTGGTGCGGCAAGGCGTTTCTTTTCTGTGCGTTCCAACTTCTTGATGCTATCGGCGGTGGGTAGGTCTTCGGGCATTGTGCCGCCAAGCTCGGCAATCGCCCGCCGCACGACCACACCCGCCTGATAATGCACTTCATTCGCTGTGTCTTTGCCCTGTATCTGATCGCGGCGCAGCTTTTCTTCTGCTTGCGTGCTACGGAACAAGTTTGCAGCGAGTTCTGTCGTCCCCATATGATCGAGGATGTGCTGGCTTTTCTTGAGCTTCTTGCGCTTGTGGATCGCTTCTGCTGTCAAGCCGTTGTATAACCCGCGATACCCATGATTCTGAAAGACGGCAAAGTCAATCGCCGTGATAACGCCTGCATTCTTTGCCGCTGATGCAAGGTCAGTATTTTGCACCTTCACCCGTTGGCGCAAGAGCAAGCGGCGTTGATCCTCTGTCAGTTCGGCCAGCGCATCGGCATCGGCAATTTCTTGACGGCGGGTTTGCACGGCAAAATAAGTTTGTCCCAGTGCAACCACCTCTTTGGTGGGGTCAGCGTTCTGCACGACCAGATAGCAGGCATAGCGCGAAAGGTGCATATCTTCAACTTCGCGTTTCGCATCGGAACCAATGGCGACCATTTTGATGGCTTCGGCAAAATGGTCGGTGGGATCATTCCCGCTGTTCTCGCAGGCAATCTGTGCCTTAAGCAATACCCCTTTGAAGTTACGCCAATTGGTATATTCAAGCACCAGCATCAGATCGCGTGCTGACCAGAACTCATAGCCGTCGGGGTCAACTTGTCGAATGCGCTCAAAGGGTGATTCTGCCTGAGGGGAATCGAAGTTCGTTAAATCAGTCATCGTTCTGCCTCCAAATTTATCACTGCCTAGTGACCTAATTATACCCTTAAAACCTATAAATGAAGCATTTACACCGCTCCACCACGCCCAACAAACACCGCCCCGACCAGCATCGCAACCCCTGCCCCGCCAAAGATCACGCCAACCGTAATCAGCCCGCTGTTGATCT
>JBMOFU010000107.1:0-11988 GCA_049318725.1 Phototrophicaceae bacterium | reverse complement strand
CGCGTTCGCCAAAACCAGACGATTTCACGGGCGTTATGAATCACTGGGCAACGGCAACGTCACCCAAAAGGTCGTCCCCTTGCCGACGACGCTGGCAACGCGCACATCCCCGCCATGGAGCGTCACATAATCCCTGACGATGGACAAGCCTAGCCCCGTCCCGACCAGTTTGGTTGCGTTGCTGGCGCGGTAGAAAGGCTCAAACAGCTTAGGGAGGTCACTCTCTGGGATGCCGATCCCTTGATCTTGCACGCTCAATTGCCAATGGTCGGGGTGCTTTTCGGTATGGAGCGCAACGGTGGTATGCGGCGGGGAATACCGGAGCGCGTTAGACAACAGGTTATTCAGCACGCTTTCGAGCAATTTACGGTCAGCGTAGGCAGTGCCGTCATCGCCCGTTAACACGATGTCGTGTTGGTTGTCGTCGGTGAGCTTGAGCGTTTCAATGACGGATTCACACAACGGCCACAGCTCTACTCGCTCTGGGTTGAAGTCTGTTCTTCCGGCGTTGGCCTTGCTGAACTGGAGTGCGTCTTCCATCAACGCCACCATGCGCCGAATTTGCCCTTGCAGGTCGGCTAACTTCTCTAAAACCCGTTCCGATGGCAGTCGGTCAAAGTAATACACCACCAAGTGGATTAAGGTCGCCATCGCCGCCAGCGGGGTGCGGAACTCGTGCGCGACCAAAGAGACAAAACGGTCTTTCACTTCGCGCAGGGCTTGCTCTTTTTCCAGATCAAGCTGCAATTGTGCGCTGTAAAGCCGTTGCTGTTCTAGCTCTAGCCGCTGGGTAATCACCTGCCCAATCCCCACCCGCCGCCCGTCGGCCAACATGACGTTCGCCCATGTGGTGTCTATGGCAAGGCCATCGCGGGTATAAATTTTGAAGTCTCGCCAGCCTAATTCACCAGAGCGCATATAATCCAGCGCGTCTTGGCGAACCTGCGGGTCGGGGTAGAACAGTGCCAGCATATCCGGCTGTTGCTGCATTTCTTCGACCGTCCAGCCTAGCACATCAATCCAATGTTGGTTGACGTACTCAAACTGCCCGTTGGCGTCGGACTGCACCAACAACACGGGGATGTTGTCGAAGATGCTTGCCAGCATATCTTCGCGCACAATCAAGCGGTTCTGGATTTCAATCAGCGTGGTGATGTCCCGCCCAACCGCCTGTATTTCAATGACGTTGCCGTTGTCGTCGGTGATGCCGTAGTCTATCCACTGTACCCAACGCTTTTGGCCGTTGGCATCATAGTCGAAAAATGTACGCACATCTGGCGCGGGATTTTGCAGCACTTGGTGAATGCGTTGGTGGATTTCTTCCTGTTCTTCAGGCGGCACCAGCGCTAAAAAGCTTTGGCCGATTAACGCTTCACGCGGGCGTTTGAAGAAGCGGCAATACGCATCATTGACGTAAATCAGCGTGGTATCTGGCCTATAGCGGCTCACAAAGTCAATTTGGCTGTCAATCAGGCCGCGATAGAGTTGTTCGCTGTGGCGCAGTTGCTGTTCGGCGGCCTTTTGTTGGTCAATGTCTATCGCCACTGCATAGACATACCCCCCATGAACACTAGACGCCCAAGACAACCAACAATAGCTGCCATCTTTACGCCGAAAGCGGTTGGTCAACTGCACTACCCCACGCTTGGCTTGTAGGTCGCTCTGTGCAGCATCGGTGCTGGCAAGGTCGTCGGGGTGGATAAACTCGCGATACGCCTGCCCCAATAACTCAAGGTGTTCATAGCCCAACGTATAAGAAAAAGCCGGGTTCACATATAACAGATTCCCCTCAACGTCGCCAATACACAGCAATGCAGAGGCCATTTCAAGAAAATAATGCGGCAATATCGGCAAATCTAATTGTTCTATTTGGTCAGCATAATCTGTAAGTAAGGCTTCAAGATCACGGTTTTGCCGTTTGGCGATTTCCGTTAACCGTTGTTCCAAGTGAGCCGAGATCATATCAATCCCTCTAAAACTATGCCTATGACTGTTATTTGTATTATCTTTACATATAGATTTTAATTATATCAGATTCGCACCGACTTTAATAGAGAAGAATGAATTTTGTGCGCCCCGCGTTTGACGCAACCGCCTTGCGGATTCTCGCTAGACCTATTGTAAACCGTCCCCCACGCACTACAATAGCCGCCTATGGCAACCTATTCCCCGACATTCCCCACCCGACTGCTGGCAACCGCTTGCCTTGTTATAGGGGTGCTGTGCCTTACCGCCGCTACCGAAATCAGCGCTGGCTTTTTGGGCTGGCCGCTGGAGGGCGTTTCGATCCACATCCAGCACGGGCTATGGCTGGCAGGTTGCATCCTGTCCATCAGCGGCTTGATCGGGCGCAGCGGCACCGCTAACACGGAGGGCTTGCCCGTTGTGCCTAGCGAGGCGTTCGCGCTGGCCTTGATCCTGTTGGCGGCGTTCCTGTTGCGCGTCTGGCATACCCAAAGCGCCTTGCGCCTTTCTGTGGATGAAAACGCCATGATGCAGGCCATTATGGAAATGCGCGCCAAGCCTACCCTGCGCTTGCTCGTGCCGATTACCGTCTTGTGGCCGCATCCGTGGGTCTTCCCCTACTGGCAATGGATGGCCGCTGAAGGGTTCGGCTACGGCTTTGTGGCGCTACGCCTGCCCAGCGCGGTTTTAGGGACGTTTGCCGTTGGCGCTACCGCGTGGCTAGGGCGTGCCTTGTTCCAAGATCGGCGGGTGGGGGTGGGTGCCGCGCTGATTTTGGCGACGTTGCCCGCCCATATGCACTTCAGCCGCTTAGGGCTGCCCAACATTGCCGATGCCAGTTTTGGGGTGTGCGCCATCGCCGCGTTGGTGACGGCTATCCGTCACCGTGACCCTCGCGCATGGATCCTCAGCGGGGCGTGTTTGGCCTTGACGCACTACTTCTATGAGGGTGGGCGGCTGTTCTTCACGCCGTTGGTGATCTTGGTGGTGGGTGGGCTGTGGTGGGCAAAGCGCCCCCAGTTCGATGGGCGCGGGGTACGGTTGGCGTTGCTGGCCTTTGGCCTGCTCGTTGCGCCCGTGTATCTGGTGCGGCTGGCGTATCACGCGCCATTGACCCAACGCTTGGGCGAAGTGCGCCTCACGGCCAACGACTGGGCAAATGTCTTGTTGGCCTCTGGCGATCACTTAGAAACCTATGCCGAGCGCTTTTCGCGCCCGTTGCGGCTGTGGGTGGGGATGCCCGATCAAAGCCCGCACTATCGCGGGCAGGCCGCGCCGCTGTGGGGGTTGGGGCTGTTCTGGGTGGGCGTCCTTGCGCTGATACAGGACGTTCGGCACGGGCGCAGGGCGGGCGCGCTGCTGTTGTTGTGGCTAGGGCTGAACATCGGCGGGGATTTTTTAGTGCTGAAGAACGGGCAACTCACGCGCTATATCTTGTCTATGCCGGTGCTGGCGTTGTTGATCGCGTTCGGTGCGGTGCGGCTCATCGGTTGGCTGACGGCGCGCTGGCGCTTAAGCGCGTGGCGCGTGCTGCCGATTGTGTTTGGGATATTGGCCTGCGCGGGCGTCACTCACTACTGGGCGCTGGATTTACCCACCCTCAAGACGGTTGCCCGCCAAGAACGCATTGGGCGCGATCTTGAAGATGTCGTTTGGCGTGTTATGGCGCTCCCGTCGGGGACAACGGCAACGATCATCACCCAACCACCGTTTGACTTGGCCTATCACCGCGAAATCTTGGCCTACCTAGACGCCCAAGACGCTCGCCGCACGCTCAACGGCGCATGGACGGGGGAAATCCCCGGCTATTATGAAGCAATGCAAGCTCGTGTGCGAAGCCGCATTGCGCCGCACTATCGCCTGCTGGACTATACGGCGCAACTCCAGATCAGCCCGCCCTATGCCGTCTTTGTGGAGCCGCAAGACAGCGCCGCACGCAAGCGCTTACAGGTGCGCTTTGGCAAGTTGCCCGCGCCACAGATCAGCCCGTTTGAGCTTGCGCCGGACGAAATGATGTTGCTCTACTATTGGCCGCCTTGAGCGCGTGCTGCCTGTAGCGCGTTAAAGTGCGTGGTCAGGATTCGTAAGCGGCGCAGATTCATGCCGCCGTCGCCTAGCCCTAGCCGTGCCGCAGCGCGCATGTGGATGATGGGTTCACCTGCGGCAAAGACAAACTCGTTATCGTCAATGGCACGGATGAAGCGTGAGTGCGTCAAAACGTGGATGTACTCAGCGTTGCGCTCGGTGATAATTTCATAGTCCGGCAGGGTCGCAATGGCGCTCATCAGGTCAGCGTGGGCGTCGGCGCGGCTAGAGGTATAGCGGAGCGGCGCGATATAGTGAATCATGTCGCTGGCGGGGGATTGGCTACAGGCGGCGTTCGGTGTTGGCGGGCAAGGGGCAAGCACACCCACGCCCACATTGGCGGGGGCAAGCGCACGCGGCGCCATATAGCGCAATACACCCACTTGCAGCAGGCCAAGCACAACCAAACCGCCAATGATCCAGAGCAGGTTATCAGTCAGAAACGTCCACAGTGCTACCATAAATTGGGGTTCCCCTATGTGAAGTGACGGTCACTGACTCATATTAGATCACATCCCCTGCCAAAATTGTGAAACCTTCTACAAACGCTCAGGGTGGGCATCTCTGTGTTGGGTGGGGCGTCACATCGGACGTTGTTGAAAAAGACAGGGGCGAAAAATGAGGTAAACTAGAGGAAAAGCACGACCTGTCACACGAGGAACGAAAGCCTTGAGTCTGCCAGAACGCTTTCCCAGTGAAATCCCGCCCATGCCCCGCGCCATCGTCGCGCCGCTGATGAAGCCGAACGCGGTGCGGGACGAGGAAGGTTTTGCCGCGCTATACGACGAGTTGGGACGGGCGTGACTGAACACGATCATGCTGCAAACATGACCTTGTTTAGTGCCGCCTGAGTCCTATTTTTTCAACAGGGTCACACAGGTGTTTCCCTACAGAAAAACGTGGCTTGTGCCGTGATGACCCCATCTTATTTTGATGGGATTGCCCTTTCCCTTACCTGCGAATTTTCATGAATCCTCTACCCTACCCAAAGGATGCAACGCCCATGATGAACGATATTCCCCCGATTCGAGAACTGCACGCCGTCGGTTCGGCCTTGCCGACTATGTTGCAGCTTGCTATAGATGAAGGCTTGCTGATCGGCAAAACCGACACGGAACGGATCGCCTTTGCCGATCAGGTCGGCGCACGGGCAATTGAGTTTAACGCGCTAGGGCTGCATGAGCGGGTGCCGGGCTTACGGGCATTGTTCCAACAACACGGCGTCACAGCGGCGGCGGTACGGGTCGAAGCGCCTTATGACTTCCTTGCGCCAGATGAAGCGGCGCGTCAACAGGCGTTGGATGCGCTACGTCACGCCATGACCGACGCCGTAGACTTAGGGGCAAGCAGTGTTGTGCTAGTGCCGCACTACGGCGCGCTTCAGTTCCCAGACCTGATGCCCTACAAAGCGCCGATCCAGTTGGCCGTAGAGTTGATGGTCACGCACCTGCGTTCACTGTCAGACTTGGCCTATGTATTCGGCGTGCAGTTGATGCTCTTGCCGCTCAACCGTTATGAAACCGGCTTCCTCAATCGGTTGGATCAAGCGGTAGAACTGCGGCGGCGGATCAAGTTTCATCAGCATGTGTGGGCGGCGCTAGATTGGTTCCATGCAGCGCAAACCGAAGATGATCCGCTACAGGCGCTCCAAACCCAACGCGATTCGATCCGCCATGTGTACTTGAGCGCCGCCAACGGCACATTGCCGGGCGTCGGTCAGGGAGATTTTAGCGCGGTGCGCGCCGCCCTTGCCGATACGAGCGGGTGGGCAGTCTTAACACATCACCTTGCGCCTGACGCTGACCGCCCTACCGCCAACGCCATCCGTAATGCGCTGGCGCATTTACAACAGGCGGGGTTCAGCAATCAATAGACCTCGGGGTTTGTGACAATCCACACGCTAGATTTTCTGCTAGGCGTCCTCAACAATAGAACCAGCCACGAAAAATACAGATAAAGGATAACGTACCATGCGTAGATTTTTGCAAATACTCGGCATTATTCTAGCCGTTTTAGCGGTTGCCATCGCCGGCTTGGTGGGGTGGGTGGCCTTTGAGGTCAACAGCGGCGCCGCCGCCAGCGACTTAACCAATATCACGATCCCCGCAGGCGACCAAACCCTATACGCCTACCTTGCCCAACCAGAAGGCGAAGGCACATTCCCCGCCGTGTTGATGGTGCATGAATGGTGGGGCTTGCGCCCAGACATGCTCGAAAAGGCAGATCGGCTGGCCGAACAAGGCTACGTGGTGCTGGCAGTAGACGCCTACCGTAACTTTGCCACCGACGCCTTCCCCGCTGCGCTGTATCAGGCCATCAACTATCCGCAGGCCAACATAGACGCAGACATGCGCGCCTTCTACGACTATCTGGTCACGTTGCCCAACGTAGACGTGAACCGCATTGGGGTGATGGGCTTTTGCTTTGGCGGGCGGCAATCGGTACAGTTTGCCGCGCAGAACCCGGGCGCAGTACAGGCCGTCTTGACTTATTACGGCGGCAGTCAAATTCGGGATGTTGAAGGCTTGCGCCCGTTGACGGCCAATAATCCGTCCGTCTTGGCGATTTTCGGCGCAGAAGATGATTCGATCCCGGTTGAAGACCGCGACGCCTTCACCAGCGCGCTGGCAACGCTTGGTGTGCCATACGAAAGCGAAGTGTATGCGGGCGTCGGTCACGCCTTCGTCAAGGATTTAGACGCGCCGGGGGCGTCGTCTGAAGCATGGGTGCGCGGCGTAGACTTTTTAGGGCGTGTGCTGGTCAGCGAGCCAACCAATGGCTGACCCCATAGTAGATGAAATTGAACTCGCCATCGAAACAATGGCAAACGGCGGCAACGGCATTGCCCGTCATGACGGCAAGGTCGTCTTTGTGCCATATACCATCCCCGGCGAAGTCATTAGCGGGCAAATCACCGGCGGGCAGGGGCGGGTGCTGTTTGCAGAAGGGTTGCGCCTGCTCCAAGCATCCGGTGACCGCGTATTCCCGCAGTGCCAACACTTTGGGCTGCACCGTTGCGGCGGCTGTCAGTGGCAACACATCGGCTATGCGGCGCAATTGCTGCTCAAGCAAGATGTGTTAGCCGACCAGCTAGAGCGCGTCGGCGGCTTGAAAGACCCTGCCGTGCGCGCCGTGATCGCTTCGCCTCAGCAGTGGGGCTACAACCATCACATGCGCTTCATCCCGCAGCCTGAAGGCGGGCTGGCCTTGCGCGGCAGTGATGGGCAACCGTTCACGGTGGAAACCTGCGAAGTGTTGCATCCCGACCTGCTCGACCTGTTCGAGCAACTTACCTTAGAAGATGTCAGCGGCATTGAGGCCATGACCTTAGCACGCGGCGATGACAACCGTTGGATGCTCACGCTGTACTTGACCAGCGAAGAAGAAGCCCCTTCGATCTTGTTGGATTTGCCCTTAAGCATCAATTTGGTATTGCCCACTGGCGAACCTGTCAATGCAGCGGGGGATACCCACTTGCGCTACACGGTGGCCGGGCGTTCGTTCCGTGTGACGGCGGGCAGCGCCTTCCGCGCCAATGTAGACGCGCTTGGCGGCTTAGTCGCAGAGGTGCTGGCGGCGCTCGGCAGTGCCAGTAACGTGCTAGACCTATATTGCGGCGTAGGGCTGTTCGGCGCGTTCATTGCCGAGCGCGGCGGGCAGGTATTGTGCGTGGACAATCATCCGCCAGCAGTGCTGGACGCCAGCGAAAATACGGCAGAGTTCGCCAACGTGCGCGTGATTGAAGGCGAAGTCGAGCAGATCGCCGAATTGCTGGAGGGCGTGCGCTATGAAGCGGCCATCGTCAATCCGCCTGAGAGCGGGATGAGTATTCCGGCGATAGATGCCATTGCCGCGCTGGAATTACCCACGCTGGTGCTGATTGGTGCAGATATAGCCACCTTCTGCCGCGACCTTGCGCGTTTGTGCAAACACGGCTATAGCGTGAGTTACGTCCAGCCGCTGGACTTCGCCCCACAGACCTATACGTTAGAAGTTGTTGCCGTTTTACAGCGCCCGCGCAGACGTGAAAGCGTTCGCAAGTCCGCGTAGGACAACCGGAGGGGGCAATTTGCCCCTTCTTTAGAAATATTCACGAAATCCACATTCTTTTTGCGTTAAAGTGGTGTATACTGGAGTTTATAGAAACTTATTTTTTACATTGAATTGTTTCGGAGTTATTCGTTTGTTTACGTCCACAGATTCTCGAAACCAGATCACGGGGACAAACCTCCCCCATCCCACGGGTCTCTTTGGTGGGTTAATGCGCGCCCCAATTACCCTTTATCGGTTGGGATTCGGCGCAGTGCTTGTCCGTGTACGGTTAGTGGTTCTCACCACACGCGGGCGTAAAAGCCGCAAACCCCGTCACACTGCCATTGAAGTTCGCACGCACAACAAAAAGATGTACCTCATCTCTGGCTGGGGTCAAGAATCCCAGTGGGTGAAGAACCTCTTGGCCGACCCTACTGCCACGATTCGGGTGGGCAACCGCGTACAATATGCCACCGCCCAACAAGTGTGCGATGCAGGCGAAGTCATGCGGGCGTTGCACTTGTTCCGCAAGACGGCACCCGCCTTCTATGACCCGATCATCGCCCGCGTGGCAGACACACCCGCCTTGAATGCAGACACACTCCAGAACGCCATCCCACATTTGACCGTGTTCCGTCTCGACATCACCGAGACGCCCAACGACCTGCCGCCCGTCCGCCCAGATTTGATCTGGATGTGGGGGATGTGGCTTGTCGGCGGCATTAGCTGGAGCATGTGGGCGGCCAAAAGTCCCAAACAGGCGGCAACGCCTACCTAACCTTACGTACTTGCTGTATACATACAGTCTTCTCTCCTTCTCTCCAACGCAAGTGGGTTTTCGGTTCAGCCGAAAGCCCACTTGTGTTTTATGTACACGCCTACATCCATTCCCGTATGCAAATAAATTTGCCAAGCGCAAATGTGATGCAATCGCCCTGACGCCTTATCCCCCGAAATTGGCATTTTTATTATTAAATCTCTACAATAATAATAAAACCTGCTTTCAAGTAAAGCCGCTCAAAACGAGTCGGTTGATTCAGTCAAATAGGGCATTAAAGGGAAAATACCGTGAAGTGTGTTCAGGTCTTGAGAATCTGTTTTTTAGTGTGTCTGGCTGTGTTCCTGTTGGGGTGCAGTTCGCAGCCGCAAGCCGTTAAGGGGAAGGTTGTTTTTAATCCTGATGAACTCATCACCGACGAAAATGTAGCCCTGCAAAACCGTATTGTCGAATTTTGGGACGCCTATTTACACCAAAATCGGGATGCAATGGCCGAATTTTTTGCCGACGACGCCATAAGAATTAGCCAACGCGCCGAGGGGCGGCAAGTCGGCGGCGACATTTTACAAACCTTCCCGCAGGAATGGAGCGCTTTTGAACGCCCCAATGGGCTGATTGCCGAAGTCATGACGCTACGCAATGTTGAACTGGAGCAAAATGGCGACTACGCCAGCGCGTTCTATTGGGTAGAGATCGAAGGTGGGGCGCTTTGGAGTTATGAGGATTTAGGCTGGGTGTTTCAGGCCTTTGAACAAGACGGGTCAGACTGGAAAATCTTGTATCAGGTTGAATCGTGGAATCTTGATGTGGATATGGACACCCTCAGCCCGGGGGAAGAAACCTTTAGCTTTGATTTCGTTTATCCGGTGGAAGATTTAGACCGCGCCTTAGCGTTTTATACCCCTATTTTGGGTGAACCCGAATTTGTCACCGATGAACGGGCGTCGTTTAATATGCGTGGCGCGCATTTTTGGCTGGATACCGATTGGCTAGAAGACTATGCGTGGCTTGAGCCGCCACTGCCGGGGGGCTATGCGATTTTCTACGTGGATGATTTAGAAGCGTGGCGCGATACCTTGATAGACGACGATAGCGCCACGTTTGTGGCAGGCACCGACAGAACCTTTTTAAGGCGTGGCAGTGACCGTTATGCCATTGTGCTAGACCCTTCGCAGAATGTCTTCGTCATGATGCAGCGCAATTTTAACGCTTCGCAGTCTGGCGAACCCCAAATTGACGGGCTAGACGGCGCTGACCCGTTGATTGCCAACACCCGTGCGGTGACAACCGCGTGGGCTAGTACGGACGTTGAAACACTGGCAGGCTATTTAACGCCCAGCACCCGCTGGCTGGACGACACCCGCACCCGCATACAAGGCGTTCATCAGGGGCGGGCGGCCATTGGCGAAGCGCTGGAATCGGTCTATTGGACGAAGTACGATGCCAATGCAAATGGCTTGCTGGTTGACCTAACGGCTTCTGATGTACAGGTCATCCCCTTTGGCAGGGGCGCCATCGTGAGTTACGCCATGACCCTAGAAGGAACTGGGTTTCACGGCTTCAGGGATACCGCCTTTGTGACGGCATTGTTCAGCAGCCCGACGACCTTAGACGGGCTATTTATCACTGCCGACAACGCCACTGCTGCGATGGCGCTCGAATTGGATTATACCGGCACGCCGCAACTGGATTTAGAAGAGGCTGAAACCTTCTACACCGAAGTCATGGAACTGGGTACGCCGTATACCGATGACGAATGGTACGGTTATTGGAGCAACAACGGCGTTTTTGGCCTGTATACCGCTGACCCAGACGTGGATGATTTGCCCCAAGAAGAACGGAGCAACAGCTATATCAGCTTTTGGGTGAATTCTGCCGAAGACACCTATGCCTATTTGCAGGAACAAGACGTTGACTTCCCCATTATCCCGGCCATTAACGAACGCGCCGGGGTGGATCCCAACCCGGGCTACACACAGGTCTTTGCCACGGATAGCGAAGGAAACGGCGTTATTTTTACAGAATACACCGGGCGACCCCGCTAAGGCATGTTCTTCAAGGGCAAACACATTCTAAATCTGCCAATTACGATTGAACGATGTGCGTCTTTGTAGGGGCGACCCGCCGGGTCGCCCCTACTTGTACCGCAGTCTGGGTTTGACGGATGTTTTTTATACACTCTTTACCGTATATGCTTTGACGGTTATATACGCAGTGGGTTATATTGAAGCCATGACAACGATCTACGAAGTGATTACCGACCCTACCCGCCGCCGCATCCTCGATTTACTCCGCGAGCGCCCACGCCTCGTCGGGGAATTGGTAGATGCGCTGAACATCAGTCAGCCGGGCATCTCTAAGCACTTGCGGGTGCTGCGCGAAGCCGGGTTAGTGGATGTGCGCCAAGACGCGCAACGGCGCTGGTATATCTTGAATCCCGTGCCGTTGGCAGAGGTAGATAGATGGCTGGCAGACTACCGCCAGTTGTGGGAGGCTCGCTTTGACCGCCTTGACCGTTATTTGCAATCCCTACAGGAGCAACCACATGACGACGAATAAGTATTCAGACATGATTGTGACCACCCCATCAGACACCGAATTGGTGGTCAGCCGTACCTTTAACGCCCCGCGTGACTTGGTATGGCGGGCATGGACGCAAAGCGAGCATCTGACCCAGTGGTGGGGGCCAACCGACTGGAAGGTCACTGTGTCGCAAATGGATTTCCGCGTCGGCGGCCACTGGTTGTACTGCATGGCTGGGCCACCCAGTGAAGGCAGCCCAGAGATCATCGAGTCGTGGGGCAAGTCGGTTTACCTTGAAATCACCCCGCAAACGTCGTTTGTCTATGAAGACTACTTTGTAGATTCCACTGGGGCGGTGATTGAGGGGATGCCCGTCAGCACCAGCACCCTGAAGTTTGACGAACAGAACAGCCAGACGGTGGTCACCATCATCATCAGTTTCAGCACAAAAGAACAACGTGACGGCTTGATCGAGATGCAGGTGATCCCCGGCATGACGCAAACGTTCGACCACCTAGAAGATTACCTACCGACGCTGGCGTAGCGGGGTGTTGCGGTTAGTGCAACTTCAGCATCATTCGTGGGGGTATGGCACGCCATACCCC
>JBMOFU010000106.1:0-11999 GCA_049318725.1 Phototrophicaceae bacterium | reverse complement strand
TTGCCTATTCTATTATAGCGCAAGCGCCAATGCCGCTAAGGGGTAGCTGAGTGATATGAGAATTCATTCGGAATTGAAAAAATCCCCGTACCGAAACGAAGCGAACGGGGTTATTATAGGTAGAAAATTGCAATAACGTGTAACTGAGCGAAGCCAAAATAAAACTTTCAAAACCAAAAGAAACCTTATGTCTATCTATATTGCCAGCCCAAAACCCTACGCAGAAGTGCTGAACCATCTAGCCAAGTTGCTGGATGCAGAAGTCTATGAAAAAGCCGCCCACCATGCCCTGCTGCTCGGCAAGCGATTGGTCGGCCAACTGGAAATCTACCCCGACGGCGCAACGCTCCCCGACGGCGTGACGCTATTCCAAGTGCTGTTAGAACTCATCCCAAGCGCCGTGCAGGTGATCCCCGGCAGCGAGCTAGAGCTACAAACCCGCTGGTTCGAGCGGCTCAAGCAGACCGGGGAATATACGCTGGCGTTGGTCGTTGGCGATGACCTCAACGAGCTATACGACCCACGCCAAGACCGCTGGCCGGATTAACTATTCGATGCCCCACGCGACTAAATCCGCCATGAAGGGGTGTGCGGTGAAGTCCATCATTAGCGGGGTGAGGCTGGCATAGCCGTTGTGAACCGCCCACACATCCGTGCCAAGCTCATCTACGACGCCGGTGGGCTTCTCGCCGTCAATCCGCACCGTGTTTCCCTTGCGGCTGAGTTGGTCAAGGTAAATCCGCACGCCCATGCGTGTGACGCGAATCCCCTTCACAGGTACGCCATATGGCACGTTCAAGTTCAGCGCGCTAAACGGCGGCAGCGAGTATTTAAGCATCTGCGCCACCACTTGCGCGGCAGCTTGGGCTGCGTCTGCATAGTCGGCTTCGTCGTTGGCCTCTGTGCTATCCAGCGATACCGCCAAGGCGGGGATGCCCTTCACCGCCGCCTCTAACGCCGCAGACACTGTGCCACTGTAGAAGATGTCTTGGCTCAGGTTCGCCCCGCGATTGATCCCCGAAATCACCAAGCGCGGCGGCCAGTTGACTAACCCATGTGACGCCAAGTTGATACAGTCTGCGGGCGAACCATGCACGGCAACCGCAGGCGTGCCATCCGGGAAGGTGAGGTTTTCGTCCACTTGAATGTCTTGGAACAGCGTGATTTTGTGGCCGCTCATGCTCTGGTTGTGCGCGGGCGCAATCACCTGTAGCTCGGTTGCCAGCGGGCGCAACGCCGCCGCCAATGCGCGCAGGCCGGGGGCGTGAACGCCGTCATCGTTGGTCAATAAAAAGTAGGTCATCGTGAAGCAGTCCCTTCGGTGGTGGCTGTCGGCGGATTATGATAACAGCACTTGGGCGAAATCATGCAGCGTGGGAGCCAGCGCAACCGCCGCCCCTTCTGCGATCAGTTGACGGTTGCCGCTGGCGGGCAAATCTAGGGCATACAGCCGCCGCCCTTGACGGATGGCGGCGCGGGCGGCGTGCATCGCGCCGCCGTCGGCCTCAGTTTCGACAATCAACACGCTGTCGGCCAACCCGCTGATGATGCGGTTACGCGCCACCAAGCCAGACGCGCTCACAGCGGCATTCGGGGCAACTTCGCACAGCAGTGCGCCATACAGCCGCACGGCGGCGGCCAAGCCCGCGCTTTCTGGCGGATACACGTTCAAGATGCCGCTACCGAGTACCCCAATCACCGCGCTGTTGGGCGTTTCTAGCGCGCCAGTATGGGCGTGCGTATCCAACCCCAACGCCAACCCGCTAACAACAATCGCGCCAGCCTGTGCCAACTGCGCGCCAATCTGTTGCGCGGCTTGGGCGGCGGCTTGGCTAGGGTTGCGTGTGCCGACCACCGCCACACGCCGCACCGTTAGCGGCGGGAGCGTGCCGAGTAAAAACAGCGTCGCGGGGGGATCCGTGAGGGGGAGCAACGGCGCGGGATAGGTGGGCGACCCCAACATGAGGATTTGCACGCCTGCGGCCTTCCATGCTGCGAGCCGCTGTGCGATCTGGTCGAGTTGGATGGCGTGAATCGCCGTGCTGATTTTTTCCCCTACACCGCGTACTTGCCGCAAGTCCTGCGGGGATGCCCGCAACACGGCCTCCGCGCTGCCGAAGTGAGCAATCAGCGCACGCAGCGTTGCCCCGCCCACACCGTTGACCAAACTGAGCGCTACCCACGCGGTTTCTTGCATTGGCTTTCCCTATGCAGGTGGGCTGATGTATCATTAGGGGCAACCGCCGCACACACCAGAGAGAATGGCACAATGTTCAACGATTTAACCTCTGCTTTTGCCCTCACCGTTGTGATTTGCCTCGCGCCGATTTTGTTGGCCGGCATTGTGATTACCCCCATAATCCTGTATGTCACCAGCCGCAGAAAGCCAAAGCCAAGCGCTACCACAACTGGCAAGCCCAACACCCCCGACAAGCCCAAGCAAGGGAATATCGTCGGCAACACCGTTGGGCGCATCTTTAACTTTACGCGCATTTATTTTGCCACGTTGATTGTGTTGGCGGTATTGGCAATGGCGT
Organism: Phototrophicaceae bacterium; assembly: GCA_049318725.1. GTDB lineage: Bacteria > Chloroflexota > Anaerolineae > Aggregatilineales > Phototrophicaceae > CAIRDJ01. The sequence continues at coordinate 9,462 of JBMOFU010000106.1, read as the reverse complement.
TTTGGTGGGTCTTCTTGCTGTCAACCAGCGATGAACAGGCAGTAGACTTCGCCGCGCAATCCTTCCAAGTGGAGGAAGAAACGGTGGAGCAGATCATCTATGGCGAAACGCCAACGGAAACCCCCGTCGAAACGCCAACAGTGACCCCCTGACGCTGGCCGCATGGATAGGGCATGGTGCATCCTGCCCCTACCCATACCCCTGTATGCGATTTTTCGTCAACCGTGCGGTTGATGCAAGCACCCTAGAAAAACGTATTAAAGACTTGCACGAAACCTACAGACACGCTACCCTTCTATTCCATAGTCGCAGCACTTCATTCAAGAATTTCCTGCAATCATCTAAAGGCATAAGCAAGGCTATTATGACCATCGAACCGTTTGCCGTCCGCTTTATGAAAGTTGCGCTGGCGATCACCCAAATGGAACGCGGGATGACCGTAGATCAAGCCTTACAGGTGATTGCCACAGAAAACCTCACCCCCGAACAAATCCAACTGCCCAGTTTTACGGGCTTCATTAATATTCAACAGGCAATAGCCAAGCGTGAAGCGCCACACATCACCAACAACTTGATCTTGGAAGAAAGCGCCGCCCCCACCACCAACACCAACTTCGCCAACCTGCGCTTGGTGGTCATTTTCCCGTTGGGCGAACACGGCTTTGTCTACATTGACCAGCATGTGCGGCGCGGGGTGATCTCGCCAGAGATTGCCAAGCGGTTGATGCAGGTGGCAGAACACTACATGACCGCCACCACACAACCGGACACGCTAGAAGCTGAAATGCGAGATTACTACATCACGTTAGGCTAATAATCCCCCCTATGTTCCCGTTAGAACGCTGTCGGCAATACGCTTGAGGGTGGTATCGTCTTTGCAGGTCAATGAATCTGCGGCGTGACCCATCCCGATACACGAATCCCAGTCAAATCGGGGTACAATTACCATTAGGTGATTATTATCCTACATGCGATGAGGATCATGGTTTGGCCTATGGATATAACTACAGTAACACCTGCTGTTTCAATTGCTATGCCCGCACTGATACGATTTTGCCAACGTCACCCTATCAAACAACTTGCCTTGTTCGGTTCTGTGCTTCGCGCTGATTTCCATGCGGACAGCGATATAGATGTCTTGGTTGAATTTTTGCCAAATGTCGTTATTGGCTGGAATATCGTTACGATGGCTGATGAACTCAGCACTTTATTAGGTCGGCCTGTAGACTTACGCACCCCTGCTGAACTAAGCCGCCACATTCGTCAACAGGTTTTGTCAGAGGCGTGGGTCATCTATGAATCCACTGGATGAAACGCGCCTACGGGATATGTAACATTCTAGCCCCCTTACATAGGCCATTAGCAAGTGGATGTTACGTGCGCTTTTACGGGCGACACAGGTGTCGCCCCTACAGTTAATGATTTGGAAGGTGACCCCATGCAACAACCCTTTACCGCCGCCTCCCACCACGACATTTTAGTGCTGTTGGTGCAACTGGGGGTACTGCTGTTTGCGTCCCGCATGATGGGCGAACTTGCCCAACGGCTGAAGCAACCGAGCGTCGTTGGAGAAATCCTCGCGGGGATCATCCTCGGCCCCTCGTTGCTCAGTTCGTTTGTGCCGCTCATCGGGCAATGGGTCATCCCCCATACGCCCGTGCAAGGCTACCTGCTAGAGGTCGTGAGCCTGTTGGGGGCAATGTTCTTGCTGCTCATCACCGGCCTAGAAACCGACCTTGCCCTCATCCGCCGCCAAGCCCGTACCGCCATCGGCGCGTCACTAGGCGGGATCGTCGTCCCGTTTGCCAGCGGATTTGCGCTTGGGCAATTCCTCCCCGATGACCTGCTCATCCATCCAGACGGGCGGCTGGTCTTTTCGCTGTTTATCGCTACCGCCATGTCCATTTCTGCCATCCCCGTGATTGCCAAAGTGCTGATTGACCTCAACTTGATCCGCCGCGACATCGGCCAGACGATCATTGCCGCCGCAATGGTAGATGACACCGTTGGCTGGATTTTGCTCTCGATTGTGGTTGGGCTTGCCAGCGGCGAAGCCGTCACGGTGGGGAGCGTGGTGCAATCGGTCGGGAGCGTGCTGGCGTTTATGATCCTCAGCTTTACGGCGGGGCGCTGGCTGGTACAACAGTTGTTAACCTTTGTGCAGGATGAGCTAAAAGGCCGCTACATGATCCTGTCTTTGGTGCTGGTCATGGTCTTTATCTGGGCGGCCATCGCGCAGGCACTGAGGCTTGAGGCGGTCTTGGGCGCATTTGTGATGGGGATCATCTTTAGCCAAATGCGGAACTTCCCGCAGGAAGTCCTGCATACCCTAGAAAGCGTGGCGTTGGGCATCTTCGCACCGATCTTCTTTGCGGTGGCCGGGCTAAAGGTCAACGTCAACAGCCTGTTAGAGCCGCGCTTAATCGGCTTAACCTTGATCGTGATTGCCGTGGCGACCTTTGGCAAAGTGGTCGGGGCGTATGTGGGGGCAACCACCATCGGCAGAACTGACCGCTGGACGGCCTTGAGCTTTGGCGTAGGGATGAACGCACGCGGCGCGCTAGAAATCATCGTCGCTTCGATTGGGCTGGCGGCGGGCATTTTGACCCAAGATATGTTTTCGATCATTGTGGTGATGGCAATGGCAACCTCGCTGATGGCGCCGCCTGCCCTGCGCTGGACGCTCTCGAAGATCACGCCCAACCCTGAAGAACTGCAACGCCTGCGCCAAGAAGAACTCAACCGAGATAGCCTTATCCCAAACATTCGGCGCGTCTTGTTGCCCGTGCGCCCGCGTACAGTGCAGGGTGTTTCTCAGGTGATTGAAGGCGCAGTATTAGAAAAATTGGGGCAAGCGCTGGCGCTGGATGTGACGCTTATCACCGTGACCGAACCGGCAGCCCGCAATGAGGCACAATCCTTTTTAGATCAACTGGCGGGCAGTTTTGGCCTGCGTGGGGTCATTACGCGGCGCATTGCCACCCGTGAGGGATTGAACAGCAGCCGCATCAACCGTATGATCTTGGACGAAGCCCAAAAGGGCTATGACTTGATGATCCTTGGCACGGCAGAAGGCCCCGCCACCGCCGATGTGCTGTTTAACCCGCTGCTAGACGCATTGATCCGTTTTTCGCCCTGCCCGGTGCTGCTGGTACACGGCCAAAAATTTGAAACCGACTGGCAACCGCGCCGCATTTTAGTCCCCACCAACGGCTCATTGGTCGGCAGGCGGGCAGCAGAACTGGCCTTTGCCTTAGCCGCCAACACCGCCCATGAGGTGATTTTGCTGTGGGTGATTGAAGAAAGTGAAAGCGACCACCTAGACACCAGCGGCGCAAGCGTCATACGCCAGCAAACAGTTGCCAACCGTAGCCTTGTCCAATTGAGCGACCTTGCCGCGATGCAAGGCGTCGTGGTGCAAACCGATGTGCGGCTTGATCCCGCGCCAGAACGGGTTATCCTAGAGGTGACTGCCGAACGCAATATAGACCTTGTGATTTTGGGGACGACCATCGGCGTCAACGCCGAACAACTCTACTTAGGGCGCAAGGTAGAGCGAATTTTGGCCGAAAGCCCTTGCCCTGTGATTGTATTAAACCCCTAACGTTCGGCCAAACTGATGACAACGATTAGCTTTGAACATATCCGCAAAGTGTTTGCAGAGGCCCCAGATACGCCTGCATTTCGTCAAGTGCAAGCCATAGACGACGTGAGCTTACGGGTGGATTCTGGCAGTGTATTGGCCGTGTTGGGGCCAAGCGGCTGCGGCAAAAGTACGCTGTTGCGGATCGCGGCTGGATTGATGCCGCCCGACGGCGGGCGTGTGCTGTATGACGGCGTGCCGTTGAACGATGTGCCAAATCGTGAGCGCGGCATCGGCTTTGTCTTTCAAGAGGGCGCATTAATCCCGCACTGGCAGGCCAAAAAATCAGTAGGGTTCTTTATGGCGCTGCGCCGCCGCGAAGAAGAAGTGCCACCGCGTGTGGCAGAAATCGCAAACATCACCGGCTTTGGGCTAGATGTGCTGATGGAACGCCGTCCCGCGCACCTGTCTGGCGGGGAAAAACAACGAGTTTCCATTGCGCGTGCGCTCACCCGCGACCTGACCATCTTGTTGATGGATGAGCCGTTCGCCAACATTGACACCAAACTGCGCCTACAAGCCCGCAACGAATTGCGCCACCTGATGCAAGAGTTCCCTGTGACCAGCATCTACGTCACTCACGATCAAGTGGAAGCGGTAGCGCTGGCGCGGCGCGTAGCGGTGATGAACGACGGCAAGCTAGAGCAAATTGCCAGCTATCAACAACTGTATGAGCAGCCCGTCAACCTCTTTGTTGCCCAATTCATCGGGACGCAACCGATCAACGTCTTCCCCGGCTTTGTCATCAGCCACAAATGGAAGGGCGACAGCTTTAAGGGCTTACCGATCCGCAAAGACTTGGCCGAAGGCACACGGATTTTAGCCGCCATCCGCCCAGAGTACATCACCCCCACCCCCGACGACGGCGCAGGCGTGGCCGAAGGGCGCGTGGAAAAAGTAACGCCCTACTTCAACGAGCGCTATCAATTGGTGGAAGTGTCTGCCAACGGGGAACGCTGGCAAATGCACGTCCCCGCAGATTTTGCCGTCCAACCCAAAGACCGCATTCGTAGTAAGGTAGACCCCCGCCACCTGCTCTATTTTGATAGTAAAACTCAATTGCGGATCGGCTAACCCCCTATGAAGCCCAAACACAGCCTACGCACCAGCGCCATCATCCTCAACCGCCGTAATTTGGGCGAGGCAGACCGCGTGCTAACGCTCATCACGCCCGCCAACGGCAAGCTAGAGGCGGTTGCACACGGCGCACGCAAGCCCACTAGCCGTAAAACGGGGCATATTGAACTGTTTGCGCGGGTAGATGTCTTGCTGGATTTGCGCCGTGAATTAAGCACTGTCGTGCAGGCCGAACTCCAAGAGCCGTTTTTGCCCATCCGTGAGGATTTAACGCTTGGCGCGTATGCCAATTACGCCGCTGAACTGATGGATCGCTTTACGCAAGTGGGGCAAGATGACCTTGACGGGCTATATACGCTGCTCAATGATACGTTGGGGCGGCTCGGCCATGAGCCAGAAGTCCAGTTAGTCATGCGCTACTATGAATTACATCTGATGCAAGAAACGGGGTTTTTGCCCGAACTTTACGAGTGTGTCCGCTGTGGAGAGCCGCTATTGCCGCACGATCAATACTTTAGCGCGGCAGATGGCGGGGTCGTTTGCCCATCATGCGGCGGGAACGACACCAAGTTGACCCGCTTGCCGCTCAACACGCTCAAGGTATTGCGCCACATGCAACGCTACCCGTATCAGCAGGTGGCCGCGCTAGAGTTGACAAAAATTTTACATCAAGAGCTTGAAAGTTTACTGCTGAATTATATAACCTATACCTTAGAAAGCCGCTTGCAGTCTGTAGATTTTATTCGGCGGTTGCGCCGAATGGATTTACTGACCCCAGAATTGTAACTTGTTGTGTAATTTTCACACGAAAGTAGTATACAATAGTCCTAAAGTGGTTAAATAGTCCTATAAGATAAATGCCAGCGCTTGTGATATAGTTGAAATTAAACTACAAAAGATTAAAGAAAAACTATCATTGATCTTAGGAGGTCGTATGGTAATCACGGAACCAACTATACTGGTCGTAGACGACGACGCGGAAACGCAAACTATCTTCAAAATTTTTTTGTCAAAAATGCAGGTACATTGTTTGATAGCCAACCATTACAAAGAAGCGCTTGACTATATTGAACGATACCGCCCGACGGTGGTCTTGTTGGATATTATGCTGCCCGGCATGAACGGCATTGAACTGTTAACCACAATCCGTAATACACCACAGATTGCCAATACTTACATTGTGATGATTAGCGCGCACGACTTCAACAGCTTTGAGCGCCCGGACGGGATTGAACCTGATGCAATCTTGCGTAAGCCTATCACCATCCCGCAATTGCGTGAAGTCTTAGCGCTGGCGTTGGCGTAACCAAACAAATCCCCTACACCCCAGAAGATTGCCCTACCCGCTCCCCCGTTAGATTGTGCATAATGGGCGTGGTTTGTTCGCAAAATTCAGGAGATTCCCCTTTGGTGAAAACCCATACCCTCTTTCGTGTGCTAATTACAGCGCTGGCCTTCAGCGTGATGATGGGTATTCAAGCCCAACAAATCCCCCTGCCAGCAGGCCCGTTGTTCGCCTATGACCCTAGCGCCTGCGCCGAAGATATTGATGGCAGCCCACTGCGCCCGCGCTGTGAACTGATGATCGAAGCCTACCCCACCCCGCCAAACTTGGTCGAAGCCCCACTAGACACATCTACACTAGGGACGTACAGCTTTTGGCGCGTCGGGCCAGACGCCACCCCGCTATTGGGTGCGCCCGGCGGCGCGGTCGTGGGGGAAATCCCCGCAGGCTATAACTTTGTCACGGCCACCGACCTAAGCAATAACGACTACATCCAGATACAAGGCGGCCAATGGGTTGACCGTAATCTTGCCCAATACACCAGCCCATCCAACTTTGTCGGCGTAGAAATCACCGACGGCTTGCAATATCCGTTTGCGTGGGTGCTGGATTTAAGCCAAATCGCCGTCAGCCGTACCCCCGGCGGCGAACGCGACAACAGCAGCGGGCGCTTTTTGCAACGTTACGAGCGCGTCAACATCTTTGCCACAGCCTACGACAGTGAAGGCTGGCGCTGGTACATGATCGGCGCGAATGAGTGGGTCAAACAAACATTTGTCAGCAAAGTACAACGGGTGGAACGTCCAGAGGGCGTAAGCGGGCGTTGGGTGGCCGTAGACCTCTATGAGCAAACGCTGGTGGCCTATGAAAACGATACCCCCGTCTATGCCACGCTGATTTCAAGCGGCTTGCCCCCCTACAATACCAACGAAGGGCTGTTCAACGTGTGGGCGCGGCTGCCCGTAGACCCAATGAGCGGGGCAACCGGCGCGCCAGAAGCCTATGCGCTGCAATCTGTGCCGTGGGTGATGTACTTTGATGAAAGCATTAGCCTGCACGGGAGCTATTGGCACGATTACTTTGGCTATCGTCAGTCACACGGGTGCGTCAACATGACCGTCAGCGACGCCCGCTGGCTGTACAACTGGTTCCTTGCCGATGCCCCCGCCAACAGTGAGCTAGCGCTAGTGAATTACGTGTACGTGCATACCTCTGGGGAATATGGCGAAGCGCCTGCGGGTTCGTAACGCGACGAAATGCGGTTCGGTAGGGGCATGATGCATCATGCCCCTACCGAGTGTGTTCGTATTAATCCCCGCTGGCGGTTGCAGGTACCATACACTTCACTTTGGCCTCTACGTCACACAGTTCCAGCAAGAAGCGCCCCGCGTCGCTAATGGATTCTATCATCGGCTCCATCTTCATCGGCTCGAGGTAAGGCGTTTCGAAGGCGTTATCGCTGATGATCTTGTTGAAGGCGTTGACGAAGCCGTTGTACTGCAAGACAATCGCGTTGCTGTAGTGGTTGTAACGGGTGACTGCCCACATTTCCGACGCCGCCATGACCGATTCCATCCAGTGAACCAAATCGCCCACTTTGTACTTGAAGTCGGGGTCGCTGCTGATGCTGGCCTGCGCGTTCATCTCGTTGATGAGCGCCTGCACCTGCTCGACCATCTGTTGGGCGGGGAGCGCAATGGGCAAGCGCAGTTGCTCTAGGTATTGGGCATAGTTGAAGAAATCCGGCTGGCGGCCTTCGCGGGTTTCGCTTTCCAGCTCGCCGTGTGGCTCGGCGCGGTACAGGTTATCGCGCAGGTAAGCAATCCGTTCGGCGGGGTCTTCTGGACGTTCGGCCTGTAGGTAGCGCTCGGCGTGTTTGGCGGTCATGAAGGTGTTGAGCGTGTAGTGACCGTCGAACACGGGCAGCACCAACGAGTCAATCAGGTCACGGCCAATCAAAGACATCTTGGTAAAGCCCTTGCTGCCTGCCACGAGCAGATTTTGCAGCAACATCTCATTGACGCGCAACAGCATGAACGACTTGAGCATGGTTCCGTTGAACTGGAGTAACCCGCCGCGTGTGTTCAGCGCGTGGGCGCGGTAGTAGGTGAACTCTACCGTGGCGGTTTGCAGCGCCAATTGATACAACTGCTTAAAGACGTTGCTGAAGTTGATCGGGTTGTTGCCGAAAATGTGCTTGCTAGACAGCCAGTTGATCGTTTCTGGGATGGCTTCGCGCACCATTCGCATCCCGACGTAAGAACATTGGTAGCGGGCGGCGTTTGCCATCTGCTGGACGATTTGCAGCCCTTGCCCGCGTTTGCCGATGAGACGGCCTTCGCCCTCAATATCAAACTCGGTCAAGACCATGTTGTTCAGCACATGCGTATCTAGCCGTTGCCAGTTCTTGGTGCTGCTGCGCGGCACAAGGAACAACGACAGCGAGCGTGGCCCGTTTTGCGTGGGGTCAAGTTTTGCCAGCACACAATGATAGTCTGCGTGGTAGCTGTTGTTTATCATCCACTTGTGACCCGAAATATGATACATGCGCTCGTTCGGGTCTGCGCTGATGGGGGTCGCTTGGGTGCGGATGCTCAACAGGTCGGTGCCGCAGTGTTCTTCCGTCCAGCCGAGTGTGAACAGGTTGCCCTTGAGTTCTTCGGCAAGGTCTTTTTCGCCAGCAACCACCAACATTTGGTACGCCAACATACTTGCGCCTGCGGCGACCATGTGGCTTGGCGAATCGTGCAACGATTCTGACAAGATTTGCAGCGTTTTTAACAAGTTGAATTCTGGAACAATGCTGTCGTAGACGCGGCGCATGATGCGGCGTAACTCGTCAAAGTTGACGATCTTCCCGAAATTCTGATCTTGGATAAATGACATTGAGGTGTGTCCTTCTGGGTTATTTCTGAAATACCGATACTAGAGATGTGCGGGGGATTGCAGCGAATTTCGAGATTACCCGCTATATCGGATTAAACCCGCTCAACAGCAAAAGTTACGCGCCCATGACGTTTCTCATCAAAACTGTGTGACACCCCTACACACAGAGGGTGGCAAGGGCAACTCGCTACATGATCGCAGGATGCTATTGCCCCGGCTCAATGCTGGTGAAGTAGTCACGCACCACATCGCGCACGCCCAACGGAATATAGTCACTTTCGAGGGCTTGGCGCGCCGCGTCGTTGTAGTCACTATAGACTTGGTTGTAGGGGATTGAGGCGTTCCCGGTAGGGTTTTCGCTGAAGTCACCTTCAATCAACGGTGAATTTTCGTCGTCTGGCTCTAAGAAGATAGACTGGTCACTTTCCCCACCGACGCGCTGCGGGGCATAGACTTGCTCAAACGGTTCTTCACCTTCGCCGTCAGGATTGTTGCCGCCCTCAATCGGGGAGCCATCACTCAAGAAGCCGCCGTCTGGTTCGCCGCCTACTTGATCGCCTGCCCCGGCGCC
>JBMOFU010000105.1:0-12040 GCA_049318725.1 Phototrophicaceae bacterium | reverse complement strand
CCGTTGAGCCACATCTGCGCGTGACCCACAATCGGGCTGGCGGCAAAGTCCCACAGCGGTTCGGGCGTTAACATGCTGATATAGCCCACTTGCTCGCCAGAGCGATAGCGCACGTTCAGCACGTTGTTGTTGAAGATCGTTGGATGGTAGAGCAAGCCTAGTCCGTTGACCGCCACTGCGATCATCATGAACAGCACGGCGACCTGCCAACGGCGGCGACTGCTCAACCCATAGGCCAATACGATCATTGCCAGCGGCAAAAGCGGGATCAAAAAGCGTGGCCCCCACACCACGCCGCCGTACCAACTCCACCATGAGGCAAACACACCCAACGTCGCCAACGTCAACCCACTGATCGTGAGCGTTAGCCCGCGTTGCTGACGATAGCACGCCCGCCCACCGACCAGCGCCAAGACGACCATCGGCGCATACCACACGATCCCGCGATAGGGGCTGAACAATAGCCCGTAAATCCCCACCCACGCCGGCACGTTAAAGGCTTCTACCCCGCTTAGGTCATAGCCGGTGGCGAACAAGCTCCCGTAAAAGGCCATGTTAAAGCCCAGTGTGATGAGTACGCCTAGCGCGGCAACCAGACCGTAGCGCACCGTCGGCCATATTCCGTGTTGTGCCAACAGCGATAGCCCAAGCACCGCGCCCGACACGACATAGACGTTGTGGGTGGTAATCAGCAATGCCACCAGTGCCCCCGCGACCAGCGCCCGCCCATAGAAAACGCTCATCACGGCCAACAACAAGAGTAACGCTACCAACGGCTCACGGTAGAGTGTGGTGCTATAGACTAGCGCGGGCGTCGCCACGCCATAGATCAGCGCCACGCCAAGCGCGGAGCGCCCATCAACGCGCAACTGGCGCAAAAAGTGATACAACACTGTCGCCGTCAACGCCGTCAGCAACGGATTCAAGAGGGCGACGGTGGCAATGGCGTTCATCCCCGGCATGACATCACCGAGCCAGACCAGCGGAATCATCACCACAGAGGTGAATTGGCCGTACTTGCTGTAGCGTTGCCCCGCGCCGTTGTAAATCGCCAGTTCGGTGGCCTCTATCGCCTCAATTGCACCGATGGCGTTCACGTCAAGGCGGCCTGTGCGGGCGATATTGGCCGCCATTGCGACGGTGTGTTCTGCATCACTGGAATCTATCGCGCCAGTATAGAAAAAGAGCGTAACCCCAAGCACAATCAGAAAAACAGCATATGATTTCATCGGTTCGCGTGGGTGTTCCTGCACCGTATTCCCCAATACAAGGTTCGGCGGATGATTCTAACCTGCTTGCCGCCCTGTGACGAGTCTACACCCACATTGGGCAAATTCGCGCAGGTGAGGATATAATGCCAAGTGTTGAATGATTGCTATCCATCACGAATCCACCACGAGAAATTGACGATGCCACAATCGCGCCGACTGCTGTTGTTATTCCTCACCGCCCTGCTGGGAATCAGCGGGATCGTTTGGGCTGCCCCGCCCGCGCAACAGGTGGAAAATATTGCCTCGTTCACGACGGCGTTGCGGGCAGACCTTGAAACTTTGGCCGACGCCCAATTGGGGACGGGCAACCGCCCTGACAATTGGACATCCAATATTGACGGCACCACGCCCACTTACATCTCGGATTTGTGGTTCGACAGCGAACTGCTGGCAAACGTGGTCTTTGGTGTGAATACCCGCCCACGCGGTTGGCTAGGCGTCACGGTAGACCGCGCCGAAGTCATCGCCCGCAACACACGCATTGACGTGGAACTCACCGCCGATGATGTGTATGGCTTTGATGTGCGCCCGCCGTCATGGGTCGGCGCGACGCCGCTTTACCGCTGTGACCGCATCATCATCAATATTTACGCCATCCTTGCGGATTACCTTCGGTTTAGTTCGGCCATTGATGAGGGGGAAGTCGGTTACTGTGTGCTGTTAGAGCGTGAATTGCGGGACTTCATCCTTATAGATCAGGCGCTTGAACCCGTTGAACCTGAAGTCACCGACCTGATTTTGGCAGTGCGCGGCGACCTTGAACGGCTTGCCAATGAAGTCTATGGGGTCAACAACCGCCCGCAGGGGTGGGTCGCCAATACCGATATCAATTCACCATTGTTGATTACCGACAACTATGCAGACATCAACACCCTAGCCAATGACCGATTGGGGCAGGGTAACCGCCCAGACACTTGGGTCGGCCTTATCACCGAAAACCGTACGGAAACGTGGCGCAATCAACGCCATGACCTTGAACTGCTTGCCAACGCGCTCACAGCACAGTACGGCGCTAACTTTGAAGGCAACCGACCACGCGGCTGGCAAGACCCCGACCCGCTGCGTGCTTGCGCCATCGAAGTGCAAGACCTTGTGGCTGTGCTGGAATTTCAATTCCCCTTCTTGCCAGAAGACCCCGAACAGATCTCCTTTGACCACTATAACTATGTGGGCGTTGAAGAAGGCACCGATGAAACCTACTGCCAATTGCTAGAGCGCCAATCCAACTTGTTTGCAGAAGCGCCGCCGCTCACGGTGGAAGAACGGCGCGTGGGTGTGGCCGCGTTGACCTTTACCTATGAAGCCGATTTTTCCTTTGCCTACTTGGATGTGACAGCCTTAGAGTATATGGGCGTCATCCCACGCGGAACGCCGTTCCGTGCGTGGTACCGCAACTATGCGCCCTCCAGCATGATGTTCATCAGCGGCGAGGACTTTGCCATCTATATAGACCGCCGCTGGACGAGTATGCCGCAGGATGTGTTTGATCGCTTGCCGACGCTACAAGGCGTTGCGCCTTTGACCTTCTGCGATGCGCTGTGGTGCAATGGGCCGGGGCCGACCCCCACGCCAACGGGCGGCGCGCTAGAGTCTGTGTTCTTGATTGCCACGCCGCGTGTTGAACCCACTGTTGACCCCGGCACCATTTTGCCGCTTGACCAAAAGGTACAGGTCAACTTTGAAAATGTGCGCGCCACGTACATTCAAGACAATATCCAAACGCGCACGGCGCAGGTAACGCTAGAACTGTGCGATACGGGCTTGGTCAACTGTGAACCGGTCATCAATGTATTAGACGGCGCAACCAACGCCGCTAAACCGGTCATTAGTCAGACCAACGGCCTGAACGTTTACGAGTTCCCCTATGGCTACACCGCTAACCTGATTATCGAAAGCGCCACCCGCGTTTCGCGTGACCTCTACCTCAGTGACCCCACGGTGTTGCGCTAATCGGCGCGCTTGTGTTGCGGGATGGCGGGCAAACGCCTAGCCCATCCCGTACAAAACCTGAAAAATGCCCCTTACCCTAAGGTAGGGGGATGCAGGACAATATTGGCACGATGCCTCTATATCGAATGAAACCCCAACGAACAGACGCCCCCGGTGGGTCGTCCCTACAAAAGCGATTGTTTGGTAGGGACGTGCCACTGGCGCGTCCGTTGGGTGAAAAAACGTCATCAGGGTTTAAGATCGTTTTGGTTTTTCCATAAGGTCTAACATTTATCAGAAAAGGATGTACCAATGACCCGTATGTTGTTCTACACACACAGCGGCACACGCTGGTTGGTTTTGCTGGCGGCGGCGGTTGCGCTCGGATTCATGCTGTTTAGCTTGATCCGCAACCGCGAACAAGACCGTTTTACCCGCCTTGTGATGGTGATTTTCAGCAGCTTGGTGGGCATTCAATGGCTGGTAGGGGTGATTTTGGTGATCGTCTACAACAACCTGAATCGCACTTGGCAAGGTTACTGGACGTGGCACTTAGGCATCATGACGGCGGCCTTGATCGTCGCTCACCTGTACCTCCCTGCGCGGCGGCGCGCCAGCACGCGCACCTACTATCTGGTGAGCCTTGCGGTGATTGTGGGCTTTGCCGTCTTGGTCGTGTGGGGTGTGAGCGTCCTGCCGCCAAACGAACTGTTCGCGGCGGCGCGTTGGTCAATGCGCCCGATCATGGCACCGGGTGGCTGATGGCTGTCAATGGGCGCATATCCGCTGTGCGCCCACCCCACGAAACAGCGACCTATTCAGGCTTGCTTTGCGGGTATAGCATTCTGCAAGGATGCCTACCCATCTGTTGAATATAGGTGTTTGCCTCTACATTCTGTGACCGCCAATCGTTAGGAACCCTTATGACCCCATCAACGCCAGATGAAAAACTGGACTTCCGCCGCATCTTCCCTGTGATTTTCATCGTCTTTGTAGACCTCATGGCGCTGACCATCATCATCCCGATCTTGGCCTACTACGGTTTGGCGTTCAATGCCAGTCCGTTCACGTTGGGGCTGCTGGCCGCTTCCTACCCGTTGATGCAGTTCATCGGCGGGCCAATTCTTGGCGGGTTATCAGACCGTTTTGGCCGTAAGCCGGTGTTGGCGGTGGCTCAACTGGGGACGTTCTTGAGCTTGCTCATGCTCGGCTTCGCCAATAGCCTATGGATGATCTTCGTCGCACGGTTGATAGATGGCGTCACGGGCGCGAACCTGTCTACGGCTCAAGCCGCCATTACCGACATCACCACGCCGCGCACCCGCTCGCAGGGGCTAGGCTTGATCGGCGCGGCCTTCGGCTTAGGCTTTGTGTTAGGGCCTGCCATCAGCGCGTTAGCCTTAGCCCTCAGCGGCAATAACTACAGCGCCCCGGCCTTTGTCGCCGCTGGCTTTGCCTTCACTTCGATGATGCTTACGACGTTTGTCTTCAAAGAGACGTTGCCGCCCGAAAAACGTAATCAAGGCAGCGGTGGCGCACGGCGCGGGGTATTGGCGTTCGGCTCCATGCTCGATGGGCTGCGTAAACCGGTCGTGGGGATTCTGTTCTTGGTGATTTTCATTCATCAACAGGTGTTCGGCGCGTTCCAGTCTATGTTCTCTCCCTTTACGCTGACGCGGATTGGCACAAACAGCTTTGGCAATACGCTGTTCTTCGTCTATTTAGGTGTGGCGATTGTGGTGGTGCAGGGCGGCTTAATCGGGCGGTTGACGCGCCGTTTTGGAGAACGTCGTTTGCTGATTACTGGCTTGGCATCGGTCGGGGTCGGGATGATCTTGATGACGTTTACGCCGACGCTCCCTGTGCCGTGGTACCAACGAGACGCGATTGTTGAAGAACTGAGCAGTCAAACGGGCGCGAGTGGCCGCGAACTGAGCCAGCTTGACCTGCTCCCTAGCGAAGATCGGCGCGGTTGGTGGGGCTTGATCTACTTGTTGGTGGTCATGACGCCGATTGCGGTCGGCAGTGGTTTCATCCAGCCAAGCGTGGGTAGCCTCATCACCCAGAGCGTCCCCGCCGCAGAAATTGGGGCAGTCTTGGGGCTAAGTGCCGCCTTCCAGAGTTTAGCCAACGTGTTAGCGCCGTTGTGGGCGGGCGCAGCCTTTGACTTTATCACGCCCTATGCGCCGTTCTTGATCGGCGGCATTACCAGCACCCTGCTGGTGATCGTGACCTTTAACCGCCTCAAACCCTCCGCGAACCTGCCTAGCGCGACCCAATCCGCCGCCGCAGATTAACGATTTTGATGTAGGGCGCAATCGCTTGCGCCCTACGCCCCCCCTACCTCACAATCGGCTATAATACTGGCAACGCTCACCGAATCATGCGGGGGATACTGTGCCATGTTGACGCGCTTGCAGATCAAGGGATTCAAGAATTTAGTGGATGTAGATGTGCGCTTTGGGCCATTCACCTGCATTGCCGGGGCGAACGGCGTGGGCAAATCCAACCTGTTTGATGCGATTCGGTTCTTGAGTGCGCTGGCGGATGGGAATACGTTCTTTGAGGCAGCACAGGGCATTCGTGGCAGCAATGGCAACCCCAAAGACATTTTTCAGCGGGTGGGCGGCCAAATGACCAACACACTCTTTTTTGCGGCTGAAATGATTGTGCCAAGCCAAACGCTGGACGATTTAGGGCAAGCAGTGCTGCCTGAAACCCCTTACTTGCGCTATGAATTAGCACTCCGTTTTGACGATGAGCAGGGGATTCAGATAACAAATGAATCGCTGGTGGGGATAGCAGTGTATCACGCGGTTAATCAATCCTTTGCGGCAGGGGCTGCATTTGCGGGCAATGGATTTGATCTTGAGAATGTAGGGCGTGCCTATTTATCCCTCAATCATCCAGCAGATGAGGATGAAGTAGGGGCGCAGCGCGCTGCGCCCCTACGGGTGCTTGCTGCAAAGGTTGCTCTAGCCTCCCCGCGCACGATCCTTTCGAGTGCCACAGCGAATCATCCCACGCTTTTACTTGCCCGCCGTGAGATGCAATCGTGGCAGGTCATGCAGCTTGACCCGAACGCCTTGCGTCAACCCGACGCCTTCTATAGTCCAGTGACACATATTGGTGCAGACGGCGCACATCTGCCCAAGACGCTGTATAGCATGGCAAAACGCAGTGATGACCCCGAACGGGTGTATGCCACACTGGCAAACCGCCTTGCTCAACTGATTGACGATGTGCGCGACATCTCGTTAGACCACGACGACAAAAATGATTTACTCACCCTGCAACTTAAGCAACGGGATGGCACCTCATATCCTGCGCGTGCGCTGTCTGATGGGACATTGCGCTTTTTAGCGCTGGCGATTGTCCATGAAGATGATGGGCATCAGGGCTTGATCTGCCTAGAAGAACCTGAAAATGGGATTCATCCTGCGCGCATCCCTGCGATGTTGCAGTTATTGCAAGACATTGCAGTAGATACACAATACCCTGTTGATAGCGAAAATCCGTTGCGGCAGGTCATTATCAATACCCACTCTACAGAAGTGGTTCAATTCGTACCCGCAGATAGCCTGTTATTTGCAGAGTTGCGCCCCTATCAACTCGCTACAGGCGAGCGTACACAAGGGGTAATCTTTAAGGCGTTAACGGACACTTGGCGTACTCATGCTGGCACGCCATCGGTTGCGTTGGGGCAAATTCTAGCCTACCTTAACCTGAATCCCTTTGGCAAACTTCCGTCAGAAGATACCCTTGAGGGACGTTCTGCTACAGTTATTGAACATCCAGAGATTCGGCCATTATTCCTGCCCGAATTGGAAACGGTTGCTGTGAATGAGCCTGATTGAATTTGTACTGGTCTGTGACGGAAGTTCCGATAGTCTACTGATACCGATTATCACTTGGTCATTGACCTATCACTTTCCACACCACGAATTTCAAGGGGGGTGGGCAGATACGCGCCAATTGAAAAAGCCCCCTAAAGACCTCGTAGGGCGCATCACTGAAGGCTTGCGGTTAAACAAAAGTGCCACGCTATTGTTTGTTCATCGAGATGCTGAACGTGACGAAAAAAAGACATTTGCTGAACGTAAAGCAGAAATCCAGAAAGCAATGAAAAATATTAAGAATCCGACCCCTTATGTTTGTGTAATCCCTGTTAGGATGATGGAAGCATGGTTGCTCTTTGATGAGCAAGCCATCCGCACCGCAGCGGGTAATCCCAATGGGAAGGTTAAGCTACGTTTGCCACCGATTAAATCTTTAGAATCGCTACCTGATCCTAAAGAAACCCTATATGCGTTGCTTAGAAAAGCCAGTGAGTTACAAGGCCGTGACTTAGATAAATTTAGGCCACAACGCGCCATACACGATATTTTGGAACGGATTGACGACTTTTCCCCCTTGCGTCACCTAAGCGCCTTCCAAACCCTTGAATCTGACATCCGCCAACTGGAGCTATAGAGCGCATGACCTACGTTGACCTGTGGGGCTGGTTTCATCAACAGCGGCAACAGTTCGCCCGCACACAAGACTTCCAACGCTTGCGGCTGGTAACGCTCTATGAGCGCATGTGGACGCTGCGCGAGAAAGACCCGCAACTGGCTTATCAACTGTGCCAAGAGGGGATCACGCTGGCGCGCACCCTCAATGAGCCGTGCTGGGAAATCTTCCATGAGAACTGGGCATATGAAGTGTTGCGCTACTATGTGGGCGACATCGAAGCAGCGATGAAGGCGTCTGTCGGGCTAATCGCCAAGTTGAGCCAACCGCGCTTTCAGGGATGCCCGATCAACGCCCGTGCGTACTTTACGCTCGTCAGCGCCTACTTTGGCTATGATGCGCTTGGCTATCAGCACGAAATCGAAGACTTGTTGACCTATATGCAACAGCACATTGCGCTTGACCAAGACACCTTCTTGCGAATGGAATACTTCCGTGCGGCGATGGCCTACGAACTGGAAGACTATGCCCTTGCTGAACAGCGCGTGCAGCACTATTTAGACCTGTCGCAACATTCGGTATTCCGTCAGCGCGGCGGGTATAACCTGCTGATGCACATTTGGCTAGAACGCCGCGACTTCAGCCAAGCGCTAGATTACGCCGAGCAATACCTGCAAACGTCGCGCCTAGAGAGCATCGAAGGCAGTATTGCCCGTGCGTTGATGTGGGTGGCCGCGCTGGAACAAAAACTAGAGCGTCCAGAGGCCGCCCAACACTTTCGTCAAGCCTTGATGAAGATGGAACACATCCACGAGGATAAAGGGCAGGGCTACTATGACGCGCTCAGTAGCTATGCGTTGCTGATTGGTAATGAGGCGTTGGCCTTAGCCGCATGGGATGAATTTTTAGAAACGACAAAGGCCAAAACGATCCCGCTGTATTTGGCAGATGGCTTGCTGCGGCGCTATACGGTGTTGCGCTATACAGGCGACATCACCCAAAACCACGTTGACCGCCTGTATGAGGTGGCGAAATCGCTAAAGTCAGTGGAACAGTTCAACCGTCAAATTCTGCGCGTCTTGAGTGGAGAAACCCCGCGTGGCATGATCCCTGTGCCGCCGCGCAGCCCATCAACCACCAGATAAGCCTTCGGCCATTTTGAAAGACAACGGTGTTTCTTGGTTATTTTGCACAGAAATGTACCCCCATTTGCCTTTCAGTTCTTTGCAAGTTCTTTGCAGATACGATATGATGAATGAGGTTGAAGGTATGGGAACGCTCTCATACTGTTTGCGCCCTGTGAAAAAATGA
Source organism: Phototrophicaceae bacterium (assembly GCA_049318725.1). Lineage (GTDB taxonomy): Bacteria > Chloroflexota > Anaerolineae > Aggregatilineales > Phototrophicaceae > CAIRDJ01. Next base: position 3,077 of record JBMOFU010000105.1, on the reverse strand, counting down.
TTGTCCTTAGGAGTAACAGCACATGCTGAAAAAGAGTTTGGTTGTAGCCCTTCTGTTGGCGATGGTTGCCGTGTTCACGACACCCCTCATGGCTCAAGATGATCTCGTTTTCCCGATTGGCGAAGGCCCCTTCCACTGGGAAGACCTAGCCGCATTTGAAGCGATGGACTTGAGCGGTCAAGAAATCCGTGTCTTTGGCCCTTGGTTGACTGTTGACCAAGAATTGGTCGAAAGCGTTTTTGCCTATTTTGAATACGCCACTGGCGCCGATGTCGTTTACGCTGGGTCTTCCAGCTTTGAACAACAAATCGTCATTGACATTGAAGCCGGTAGCCCGCCGAATTTGGCGATCTTCCCGCAACCCGGTTTGGCCGCAGACCGCGCCGCTCGTGGTGACCTCACCCCGCTCGGTGACGAACTCCGTGACTGGACGCTGGAAAACTACGCCGCGGGTCAGTCTTGGGTTGACCTTGGCACCTACGCCGGCCCAGACGGCGCCGATGGCTTCTATGGGTTCTTCTACAAAGTAGACCTCAAGAGCCTCGTTTGGTACTCCCCAGACGCCTTCGCTGAAGCTGGCTATGAAGTCCCCACCACCATGGAAGACTTGATTGCCCTTTCTGACCAAATTGTTGCCGACGGCGGCACCCCATGGTGCATCGGCTTGGGCAGCAACGACGCAACCGGCTGGCCTGCTACCGACTGGGTAGAAGACATCATGCTGCGTACCGCTTCCCCAGAAACCTATGATGCTTGGGTCAGCAACGAAATTCCGTTCGACGACCCAGCGGTTGTCAATGCCATTGAAATCTTCGGTAGCTTTGCCAAGAACGATGCTTACGTCAACGGCGGCGCGCAGGCTGTGCCGACCACCGACTTCCGCGACAGCCCACAAGGCTTGTTCACCGTTCCGCCAGAATGCTACCTCCACCACCAAGCCAGCTTCATTCCTTCCTTCTTCCCAGAAGGCACGGAACTGGGCTTAGACGCTGACTTCTTCTACTTCCCACCGTTTGCTGCACAAGACTTGGGCAACCCAGTTTTGGGCGCTGGTACGCTGTGGGCGATCACCGAAGACAGCGACGCCACCCGCGTTTTGCTTGAATTCTTGAAGACCCCGCTTTCTAACGAAATCTGGATGGCACAAAGTGGCTTCCTCACCCCACACTTGGGCGTGAACCTTGAGGCTTATGCCAACGACACCCTACGCGGCCAAGGCGAAATCTTGCTCAGCGCCACGACCTTCCGTTTCGACGCTTCAGACTTGATGCCCGGTGCCATTGGCGCAGGCGCATTCTGGCGTGAGATGGTGAACTTCACCAGCAGCGCAGATGTCACTGCCGCTGAAGTTGCCGCTGCGGTACAAGCCGCTTGGGACGAAATCAAATAACGATGACCCAACTGGGGGCGTGATTTATCACGCCCCCACTGTAGGGAATACATCAGCGTAAATTTGGGCAGGGTGGCGGTTTAACTGCCACCCTGCTTATGTTAAACCGAGAAATATTGAAGGATTTCTTCCCCTATGGACAGATTACTCAGTGCCTTAGTTGCGATTGTTGGCGGCGTCGGGGCAATCGTCATCTATTTTTACGGCTCAAACCTTTTACTAGACTTCGCCATCCGTGATGCCCGCACCGCCGCTGGCGATTTTGTCAGCCGTGAACGGGTGCGCGAGCAGATCCGCCCATGGCTCTTTATCGGCCCGGCGATCTTGATTCTGACGGTGTACATCGTCTATCCAGCGGTACAAACGGCCATCTTCACCTTTGTGGATCGTGAGGGCGAAGTCTTCGTAGGCTTTGACAACTACGCCCGTGCAGGCCGTGACCCGCTGTTCTGGCAGGCCGTCCAAAACAACAGCCTGTGGCTGATTGTGGTGCCTTCGCTCAGTACGGTATTTGGCCTGTTGATTGCGGTGTTGGCTGACCGCATCGCGTGGGGGAACATCGCCAAGTCGCTGATTTTCATGCCGATGGCGATTTCCTTTGTCGGTGCCAGTGTCATCTGGAAGTTTGTTTATGAGCTAGACCCGCGCATTGGGTTGCTTAACGCGGTGTTAGGCTTCTTAAAAATTGACCCGGTGAATGTGCTGCGCTTGGAATTCTGGAATAGTTTCTTTTTGATGATTATTCTGGTGTGGGTACAAACCGGCTTTGCGATGGTGTTGTTAGGGGCGGCTTTGCGTGGCGTCCCCGAAGAAAGCCTAGAGGCGGCACGGATTGACGGCGCTAATGAAATTGCGGTGTTCTTTCGGATTATGGTGCCGCAAATTCTGAGTACGATCTTTGTCGTGTGGACGACGATTTCCATCACGGTATTGAAGGTGTTCGATATTGTCGCGGGCATGACCAACGGCACGCTTGGCACACAGGTGATGGCAAATTATATGTACGACAACCTGTTCAAAGCCTTTGATACAGGCTATTCCAGCTTATTGGCCTTTGTGTTGATGATCGCAGTGGTGCCGATTATGGTGCTGAATATTCGCCGCTTCCAACAGGAGGATTCCCGCCGATGAACACCCGACTTTGGGGAACCATGACCGTAGGCGGTTTGATCGCCCGCATTGCTTTGATCTTCATTACCACCCTATGGACGTTGCCAACCTTTGGCCTGTTCGTCAGTTCGTTTCGTGACCGCGAGCAACTGATTACGACCGGCTGGTGGACTTCCTTCGGCACGCAAAACTCGTTTAGTGACTTTCGTACTGGCACGGCTGCCGATCAAGAACAGGTAGACGGTTATTACGTCATTCGCGGCGATGCCTTTGTCGCACTCGGAGATACGCCCGCGACGTTGCGCTCTTACGGCAGTACGGCCAATGAGCCGTCTGCCTTTCAGCCCGATCAACTGATTGACTTAGGCAACGGCGAAAGTTTTATCATCAACAGCGATGGGCAGTTTGAATATCGCTCCGAAACGCCCTTTACGATCGAACGCGGGCGACGCTTTTACTACACCGCAGACATTGCGCCGATCTTCAGCCTAGAGAACTACCAACGGGTACTCACCGAAGAAGGCATGGGGCAGTCGTTTATCAACACCTTTGCTGTGACCATTCCAGCGACGATTAT
>JBMOFU010000104.1:0-12049 GCA_049318725.1 Phototrophicaceae bacterium | reverse complement strand
TTTCTCGATAATAATCGGCAGATTTAGAACGGGCTTGACCCGACACTGCTACTACACACCCCCAGCCACTCTACCTACAATACCCTTGCTTGCTCACAAACCACAAAGGAATACCCGTGATGCCCATTGCGCCATTTAAGCTGGAACGTTTTTTTGTTCCCTATGAACACACCACGCGCTACCTGCTCGGCAGTTCAGATTGTCAGGCGATGAGCATTGGCGAGCTACTGGCCCTAGAGCCTGCCGCCGCTGAACAGTTCCACCAAACATGGCTCGGCTATACCGAATATGAAGGTGACCCCGCACTGCGTGACGAAATTGCCACGCACTATACCCAAATTGCCCCCAACCAAGTATTGGTCTACAGCGGCGCAGAAGAAGCGATCTTCGGCTTTATGCAAGCTCTACTCAACGCCGGCGATCATTTGGTTGTACATATGCCCAGCTATCAATCGCTTTATGAGGTTGCGCGTGGGGTGGGGTGCCAAGTCAGCGAATGGATGGCCGACGAGCCTAACGGTTGGGCGCTTGACCTGAACGCCTTGCGCGACCTGATCCAGCCGAACACGCGCGCGGTCGTGATTAACTGTCCGCACAACCCTACCGGATACCTGATGAGTGCCGAAGATCAAGCTGCACTGGTGACGTTGCTCCGTGAGCGCGGGATTTTGTTGTTCAGCGATGAGGTCTATCGCGGGCTAGAACATGATCCAGCAGACCGTTTGCCCGCTGCCTGCGACGTGTACGAAAACGCAGTTTCGTTAGGGGTGATGTCTAAGGCGTATGGGCTTGCCGGGTTACGCATTGGCTGGATTGCCACCCGCAACCGTCAACTCTTTGAGGCGCTGGCCGCCTTCAAGGATTACACCAGCATCTGCAACAGCGCGCCCAGTGAGTTTCTGGCAACGTTGGCGCTACGTCAGCGCGCCCACCTGTTAGCCCGCAATTTAGGGATCATCCATGCGAATTTGGCGTTACTCGATGCCTTCTTCACGGACTATGCCGAACAGTTCGTATGGCAACGCCCCAAAGCCGGCGTGATTGCCTTCCCCCGCATTCGCTTTGAGGCCGACATCGAAGCGTTTTGCGTGGATTTAATCCGTGTGCAAGGGGTTATGCTGTTGCCGGGGACGTGCTTCTTCTATGGGAATCAACACTTCCGCATGGGGTTTGGCCGCACCAATATGCCAGAAGCGCTCACCCAGTTCCAAGCGTACTTACACGCCAAAGGCATCGCCCCTTAGCCTACCGTCGTAAAAGTGGGTTGCGCTAAGGGCTTACCCGTACCCCAAGCGTAGCCCATTCGTAGGGGCAAGGCACGCCCCCCGCGCTATAATCAAGGTGGGCGATTTTGCCGCTGAACGATGGGATGGCTACGCTATGGCTATGCGCGCTATACGGGGGATGTTCGCACTACTGTTGATCTTGGCCGCGTCGGGCTGTACGTTGGCCGTGCCACAAGTCACGCCCACGCTTGCCCCCACTGCCAGCGCCACCCCATCGGATTTACCCACGCGCACGCTGACCTTTACGCCCTTCCCAACGAATACCCCTAGCGCCACCCCCACTGGCACGCAAACCCCAACAGCGACGCCCTCTAACACGCCGACCGCGACCGATACCCCCACTGCGACAGCTTCCGCCACACCAACGGCCACCCTGCCCCCCACTGCGACCTTGCCGCCCTCACTAACCCCGCTCCCGACGATTGGCGCAACGGTCACTCCCACACCCTCTAGCACGCCAACCGCCACCCCGCTCCCGACGATCACCCCTAGCACCACCGCCACCCCACCGCCCACAGCGACCTTTACCCGCATCCCGCCGACGGCCACGCGCACGCTCTCTGTGGAAGAAATCGCGCGCTTTACGCAACAGGCCGCCCAAACCCAAGTCGCCGCCGTGCCGACGATCCCGAGTAGCACGCCCGCCCCCACACTGGACGCCACGCCGACCTTTATCACCGCCGAAGCGCCTTCGATCCCGCCGACCAACGTCCCGACTGCCCCCGCGCCAGAAAACGCCGATCCAAACCTGCTCAACGCGACGACCTTCACGCCATCGCCACCGCCGACTGTTGCCTTACGCCTTGATGAAATCCCCGCGACCGTTAGCCGTAGCCTGCAACTGCCGCCTACCCCGTCACTCTCGATCTTGCCCGGCACACGCGCCTTTGCCATCAGCGCGGGCGCGGGGAACTTTGTCACTGGCACCTTTGAGACAGGCGGAGTCTCAGATACGGTGCTGTTCGCCCGCAACCCGGCCAACCCCAACGAGTACGCCTTCGTCAACACCACCGGACAACTGTTTATCGGCAGTCCTAGCGGGGCGGCGGGCATCGGCGGCGGCCCCTTTACCCAGTTCACCTATCAGGTGGTCGGGCGCGATAACAATAACGCCGCCGTCGGGAACATCAGCTATTCGGCCAACGGCCAACTGGCGACGATCATTGACGCGGGCAAAGAGAACATAGACGGCGTATGGCTCTACGAAAACGGCGGATTGCGCCAAGTCTTGCGTGACTGCCCCTACGAGAATCATCCGGGCTGTTATACCGTCCAGCCGAGCGGCGCACGGGTCGAAACCCCTACATGGCGCAGCCAAGAAATCAAGTGGCCGCCGCTGTTCAACGGCACGATGCTGGTAGAGGTCGCGCTACCCAATGAGGGACGCGAGGCGTTCGTGTTGGTCAACTTGGCAGAGGCCAACCCCGAAGTCGTGCCGCCTTTGATCCGTTACGACAGCGCCGAATGGTCAGCAGACGGCGCACGGGTGATTGTTAGCGGGATCAGCGGCGGCGGCCAGCCCGAAGTGGCGATCTTAGACCCAATCACGCGCACCCAGACCGTAATCTACAACGGCGCGGGACAGCTACGCTATCCACGTTCTGCCGCCCAACGCAGTGATGGGCAGGTGACGGCGTTGGCAAATCACCTGTTTGATGGTGGCGCCGTACAGTTGATAGATATGGGCGGCAACGCGCTGTCACAACCCATCGGCAGCGCCGCGCCAAGCCGCATCGCATGGAGCGCAGACGGCTCTACGGCGTTAGTCCAAACCGAAGATGGGCATAGCTTTGTCGTCAATGCCTTTACGGGCGCAATCACTGAATTGACCAATCAAGTCGGGGCAAACCCGATCAACTTTGTGCAGGGCGCGCTCCCGCCGACTGCCGTTGCTGATGGGGGGATTCCAGCAGCGCTCCCCAGTGGCGTGATTGAGGGCAGCCGCTACGCGCCCGGCCAACAATTGCGCGTCCAGAACCCGACCGGGCTAAACCTGCGCGCACAGCCAAGGATGGCAGGGACAATCGTCGGCGTAGTGCTGCTAGAAAACTATGTGGCGATTTTGGCTGGCCCCGTACAGGCCGAAAGCATCGAATGGTGGCAGGTACGTGCCGCTGACGGTAACTCTGGCTGGATCGCGGCGCAGATTAACGGCTTGGATACGTTAACGCCTTGAGTGTCGGGCATTGCCCTGTTGTTACCGTCAAGGTTAAGCGTTATTGGGTTGGGCGGTTGAAGTAGCGCATTTCCCAGACGGGGATGTAACGGAATACGGCGCGCCCGATGAAGTTCTCTTTGGGGACGGGGCCAAACACACGCGAATCTCGGCTGCGGTTGCGGTTGTCTCCCATCATGAAGTATTGGTCTTTGCCAAGCTCCCAACGGGCATCTGTGCATTTGCTGGGGGTACACGGCGCGTTGATGAAATACGGCTCATTGAGTTGTACCCCGTTGCGATACACCAACTGGTTGCGAATTTCGATCACATCCCCCGGCAGGCCAATCACCCGCTTGACCAAGCGCTCTGGCTCGTGCGGCGGGAAGAAAACGGCAATGTCGCCGTGATGCAGTTCGCCAAACATATAGTGGACGCGGCTAATGAGCAAGAACTGCCCGGTGAACAGCGTTGGCTCCATGCTGGGGCCGTCTACCACGGCGCGTGCGCTGGCAAGGTTGACACCGGTCACCATCGCAATGATGAAAACCACCGTACGGAGAGACTCCATCCAAAAATTGGGCATCCGTAGTCGCGGGCGGCCTGTGATCGTGGGGGAAGGCGTGGTCAATTGCATGGGGAAGGTCATTCCTTAACGGGATCGCATACTGTGAGCGCCCATTATAGCACCGTCACGGCAGGGCGCGGCAAGGGTCAGGCGTAGCGGTAGAGGCGCAAACTATGGCGCCCCTACCATCCATTGCCAATATTCCCCCGCTATTCAGGGAAGACCTCACGCGGCTTAGAGCCGCTTTCTTGTTCGCCAATCACACCGCGTTCTTCCAGCAAGTCAATCAAGCGTGAAGCGCGTGTGTAGCCGATCCGTAAGCGGCGTTGCAACAAAGACACGCTGGCCTTGTTCAACTTGCGAACCCACTCCACCGCTTGCTCATAAAGTTCATCGTCGGGCGCGTCGTTCTCGTCGGCATCATCACCAGCGCCAGCATTGGGCGCATCCCAGAAGGCTTGTTGTTGCGGGTTGGGGTTACGACCTTCCCCGAAGGGGGCATTGGCAAGCGCCGCCACGCCAGAGGGCGTCATGATCGGCGGGGCGTTGATCGGGTCAAGCGTCATCGGCGCCATGCCGCGTGCAGGGGCGGGCGCTGCCCCAGAGCTTTGTACCTTCCAGAAGCGGGTGATGTTTTCGATTTCTTCGTCAGACACATACACGCCCTGCAAACGCGCAGGCGCGGGCGAATTGCCGCTGACGTAGAGCATATCGCCGCGCCCTAACAGGCGTTCTGCGCCGGGTTGGTCAATAATCACGCGGCTGTCTACACTGCCCGCCACTGCAAAGGCGATACGGGCGGGGAAGTTGGCCTTAATCAAGCCCGTTACAACGTCTACCGATGGGCGCTGAGTGGCAATCACCAAATGGATGCCCGTGGCGCGGGCAAGCGCGGCAATACGGCTGATGGTGCGCTCGGTTTCTTCCGGCGCAAGCATCATCAAGTCTGCGAGTTCGTCAATAATGACGATGATGTAGGGCATCTTGTGGTCGTTGCTGGCAAGGTGGCGGTTGAAGTCCACGATGTTACGTGCGCCAGCGGCACTAAAGCGCTTGTAGCGTTCGTCCATCTCTCGCGTGACCCACTTCAGCACGCCGACGATGCGCTCTAAATCCACCACGACGGGGGCGACCAAGTGCGGGATGCCGTTGTAGCCGACCAATTCCACGCGCTTGGGGTCAACCATGATGAACTTGAGGTCGTCGGGCGTATTGTTGACCAGCAACGAGCTAATGATGGCGTTGATACACACCGACTTACCGGAACCCGTTGTGCCAGCCACCAACAAGTGGGGCATGGCGGCAAGGTCGGCGGCGACAGGTGTGCCGTCTACGCTTTGGCCGAGCGCAATCGTCAACGGGGACTTTTGCTTGAGCTTGACGAACTGTTCCGCTTCCATCACGTCAAGCAAGCTAACGAGCGCGTTTTCTGCGTTGGGGATTTCGATACCGACGTAGCCCTTGCCGGGGACGGGCGCTTCTACGCGGATGGACTTGGCACCGAGTGCCAATTGCAAGTCACGGTCAAGCTGGGCAATGGCGCTCACCTTAACGCGGTTCTTCTTGCCAGAACGCCCTTGTAGGTAGTCTGGTTCCACGCCGTACTGGGTAATCACCGGGCCGGTGTTGATTTCTACCACACGCCCGGGCGCGCCGAAGCTGCGGAGCGTGTCTTCGATGGTGCGCGCTTGATCCACCAAGAATTGACGGTCAAAGTCTTGTTCCGACCCTTGATTGAGCAGTTCATCCATGTTGGGCAAGCGCCATGTGCGGCGCTGCTCGTGCGGAACCGTCCCCACCACAGCGGCAGACATCACCTTGCCGGGGATCGGCTTCAGTTCGTCAGGCCGTAAGAGCGACGCGGGCGGCGTGGGGGCATTGCCGTAAGCGTCGGTACGGGTGGGATCGAGTGAGGCGGGCGGTGTGACGGTTGCGCTCACCGGCGTTGGCGCGGGACTGACGGCAACGGGGGGCGCGCTATTGCTCACGGGCGCGGCGGCGGTATTTTCGGGATTTGCCGCCGCCGTTGGGTGCGCGGTGATCCCCTGCCGTAGGGCGTTGAGGCGGTCTTCACGGTTGGCAGGCGCGGGGGCATTGGTGCTGTCCCCGGCGGCGCTTAACGTCTGTGACAGGCGCGTTCCAGCAAGGCCAGCGGCGACGCTCGCGGCGGTTTGGCCGACACGCGGCGCGGCGGAATCTGTGGCGGATGGCGGCGAAAAGTTCGGTTGGGCAGGTCTGCCAAGCGGGGCTTCTCCAAACGGCGACACCTTTGCATCCGCTGGGCTGACGACGCCCGCGCTAGTGACGGGTCGGGCAGGCGTGAAGGCTTCCCCAATTGGGGGATTCGCCGTCAGTGGGGAGTCGGTGGGGTTGAGCGTGGCCGCAGTTGGAGCGCTGATCGTTGCCGTCGTGGGCGCAAAGGTCGGGGTAGCGGGCGGTGTATTGTTGACTGCCGCAGGCGCAAACGTTGGGGCAGTGGCAGCCGGTGCTATCGTTTGTGCGGGCGCTACGCCTTGCGCGGCTGGAGCGGGGTTAGCCGCCGCACGCGGAGCCGCTGCGATGGGGGTAGCGGTGGGGTTGGTCGCTTCGGGCTTGGCTGTACGGTTGCCAAACGGCAATGACGCGGCAATGCCCCCAAACAGCCCGCCGCGCTTCTCTGGCGGGGCGGCCATCGGCGCGGGGGTGGCTGGCCGTCCAGCGGCAACAGGGGCGGCTTCGACCATCACCGCAGCGGGTTCGCCATTCATGGAGGTAGTGACGGTGCGCCCGCCCATCGTAATGGGGATGGCACGCGCAGGCGAATCTGTATCTGGTTCAGGCAAGGCCGCTAACCCTTGCCCGGCAGGGAGCGCCTCTAGGCTTGGACGGGCAACGCCAATCGCCAGTGCAGGCGCGGGATTGCGTGCAGCGAGCGCGGTCATTTGATCTTGGCGTTTGGCAAGCCGCACGGCGCGGCGCACAGATTTCTTCTCGTTGGAACGCCGTTGTGCAGAGCGGAAGCTACGGTACATGCCGATGGTCAAAATGGCGATCTCTGAGGCGCTGAGGTCGAACAGCAACATCAGCCCGACCACGGTTGTGAAGATGACCACAATCAGCGCGAATGATTCGCCAAGATACTGCACCAGCAGGATATAGAGGTTAGCGCCGATCCAGCCACCACCGGTATAGGGCGGGATTTCCCACGAGAGGCGGGCGTAGATTTGCAGGTCGCTAAACTTGGTCACGCCCACGTAACTGAGCGAGTCTACAAACTGCAAGATCACCAGCAAGCTGATGTAGATGATCCCCACGCCCAGTAGCCGTTCGCTGTCTATGGTGGGGGCTTCGTCGCCAAAGTGACGGATGAGTAGCCACATGCCGATAGCGAACATAGAAAGCGGCACCGCCCACGCCCCCCAACCCAAGACCTGCGCGAACAGGTCGTTAATCCACTTGGTCGCCACACCCTGTTCACTGGAAAGGCGGCTGAGGAACAGCGCTAGGGCGGTGAGGACTAATCCCGCGCCGAGGATGTCTAGCTTGCGGTCTAACGAAAGCCCTTCGCTCTGTTTAACTTGTGGCGCACGGCTTTGGCGCACAGTTTGCGAACTGGGCTTTTCGGCTTCGCGCTGGCCTAAAAAGGGGATGCTGGCGGTAATCCCCGCAAGGAAAGCAAACCGCCCGCCGGATTCAGCGGCGGTGGCGGCTTTTTCGCCTTTGGGGGCGGGCTTATCTGCTTTAGGGTCGGCCTTGCCAGATGGTGCCGGGGCGCTGGTCGCAGTGCGTGATCCAAAGCTCGGTGTACCCCCTGCGGCAGGCTTCGCGCCAGCGCCTGCGGCAGATGTCCCTGCACTGGCGCCGCCGCTGGATGGGCTACTCGCCCCAAAGGGGCGTGAGGGTGCGCCGCTGGCAGGGCTGCTACCCGCCGCCGCTGGATTGGTGGAAGGTGCGTTCCCGCCGGATGGCGCACCGCCGCCAAAGGGTAAACGTCCACCTGCGCCAAACGGCGCACCGCCGCCTGCTGCGGGTTTGGCGGGGTCGTTGCCGCTGGCAGGCTTGTTCTCTTTTTTGTCGGCGTCTTCGGCTTTGTCTTCGGGCTTGCCGCCGCGGTTGAACACATTCCCCACGCGGCCTAGTGCGCCCCCTGCTAACGCGCCGACCCCTGCCAACCCCCCGCCGCCGCCGCTAGGCTTCTCGCCGTCTTTGGCTTTGTCGTCTTTTTTATCCTTGTCGTCAGCGGGCTTGTTGCCACCTAACGGGAACTGCGAACGCAGGTTCCCCAACGGATTATTGCCCTTTGGGGCGTCTTTGTCTTTATCCTTGTCGTCGGGCTTTTCGCCACCCCGATTAAATAACCCACCGCCCGCCGGACGGTTTTGCGGGCTGTTCCCGCCGCTTTGGGCTTTATCGTCGCCCTGTTCTTTGGCTGCGTCTGGCGGACGGTTGCCGCTTGTGCCGCTACCGCTCTGTGGGCTGCCAGCGCCAGCGGGACGGCTGCCAAATGGTGATCCAGCGCCTGCGGGTTGCCCGCTGCCCCCCGGTGGGGTGCCGCCTGCGGGACGGTTGCCAAACGGTGATCCAGCGCCTGCGGGTTGCCCGCTACTGCCGCCCGCGGGTTGCCCACCCCCACTAGCCGCCGGGCGGTTGCCACCGGGGGCGTCACGTTCCTCTGAGGGGGGCGTACGTAACGGCCCGGCTCCACTGCCGGGGGTGGCGGGTCGGTTGCTGAACTGCCCACCGCCGCTGCCGGGTAGCCCACCTGTGCGGGCGGGAGCCGCGCTCCCTTGCGAGCCAGACGCCCCTAAGGGGCCGGTGTCGCCGCTGCGGGTCGGGGCTGCCCCCCCCCCAGATTGCGCGGGGCGCGGTGGAAATTGCGAACTGCCGCCCGCCGGATTGCCGCCGCTGGACGCGCCGAAGGGCGAGCCTGTGGACGGGCGTGCAGGGCTGCCAAAGGGTGAGCCGCCGCCAGTGCTGCCCTGACGGGGATTATCTTCTTTTTCTTTGTCTTTGTCGTCGCCGGACGGACGCTGGCTTGAAAATGGATTGCTGGCGGTTGAACGGCTGACAAAGGATGGACTGCCGCCGCTCGCTGGCGGGCTAGATGGGGAACGCTCGTCGTCTGGTTTGCCTCCAGCAGGCGCACTGCCAGACCCGCCGAAGGGCGACCCCGCCCCCGGACGGGCAAAGGCCGAGCCGGGCATACGCGGGGCAGACACGCGCCCGGTTTCTTCTTCGTCGTCTTCGGGTTCATCTTCGCTACGGCGACCAAACACTGTGCTTCCCGTGCCGCCGCTGGTGGGGCTGGCTCCGCCTGCGCGGTTGAACGGGTTATTCGCCCCCGCCGGGCTGGAAAATGGTGTGTTGCCGCGTGAAGCCGGCGCACCGCCAGCGGTGTTAAACGGGTTAGCGCCGCTGCCCGCTGTTGGACGGCTGCTAAATGGGCTGCTTGCGCCGCTGCGTGGCGGGGCTAACCGATCACTGAGGCTGTCGTCGTCAGGGTCGGTGTAATTACTATCTTCATCGTCGGTGTATTCGAGTTCGTCGTCGCTATACATTTGGGTTTATCACCTGTCGTGACATGGGCGGACGGGTGCGGATTGACTATCTTCTACACGATCAATGATACCACAGAACAGCCGCGTAAGTCGAATGGACTTCGATAAGATGTTCTAAAATTAGCGTTAGAATGGTGTCGTATAAGGGGCGTGGCGCGTGCCTGCAAACGGCCTGTGGCGTGTAGGGGCGCAATGCATTGCGCCCCTACGGACAACATCGCCTGATTTTGGCAGAACGCAATTGACCTGTTTGTATCGCGTTCTGATTTTGGCGATTCCGTGATTTACTGATTCTGCTTTAGCGTGTATTGTGATGGTCATTGGGTTAGGCATTCAAGGGGTATGTGCTATGCATCGCTATCGCTATGGGATCGTGGTATTGCTATTGGTCGTGTTTGGCACGTTGGCCGTTAGCGCTCAAAATTCGCAGACGTTGACGGTGTTTGCGGCGGCTTCGCTGACCGATGCGTTTGAAGAAATCGCCGTTGGGTTTGAGGCGGCTAACCCCGGCGTTGAGGTGTTGTTCAACTTTGCCAGTTCTTCCACACTTGCCAGCCAATTGGCCGAAGGCGCGCCTGCGGATGTGTTCGCCAGCGCCAACATCGCACAAATGCGCGTGGCGCGTGACGCCGAACGGATTGTAGGGCGTTCAAGAATATTCACGCAAAATCGGCTGGTGCTGGTCGTTCCGTCGGATAATCCAGCGGGCATCACGGGGTTGGCCGACCTTGCCAACGATGGGGTCTTGTTGGTGATCGCCGCGCCCGATGTTCCGGTGCGGACGTATACGGATACGCTGCTGGCTCACTTGGCGGCGGATGACGCTTACGGCGAAGCCTACCGTGCGGCGGTACTGGCAAATGTCGTGTCAGAAGAAGCCAATGTGCGGCAGGTGGCGGCAAAGGTCGCGTTGGGGGAAGCCGACGCCGGGATTGTGTACGTGTCTGACGTGACGCCAGACCTTAGCGCGATGGTGATTGCCCTCCCGATCCCCGACGATTTGAATACGATTGCCCGTTACCCGATAGCGATCACGAATGATGCCGCCGACGCAGAACTGGCACAGGCGTTCGTCAATTATGTATTGTCTGAGGATGGGCAAACGGTGTTAGCGGGTTGGAACTTCGTTCCGGTGCGGCGCTTGAATTGATTGCAACTTCCCATCCCACCTATGATAAAATGCGGTTTTGATCGCTAGGGGCGTGCCTCTGGCACATCATCCGATGCAAAAGGGAAGCATTCATGATCGCACGAGTGTTGGGGTCATTTATCGGTGGGTTGCTGGCGGGGGTGGCAGCGGGGGTATTGGTCGGCTGGGTCTTGTTCCCGCGCCCGTATACCAACAGTCCGGCCAGCGCGTTAGACCCGACCTACCGCGACGAATATACAGTGATGGTGGCAACGGCCTATTTAGGTGACAGCGATGACCTTGCCGCTGTGGAACGGTTGCGGGTGTTGGGCGTGGCGAACATCCCCGAATATGTGCAGGATGTCACCGAGCGCTATATTTCTACGTCGCAGCGCGTGAACGATATTCAGGCGTTGGTGGCGCTCAGTGCGTCGTTAGGGCGTTTGACACCGCTTATGGAGCCGTATCGCTTGGTCGCCACGCCGGAGGCATCATGACGGTGCCGCCCAACGAGTACGACGCCGACACGCTCGACGCCGATTCACGCTACTTGAACGACCGTCCACGCCTGTCTTGGACGGCGTTATGGGTCGGGATTATGTTGGGCGGCGCGCTGGCGTTCGCCTATACGTGGTGGGTCAACCCGGCCACCGAGATCAACACGCGCCCAGTACAACTGGAATTTGAGGCGCGGGCGGCGTATATGGCGGCGGTCACGTTGGCGTTTAGCGCCGACAGCGATTTAGGCCGTGCCACCGAGCGCCTGCTGACGGTCACAGGCGTGACCGATCCGTTTCAAGCGCTGGCAGATACCGCCTGCCAGTTGGCGCAGTCTGGATATGCCAACAGTACCAGCGGGCTACGCTCGCTGCGTAGCATGATGACGTTTTATCAGTTGCAGGGGCGCACGGGCTGCGCCGATACCCTAATTGGCACGAACATGAATCCGCAGGCCGAAATCACCCGCGTGCTGCCGACCCCAAGCGCGCTCCCGCCGCCGACCAAGACGCCCACCCCTGCGCCCACCTTGCGGCCAAGCCTCACCCCGCCGCCCGTGACGATTGTCGTCCCGACATCCATTGCCGCACAGCAATATGTGCTGGTCAATGTGGCGACCTTTTGCGATGTGGCGCTTTCTGGGATTATTGAGGTGTACGTGCAGACCAGCAGCGGGATCGGCATCCCCGGCGAGCCGGTGCGCGTGCGCTGGGAAGGCGGCGAAGATACGTTTTACACCGGGCTAAAGCCAGAGCGCGGCGCGGCCTACGCCGACTTCCAGATGACGCCGGATGAGTCTTATACGATTGAGATGCCCAACCGTGCCGAACCGTCACGCCAGCAGTTGATCGCGGCGCCGTGTACCACCGAAAACGG
>JBMOFU010000103.1:0-12062 GCA_049318725.1 Phototrophicaceae bacterium | reverse complement strand
TGGCACGCGCTGATGAGCAAGTTGGCGGTCGTGGCGGGCGAATATCTGCTGGCGCAAGCCCAAGCTGGGGCGCAGGCGCTGCAAATGTTCGATAGCTGGGTGGGGGAGTTGAGTCCGTATGACTATCAACGCTATGTCTTGCCTTACAGCCAACAGGCGCTACAGATTGCCGCTCGTGCCGGTGTGCCGTTGATCCACTTTGGGACGAACACGGGCGGGATGCTCCCTTTGATCCAGGAGGCCGGGGGCGATGTGATCGGCGTGGATTGGCGCATTGATCTGCCGCACGCATGGGCTATTCTGGGCGATGGCGTGGCCGTGCAGGGCAACCTAGACCCGGTAGCGCTGTTTGCCGACTGGGACGACCTGCGCGCCCGTGCCGCCGCGATTGTAGATGGTGTGCGCGGCAGGCGGGGGCATATCTTCAACTTGGGGCATGGGATTTTGCCCGACACCCCAATCGAGAATGTGCGCCGTTTGGTGGATTTTGTCCATGCGTATTCAAGCCAATAACCTGCTGTGGGTGTTTCCGTTTTCGGTAAGGGATCACGTCAATGGCGGGGGTGTGGGGCATGATATATCATGAAATACGAATATATACATACATAGGGTTAACCCCTACGGATTGCCTTTCGATCTGGTAAAATAGAACGCATATTCACCCCTTCATCCGACAAGATAAACGCTCATGCCCTTTATCGCCCCAGACAACATCCAAGCGATCCTAAAGACCTTGCCGCTCAAGCCCGGTTGTTACATCATGAAGGACGAAGGCGGCACGATCATCTATGTGGGCAAGGCCAAGTACCTGCGCCAGCGCGTGCGGAGTTACTTCCGCAACAGCGTCACCGACCCCAAAACCCTGCGCCTGCGCGAAACCGCCCGCGACATTGAAATCATCGTCACCGAAAACGAAGTCAAGGCGTTGATCCTTGAAGAAACGCTGATAAAGCGCCACAAGCCGCGCTTCAATATCAGCCTCAAGGACGATAAGCGCTACCCGTACATCAAGGTTACATGGGGCAGTGCGTTCCCCAAAGTAGAAACCACCCGCCGCATTGAAAAGGACGGCAGCCGCTACTTTGGCCCTTATGCGGCGATGTGGGCGGTGCAGAACACGCTCCGCACGTTGCGGCGCGCCTTCCCCTACTTGACCTGTGACCGTGAGATCAACGGCCAAGACGAGCGCGCTTGCCTGTTCTACGACATCAAATTGTGCAATGCGCCGTGCATCGGCAAGGCCACGCAAGACAGCTATCGGGCGATGATCCAAGAGTTTATGGACGTACTCGGTGGCAAATCTGAACCGGTCATCGCCCGCATGGAAACCGAGATGTCCAACGCCGCCGAAGCATTGGATTTTGAGCGCGCCGCCGTCATCCGCGACCAAATCAAGGCGATTGAGTTCATCACTGAAAAGCACAAGGCCGTCAGCCAAAAGATGGAAAACCAAGACGTGATCGCCTTAGCGCGGCAAGACGGCGAATCTGTCGTGCAAATCTTGTTCGTCCGCAACGGCAAGCTGATCGGCAGCGATTCGCGCCGCCTTGACAACGCCGACGACGCCAGCGAGCAAGAGATCGTCGGGCAGTTCCTCACCCAGTTCTACAGCGAGCTAGAAGAAACCGACGACTATCCCAAAGAGATCATTCTGCCGCATGAAGTCGAAGAAGCGCGGATCATTGAGCGCTGGTTGCAAGACAAGCGCGGCGGCGGCAAAGTCACCATCACTGTGCCGCAACGTGGTGACAAGCGCAAATTGCTCGAAATGGCGCAGGAAAACGCCACAGAATCCTTGCGGATGATGAAAGAGCAATATGCCATTGACCAGACCAAACAAGAGGACGCCATCGGGGAGCTACAATCGGCGTTGAGCCTGCCGAACATCCCCAACCGCATCGAGTGCTTCGATATTTCCACGACGCAAGGCACGGCGATTGTCGCCAGCCGTGTGGTATTTGTGCGCGGCGTCCCGCGCAAAAATGAGTACCGCCGCTTCAACATCCGCAGCGTAGATCACAAAGGCAGCGATGACTATCAATCCATGCGCGAAGCTCTCACGCGCCGCTTCCAGCGCTGGAAGGACGCTACCGAAAATCCGACCATCGTCCCGCCCGGCGGTGAAGACCGCGACCAAACGTGGCGCTTGCTGCCAGATTTGCTCATCATTGACGGCGGTAAGGGGCAATTGGGCGTCGCTGTAGAAGTCTTGACCGAGTTTGGCCTGTTTGGGCCTGTCCCTGTAGTGGGGTTAGCCAAGCAATTTGAAGAAATCTACTTCCCGAACCAGTCTGACCCTGTGATGCTGTCTCGGCGCAGTTCGGCGCTGTACTTGGTGCAGCGCATCCGTGACGAAGCCCACCGCTATGCGATCACCTCCCACCGCAATCAACGCACGAAGTTGGGCATGGCAAGCAAGCTCGAAACGATCCCCGGCATTGGCCCGACCAAGCGTAAGCGCCTGCTCAAGCACTTTGAAAACTCGATAGATCAAATCAAGGCCGCAAGCGTTGAGGATTTGATGAAAGTCTCTGGCATCACCCGTGCGATTGCAGAGGCGATCAAGGCCGGATTGTAACAGTTCAAAGGCGTTGTACAATGGATGCAACAACCTGTAGGGGCATGATATATCATGCCCCTACACAGATGCTCACTGTGTAGATGATGACCCATTGATGACCGACCAACCCGTTGTAATCCCGCATATTCCCGTACTGTTGCAAGAAACGCTCGCTGCGCTGATCCCTGATGCGGCCAATCCGCCCGCGCGTGTGATAGATGGCACGCTCGGCGCAGGCGGCCACACGGAAGCGCTGTTCAACGCAGGCGTTGGCGAAGTCTTGGGAATAGATCAAGACCCTAGCGCGCTAGAACTCGCAACCGCGCGGCTTGCTCCGTTTGGAGAGCGCTTTCATCCCGTACATGGCAATTACGAATCCCTAGCGGCTGCGCTGCAATCGGTGGGCTGGAAGTCTGTAGACGGTATCTTGCTGGATATTGGTGTGTCGTCTATGCAGCTAGACCGCCCCGAACGCGGATTTTCGTTTGCCCGTGACGGCGCCCTAGATATGCGGATGAACCCGACCGTCGGCCAAACCGCCGCCGACCTTGTGAATACGTGGGATGCAGAAGAACTTGCCGACATCTTCTATCGCTATGGCGAAGAACGCTATGGCCGTGCGTTGGCGCGGGTGATCGTCCAGCACCGCCCGTATGCCACCACCCACGACCTTGCTAACGTGATTGCCGCACACAAGCCCGCCCAATGGAAAGAGAAAATCCACCCGGCCACACGGGTATTTCAAGCGCTACGGATCGCCGTCAACGATGAGCTAGGGGTGCTAGAGCGTGTGTTGCCCAAAGCCATCCAGCGGCTTAACGTGGGCGGGCGCTTGGCAGTGATTAGCTTTCATAGCCTTGAAGACCGCATTGTCAAGCACGCCTTTCAGTATGCTGCACTGGATTGCATCTGCCCGCCGCGCCAGCCGATTTGCACCTGTGATAAAGTGGCCGAAGTCGAAATCATCACCCGCAAGCCGATTGCGCCAACCGACGCAGAAATCGCCCAAAATCCGCGCAGCCGTAGCGCCAAACTCCGTGTGGTAGAAAGAATTGCCCCATGACCCAATGGATTCAGCAGGCCGTGCGCCGTGCGCCCTTCCGTGACCGCCGCGAAATCTTTTGGTTGACGGTGTTAGCCATGTTCATGGCAATTGTCATCGGCGCGTTGTACCTCTCCAATGTGGCAGAAACCTCTACTATAGGCCGCCAGCTGGAAGTGTTGATCGAAGAACAAGAGCGCCTAGAACAAGAAAACGAAGAATTGCGGATTGAAATTGCTGAACTCCGCAGTGTGCCGCGCTTGTTGGCGCGGGCAGAAGCGTTAGGATTTCGGCAAGCGGTGAGCAGTGAGGTAGAATACCTGATTGTGGCGGGATACTCGCCGCAACGTGAGCGCACCGTCGCGCCCATCCGTGATGAGGACGCCGAGCCGATCCCCGTCTACGATGAAACCTTAATCGGCTGGTTGCGGCAACAGGTCGATACACTCGGGCGCCAATTTGCCCAGTTCAACGCGCAATAAACCTGTCGGGATGGGGATTATCCCTGCCCATTAAAGGGGATCAAATGCCATGACCCAAGTGAAAACCCGTTACGGCCAACCGGATGTACAAGATAGCCTCAAACGCCGTTTGCCGCTGGTGTCTGGCTTGATGGGGCTTGCGGCGCTGTATCTGTTGGCACAGTTAGTCACATTTCAATATCAGCCCACTGCCGTGACCAACTACTACAATCGGCTGGCGACCTTTAACTATGTCAGCCAAGCGCGCGTCACTGCCGGGCGCGGTGTGATCTATGACCGCGAAGGCCAACCGCTGGCGAACAACACGTTTGATTATGAAATCGGCATGAGTCCGAATTTGATTACAGACATCACCCGTGTGGCGCCTGTGCTGGCCGACGCCCTGAGTTTGCGCGAACTAGAAATCAAAACCGTCTATGATGCCGCTGTTGCCAATAACCTCCCGTGGGTATCCCTAGCCAAACCCGTTTCCCCAACGGTTGCCGAGCGCATCCGTGAGCTAAAAAATAGTGACCAAAACTTGCTCGGTATCACGGTAGACAGCCAAGCCCGCCGCCTATATCCACAGGGGACGCTTGGCGCGCAGGTGTTAGGGTTTGTCGCGGGCGATGCCGTGCGCGACCTTTCTCTGCGCGGCTACAACGGTATTGAAGGCTATTATGAAAATGAGCTTGCGGGCGGCGTGCGCGATGAAACCTTTAGCCGCATTCCGTTTGAGCTGCCAGAAGACCGTAACCTTGATGATCGCGGGAGTGACTTGGTGCTGACCATTGACCGCGATGTCCAATTCTTGATCGAGAGTGAACTCCAGCGGGCAGTGACCGAAACCGGCGCCACTGGCGGAACCATCATTGTGATGGATCCGCGTACGGGCGATATTTTAGGGATGACCAGTTACCCGTCATTTGACCCGAATACGGTCTATGCCGTCAATGATCCGAACCTGCTCCGCAACCCGGCCATCAGCGACGCTTACGAGCCGGGATCGGTGATGAAGCTAGTCACGATGGCCGCCGGACTTGAAAAGGGCGTGATCTTGCCCACCGATACGTACGTAGACAACGGCGTGATTGAGGTCGGCGGGGTGATGATCCCCAATTCAGACCGTGCCGCACGCGGCGTGGTAGACATGACCCAGATCATCGTCCAGTCGTTGAATGTCGGCGCGACAAACATCAGCTTAAAGTTAGGCCCTTCAAACTTTTACGAAATGATAGATTTGTTCGGTTTTGGCCGCTCTACTGGGGTTGACCTTGAAGGCGAAGCCATTGGTACGGTGTTAACCCCCTACGACGCCGACTGGAGCGAGAGCAACCTTGCCACCAATTCGTTTGGGCAGGGGATTTCAGTCACGCCGCTGCAAATGGTGACTGCCGTCAGCGCGATTGCCAACGACGGCCTGATGATGCAACCGCACATCGTCCAGCAGGTGATTGACGGCAACGAAGTCTATCCGTCTGTGCCTTCGGCGTTGGGGCGGCCTATTTCTGCAGAAACCGCTAACATCGTCACCGAGATGATGGTGCAGGCCGTCGAACAGAATTTAACCGAAGCACAACTGCCCGGCTACCGCGTGGCGGGTAAATCTGGCACGGCAGAAATCCCGACGCCGTTAGGCTATGAACGCGACGCCTCGATTGCCTCGTTTATCGGCTTCTTGCCCGCTGATGCCCCGCAGGTGATTATCTTCGTCAAATTAGACCGCCCCAACGGATATTGGGGGAGCCTTGTGGCCGCGCCCGTGTTCCGCCGCATTGCTGAACGCCTTGTGATCTTAATGGAACTCCCGTCAGACAACATTCGGCAGGCACTGGCTGCTGAAGGCGGCAACCTCAATAATGCTTGGAGTCGCTAGGGTTTATGGATGAAATTACAACGAACGGTTTACCGCTGGCCTTGACTGCTGGCGCAATCGCGTTTTTGATTGGTGTGATTTGGGGCGACCCGTTTGTTGAAACGCTGCGCCGCTTGGGGATTGGCAAGAAGATTCGTGCCGAACTTAGCGAAGCCCATCAACTCAAGGCTGGCACGCCGACGATGGGCGGCATCATGATTGTCTTGCCGACGATTGCGATTATGCTGGCAATCAATATTGCCAATGTTGTGCGCTCTGGAGAAGGCGCAAGCATCCTGTTGCCGCTGTTTGTCATGATCGGCTTTGCGTTGTTGGGGATGATTGATGACTGGGAAGGCTTACAAGAGCGTAGCGCCATTGGCGAAGGGTTATCCCCGCGTGTGAAGTTCTTCGCTCAAGTGGGGTTAGCAGCAATTGCCGCCGCCGTGATTTCGCTCTATCAGGGTGGCTTTGCCTACGCCAACGAAATCCGTTTGCCGCTGTTGGGCGATGCCGTGATTGGTATTTCCCCGTGGTTGTACATCCCGATTGTGACCTTTATCATCGTGGCGTCGTCGAACGCGGTCAACTTGACCGACGGGCTAGACGGGCTGGCTGGAATCATCAGTGCCAGCGCCTTTGCCGCCTATGGGGTGATCGGCTTTATTCAGGGGCAAATCTTCTTGACGCAGCTGTGCTTTGTCTTGGTCGGGGCGTTGTTTGCATTTTTGTGGTTTAACGCCCATCCCGCGCAGTTGTTCATGGGGGATACTGGCTCATTGGCGCTGGGCGCAACGTTGGGCATCGTCGCGGTAATGACCGGGCAATGGCTCTTGTTACCCGTGATTGCGCTCGTCCCTGTGCTAGAAACCGCCTCCGTGATTTTGCAGGTGACTTACTTCCGCTGGACGGGCGGCCAACGCCTATTTAAGCAGGCGCCGTTACACGGCCACTTTGAAAAAAGCGGCTGGAGTGAAACACAGGTCGTCCAGCGCTTTTGGCTGATTGGCATTTTAAGCGCATTTGTCGGCGTGGCGCTGGCGCTATTATAAGGGGAACTATGGACGCATTACATGGCAAGCACGTTTTAGTGATCGGCTTTGCACGGCAGGGGCAGGCGTTGGCGCGTTGGCTCCCCACCATTGGCGCATCGGTCACGGTCACTGACGGCAAAACGGCGGAACAGTTGGGCATCAACCCCACAGACTACCCCAGTGTGACGTGGGCGCTAGGGGAATCCGCCGACACACTATTAGATACCGTGGATGTGCTGTGCGTGTCAGGGGGGGTAGCGCTTTCCCATCCCTTGATTCAAGCGGCCTATGACCGTGACATGCCCATCACCAATGACGCCCAAATATTCGTAGAGCGTTGCCCCGCCCCAGTCTATGGGGTCACGGGGAGCGCAGGCAAAACGACGACCACGACGCTCATCGGCCAGATGATCGAAAACGCGGGCTATAAAACATGGGTCGGCGGCAATATCGGCAACGTGCTGCTGGATGCGCTGCCGAACATCCAGCCCGCCGACAAAGTGGTGATTGAGCTTTCCAGCTTTCAGCTAGAGCTATTCCAGACCAGCCCACAAAACGCGCTGGTGCTGAACATCACCCCCAATCACCTAGACCGTCACGGCACGATGGAAGCCTACACAGCGGCAAAGGCCAATATCCTGTTGCATCAAAGCTCACAAGACCGCGCAGTGCTAGGCTACGATGACAGCGGGAGCTATGGCCTACGTGAACAGGTCAGGGGGGATTTAGCATGGTTCAGCGCCGATAGCATGGTCAGTGACGGCGCGTTCTTGATGGGCGAGCGGCTGATGCTCGTCGGCTCTGCCAACCCAACGGGCGGGGCGAATGTGATCTTAGAGCGTGGTGAAATCCCATTGCGCGGGGAACACAACGTCCGTAATGTGTTGGCCGCGTGCGCTCTCGTCGGGAATATCGTCCCCTTAGACGTGATGACCGAAACGATTCGTCAGTTCAAGGGTGTTGAACACCGCCTAGAGGTAGTTCGCGTCTTAGATGGGGTGACTTACGTCAATGACAGCATCGCTACTGCGCCGGAACGGGTGATGGCCGCGCTCAAGAGCTACAGCGAACCGCTGATTTTGTTGTTGGGCGGCGCGGACAAAAAGCTCCCGTGGGATGAGATGTTAGCGCTGGCGTTGAAGAAATCGCGCCATATTGTTGCCTTTGGCGGCAGCGCGGCAGAAATCGTCCAGCGCACGCTGACTGATCTCAACGCACTAGACCGCATGACCCGTGTGACCACGCTAGAAGAAGCCGTTGCCGTTGCCCATCAGCGCGCACAGGCGGGCGATGTGGTGTTGCTTTCCCCCGGCGGCACCAGTTATGACGCCTACGCCGATTTTGCTGCGCGTGGGGCGCACTTCCGCGAACGGGTAAACGGGCTATAATCAAATCAACTGCAAAAGTCAATGTAGGGGCAAAATCCTGCGTCTTGCCCTAACTGAGGTATTATCATGGACAAAGATCAGCCCGCTTTGCTGACAAACAGCTTGCCTGCCCGCATTGCGGTAGACGAAGCCACTTACTTGAAGGTCTACGCCGAACAGTTCTACGAATGGGTAGATGGAGTTGCGATCAAAATGTCACCTGCCGGATTGAAACATAACAGACTCATGATCTACCTTGTGAATTTGCTGAATGCGTTCTTTGAGGTACGCCCGTTAGGGCAGTGTTTGACATCCCCCTTTATCCTATACCTTCCAAGTATCAAAAATTATCGTGAGCCAGATTTGATGGTTTTGCTTAATGGCAACGTTAATGAGTTAACTGAGACTTCTATGAACGGTGCGCCGGATATTTGTATTGAGGTCGTCTCAGAAGAAAGTGTCGCCCGTGACTACGCCGATAAGCTGGTAGAGTATGAAGCGGGCGGCGTACCCGAATACTGGCTGTTTGACCCCATCCGCCAGATAAGCTACTTTTACCGCCTTAACGCCAGTGGCAAATATCAGCCCGTGCAACCGGATGCGAATGGGGATTACACCACGCCAATCCTGCCAGAATTTCGGTTGCATGTCGCTCACCTGTGGCGCGATCCATTGCCGGGGTACTTTGAAATTGGCGAAATCGTCAAAGCCATGCTTATCCCACCTGAAGCGGCAAAACCGGAGTAACCGTAAATGGCCGAAAACGCCCCCGAACTGATAGACCTAGATTCACCCGTCCCGCCGTTGGTGCGCGGGGAACGTCCCGTCGTGAGCCGTGAACGGGTTGCCGTGCGTGTCGAACGGCAAAATGCGCTCGTCCGCTTTTTAGCCGGCATTGACGTGTACATGCTCGTCGTCGTCGGCATTCTGCTCTCGGTCAGCTTGATGATGGTCTACAGCACCACCTTCGACTGGGGCTATCGTCGTTTCGACAGCCGCGCCTACTTTCTCATTCGCCATGCCCAAAATATGCTGATTGGGTTTGTGGCGATGGTGTTCTTTACCCTCGTGGACTATCGCATTTGGCGGCGGTTAGCGTTCTGGATTTTGTTGGCGGTGATGGGCGCGTTGGTCGCTGTGTTGTTGTTCGGTGATGATGAGTTCGGCGCACGGCGCGGCTTGATCGGTGGGCGCTTCCAGCCCGGTGAGGCGGCACAACTTGCCACCATCATCTATATGGCGGCGTGGCTGAGTTCCAGCACCACCCGCGTGCGGAGCATTGCCTATGGGTTGATCCCATTTGCGGCGATGGTCGGCTTGATTAGCGGCTTGGTCTTGCTGCAACCAGACTTGAGTACGGCGGCCATCATCTTTGTCACGGCAGGCATGATGTTTTTTCTGGCAGGGGCAAGCTGGACGCACCTTGTCACCGCCGCGCTAGGGATCACTGCCGCTGGCTTTGTCGTCATCCAACAGTTGAGCTACGCCCAAGACCGCATTGCCTCTTACTTTCAGGGGATTCAAGACCTGACCCAGACCAATTATCACGTTCAACAGGCGATTCTGGCCTTTATCAAGGGCGGCTGGTTCGGGGTTGGCTTGGGCGCAGGGCGGCAGAAGTTCGGCTATTTGCCCGCCCCGCACACCGACAGCATTTTCGCTTCGATTGGCGAAGAATTGGGGATTTTGGGCGCAGGGTTTATCCTGTTGCTCTATGCGCTGTTTGTGCTGCGCGGATTCATGATTGCGCGCCGTTCTCAGGACAACTTTGGCGCGCTCTTGGCAGTCGGGGTGACGGTTTGGCTGGTGGCGCAAGCGCTGTTGAATATCGCCGTGATGACGGCAGTCTTGCCGTCAACGGGGGTTCCGCTGCCGTTGATTAGCTATGGCGGGTCTTCGATGACTTCGCTCTTGGCAGGGATTGGTTTAATGCTCAGTGTCGGGCGTGTGGCTGCACGACAGCAGCCGCAAGAACAACGGAGAACAGATAGTGCGCGTGATGATCGCAGCGGGCGGGACGGGCGGCCACGTCTATCCCGCGTTGGCAGTCGCTGAAGCCGCTTTACAGAGCGACCCCAAAACAGAATTGGTGTTTGTGGGCAGTGTAGACGGGTTTGAGCGCCCTTTGGTAGAGGCCGGGGGCGTTTCGTTTTTGGCCTATCATGAGGTGCAGGCCGGCCCGATTCATGGGGTGAATGTGTTGCGCGCCATCCAAAGCGCGTTTTTGATGTTGCTTGGCACGGGGCAGGCGCTGGCGTTGATTCGCCGCTATCGCCCGCAGGTGGTGCTACTCACGGGGGGATGGGTGGGTTTCCCTGTGGCGTTGGCGGCATGGTTGAGCCGCGTTCCGTCGTTGATCTACTTGCCCGATATTGAACCCGGCCTAGCCATCCGCGTATTGCGGCGTTTGGCAACCCAAGTGGCCGTGACTGCGCCAGAGTCTCAAGCCTACTTTCCAGCGGGGCAAACGGTGGTGACAGGCTATCCGTTGCGGCGGGCGCTCATGGCCTCCACCCGCGATGCGGCCATTCAGCACTTCAACCTAGACCCCACCTGCCCAACGCTATTGGTCTTTGGCGGGAGTCGCGGCGCGCAAACGATCAACAGTGCGCTGGTGGACGTTTTGCCGCGCCTACTGGCCGACGGTGTGCAAGTGATTCATGTGGCCGGGACGTTAGATTACGAGCGTGTCAAGCAAAGCACTGCATCGCTTACAGCAGCCAACGCATATCACCTAGTGGATTACCTGCACAGTGAGCAAATGGGGCTGGCCTTTGCCGCCGCTGATGTTGCGGTCTGCCGCAGTGGAGCCAGCGTAATCGGGGAGTTCCCCTATTTTGGTCTGCCGTCAGTCTTGATCCCATATCCGTTTGCGTGGCGCTACCAAAAGGTCAACGCCGATTATTTGGCCGAACGCGGCGCAGCCATCCATTTGCCAGACGAACAGCTTAACAGCCAGCTTTATCCCATCCTGCACGGGTTATTCACAGATGCCCCCCGACTGGTTACAATGAAGGCGAATGTTCGTCGTTTGGCACACCCCGACAGCGCCGCCCACATTGCCAAGCTGTTGGCTCAACTCGCAGCAGGAGAATCTCCGTTATGATGCAACTTGTAGCTGTCATGTGGATGATGGCGATTTTCTTTGCCATTATGGGCTTTTTGCGCGGCATCAACCGTGAGATTATCTCTATGTCTGGGATTATCTTGGCGTTGTTCGCGCTTTTTCAGTTTGACCAATATATTCGCGGCGTGCTGCTGGTGAATGTTCCGCGCTCACAAGTATTCTTTGTGCAGGCGGGTATCTTTATCGCGGTGGTGTTCTTTGCCTACCAATCCAACATGATGGGGCGGATTGAGGCTGCCAGCGCTGGCAACAATCGCGGTGGCGGTGGCAACAGCGGGCGCGATAGCCTGCAATCGAGCATCCTTGGCGGCATTTTGGGGCTGATTAACGGTTACCTGATTTGGGGGTCGCTGTGGTATTTCATGGACATCAACCAATATCCGTTTGCCCCGTTTATCATCGCGCCGTCACCCGGCTCGCCCAGTGACCAAGCGCTAAACATTTTGCCTCTGGTATTGTTGGCCGGGGGGCCTAGCGGCAGCGGCGATTTGCTGGCGCTGTTTGTGATCGTGTTGTTCGTGCTGGTGTTGGTGATTTTGTAGTGCGGAGGTGGAAAAGTGACTTTCGAGAATGTCTTGCAAGAGGTACAAAAGTGGCCGCTTGACGAGCGCAAACG
>JBMOFU010000102.1:0-12076 GCA_049318725.1 Phototrophicaceae bacterium | reverse complement strand
GCTGGCACATCCTCTGATCCGTGTGGCGGCGGCAGGCTCAAGAATCCGCCGAGCGTCACCAGCGCCGCACTATCTGCGGGATAGATCAAGAGCGTGATGGGGGTGTCGTCGGGCAACGTCGCCAGTGAATCTACAAAGTCTGGCGTCAACACCTGTATCGTCCGCGTGGGCAGATAGTAGTCTGTGAGGCGTTCCAGCGTGCCAGGCGTGCCTGCAAGCGGGTGTGAGTTGGCAATGAAGAACACATAGCGCGAATCAGTTGCCGCCGCACGGATCACGGCGTCGTATTCGTCATACGTGGCGCGCGATGCAAGGGTGGCGTAGCGGGTGACGTGCATCTGCGGGAGCGTTACGCCAAAGTACAGCCAGACCTGCCCAAGTGATAGTATAATCAGCGCCGCCCACAGCACTCGCGGCCAACGGATCAACCCCAACAGCCCAACACCACAGATCAATAACAGGGCAGGCAAGACACCCACAAAGCGCGCGCTGGTGTTGATCTCGAACACAACCGCCGCGCCGATCACCCCTGCCAGCCACAACAGCAACAGGCTCCCCGCTGGAGTGCGCCAACGGAACAACGTCCTGCCCAAGCCCACCACAAAGCAGGGGAGTAGCACAATCCCGATCAGCGACGCCCCGTAATACAGCGAATAGGGCGGGTCGCCGTGCCACACGATCAATGCCAAGACATCGCCAAGCCTTTCAGACAGCGTTGCCCCCTGTGTAGAAAGTTCCCCAACGGTATCAAGGCGCGGGGTGGGGCTGCCCAAGACGGCCAACACACCGAACCATGCTGGCGTACCGATCACCATTGTGGTGATGGCCGTCAAGATGACGCCCGCCCTTAGCCGCCGCTGGATAAGCGTCCAGCCGATCACCAACGGCAGCCATGTTAGCCGCCCGCCCTCATAGAAATATTGCGCCGCGCCAAGCGCCACGCCCGCCCACACATAGGCGGATGCTTGATTCAGCCGCCACGCCCGCGCCAAAAATCCGAGCGCCACCATGCCGAACAACGGATCAATGATGTTGTAGAGCGCCAAGCGGCTATAGTGAACTTGTGCAGCAAAGCCCGCCATCAGCACTGCCGCCGCCAACCCGATGAGGTCGGCACGTTTGGAGCTATGCAATAACGCTAATTCGCGGGCAAGCAAGGCAACGCCCGCAATCCAGAGTGTGCCGACCAGCGCGCTGATGAGCCGCGCCGCCATTGTGGTATGCCCAAAAATGCTCACCGCCGCGCCCTGCCACAACGTCACCAGCCACGACGCCACTAGATAATCACTCACAGGGTAGATCAGGCGGGCGCGCCCGTTGACGGCCTCTAGCGAGACAATGCCGTTGAGGAAGATCGCCTCATCCGGCAAGAAGCGCAGGCCATCGTCAAGCGCCACCATGCGCGGGATCGCGCCAAGCAGCATTACGCCCGCCACCATCCATGCCAGCCGTGTGACCGATTGCGGCCAGCGCCCGCCGAATCCGTAGCCGACACACACAAGGCCAAGCCACCATAGCCCATGCTGCACACTCAGCGGGAGGCTGGCATCCAGCGCATTGGTCGCCGCCCGCAAGAGCAACACCCCAAAGGCCATTATCCCCAAAACCACTGCGATAGGCCGTAATACGCCGATTGCCCGCATCACTCGCTCATCCTGTTTTTACTCATCACTCGTCACTCATTACTGCATTTACAGACCCTTAGCAAGTGGCTGTTAAATACCGTTTCACGGGCGAGACATGTCTCGCCCCTACTCAACTCTGCTTTTACTGCCCCTACTCATCGCTCATCACTGTATTTCCTCGTCACTGTATTTCCTCATCCCTGCCCTTTACTGCTTTTAGTGCAAAAACGTATACAGTTCCGCCAACATACTCACCGATAACAGATTCCGTAAGCTGACCCCCGACCAGCCTTCTGTGCCGTCAAAGCGCAAATTCACCGATCCATAATGGCGCATATGGATTTGATCGGGATCAAGCCCGCTTCTGGGTAGGTCACGGGCAGCCGCCCACAAGTTCATCACTGGAACGTCGTAGGTTTCACCTACGCGCAGCACAATCAGGTTGAACTGGATTGCCTTTGCCCCGCGCAGATATTCGGGGCGGTAGCTAAACGTCGAAAGCACCGGAATCACGCCCGCCGCCAGCGATTCTTCAACAATCTGCTGCATGTTGGTTTCAAATTCGGCGGCGTCCATGACATTCAACTCATTTGGCCCAAACATGATATAGGCGATGCTCGGCTTTTGCCGCCGATATTCGCACATTAATGCAGACTCGCCAGCTTCACACACCCTCGGGTTCGCCCACATCGGGTCGAACAGCGCGCGGGTGGATAGTCCCACCCACGCGGCGGCGCTGTCGTTACGCATCGAAGCCCCGTAATAGCCGATGGCCTCTGCCAAGTGGGTATAGGGGCCTAAGATGTTGTCATCGCGGCTGATCGGCGTAAGGTAGATCGGGTCAACGGTCAGGCTGTCGCCAATTTTGCTAATCGCGTTGGAGGCGTTGCCCAACGTCTGCCCCAACGCATAGACCTCCAATAGGTGAGCGGCGGGCGTCGGCAAAATCGGCGCGCTATAGAGTTGGGCAAGCGCAGGCTCTGCGATTTCTGGCGCACTGGCAAAGACCTGCGGCGTCTGGTCGTTGATCCGTACCTCACTGAGGGTGAAGGTTTCATCCAGCGCGGCAGTGAACACCCATCCCTCGTTGACGCTCGTCATTCCCTCTGGCAAGCGAATCAGCACCCAATTGCCTAACCGTGTGCGCTCGATCACCTCCACGCGGATGCCCACCGGAAGCGCCCCCCAAACGGGGAAGGTTGTGCCAGCACCGCCGTAGAGCGTGGCCGTTTCATCCAGTAGTACGGCCAACGGTACAGCGGTCGCAGTAGGGCTTGGCGATGGCGTAGCGCTTGCGGCGGGGGATGTGGCGCTAGGGCGTGGGGTGCGGGTGGGGGGTGTGCAATTCACGCCGTTGCACACGGCTTCGGTGGGGGTGGGCGTCCATGTGGCGGGGAGCGTGGCACGCACAGGCGGCGTCCAAGACGTGACAGGCGTGGGGGAATCGCCGGGGGTGGGCGCAAGCGTGGGGATGTCCGCGATGCTCATGCGCTCTGTTGCACACCCCACAAGGCAAAGCAGCACCACCCACCCCCAATAGCGCCGAATCACGACCCCTCGCACAGCGGTAAAATGCGGTATTGTTCCCGTTGCTGGCAGGTGAACGGTTGAACAAAGCGGTTAGCGCGTACCCACTCGGTCAATTGCGGCAGCGACAACGTTTGCCAGCGGCGTATCGTGCCGTCCAGTGAGGCAGAAATCGCCTGCCTGCGCCCTTGCACAAACGCGACATCGCTGACCGCGCTGCTGTGACTGCTGAATTGCTGCACCGTCCGCTGAATGGCTAAGTCCCAAACCAATAACGTGCCATCTGCGCCAGAGGCAATCGCCCGTTGATTTTCCCAGTCAAGGCTCACCCCTAGTACGGCTGTCCCTTGCCCTTCAAGCCGCATCAACGCTGTGGCGTTGGGGTCGGTTTGGGTGATGTCCCACAGGCGCACACTTTGATCGCGTGAGCCTGTCAGGGCGCGCGTGCCGTCGGTGCTGATTTCAATATCGGTGATGCTGTCGTCATGTTCGCCCACGCGATATAACACCGCGCCCGTGTCAAGGTCAAGCATGAGCAGTTCGCCCGTGTTTAAGCCTGCCAAAATGCGCGCTTGACCGGGGACGACGCGCAAAACGCTAATCGTGCCGGCGTCTACATTGACGGTGTAGCGCGTTCTGCCGCTGTTGACCTCATAGAAGATCAACGTTTGCGGGGCAACCGCAATCAGCACCCCGCCGCTATCTTCAGTGAAGGTCGCCGCGTTGACGCCCCCCGTGATGCCGCTGATTTGTTGCAACACCGTGCCGTCATTCATCCACCACAGGATTACCTTACCGCTACGGGTTCCGCTGACGGCTAACCGTTCGTCGGGGCTAATGTCCAGCGCGGTGATCGGGTCATCATTGGGGGTTGTGATGCCGTCTACTGTGCCGTCAGACTGCCAAAACGGGCGAGTATTGTTGACATTGCTTAAATCCCACAATTCGATGCGGCCTGTACGTGAACCACTCAACGCAGACAGGCTATTGGGGGCAACATCCACCAAGACCCACTGTTGGCTGACATCGCTTAAGCGGTTGAGTTCCGCGCCAGATTGCAAATCCCACAGGCGGAGGGTGTTATCGTTGCTGCCCGTGACCGCCGTGCGGCCATCGGGACTGATCGCCACGCTGTTGATGCTGGCGGTGTGACCGCGCAAGCGTAGCCGTTCTTCGCTGGTGACCACATCCCACACGCGCAACGTCCCATCTTCAGACACAGACAGCAGGTATTGCCCATCTGCACTGACTTTCAGGTAGGTGACTGCGCCCGTATGCCCAAAGAACTGCCGTACTTCTTGGCCGAAGCGCGTATCCCACTCGCGGATGCTGCCATCCGCTGCGCCAGAAAACGCCGAAAGCCCGTTCGGATCAAAGGTAACCGTTAGCAGGCGCGGGGCTTCTGCCAGTGACGCGATGACGGGCGGCAAAAAGCGCCGAATTTCGTTGCCGTCGGCTGTATTCCACAGGCGCATGGTGCCGTCTGCCGAAGCGCTGATGAAGGTACGTCCACGCGGGCTAAACGCTAAATCGTAAACTGGGGCGTCGTGGCCGCTTAAGCCGTCTGTCAGTGACGTGGAGCTTAAATCCCATGCGTAAATAGTGCCGTCAGCGGTGCTTGCCAACACGGCGTCCCCCGTTGGGCTGAAGATTGCGCTCAAGACGGCAATGTTGTCTAGGGTACGCGCCGCCAGCAGAAATTCACCGCTGGCAACGTCCCACAGCCGCAAGCTACCGTCTGCCGAAGCCGAGATCAACCGCGTGCCGTCTGCCGAAAAATGTACCTCATTGACGGCGGCGCTATGTCCACTCAAGCGGTGGACGAGTGCGCCGCTGGCAACATCCCATAAGCGGATGGTGCCGTCTGCCGAAGCACTGGCGATCTGTTGCCCGTCGGGGCTGTAATCTACCGACAGGACAAAATTGGTATGCCCGCTGAAGATGCGCTGTGTACCGGGGGCATAGGCGGTTTCTGCTAGCACCCGTTGGGCTTGCGGCGGCGGATTTTCTAGCGTGTTGGCCTCTAGTGCCAGTGCCAACGCCAGATCGCTGTTGTTGTTGGTCAGCGCTTGTTGGGCGCTGGCGGCTAGGGCAAGGCTTTGGGCTTCGGCAGCGGTACGCTCGGCGGCCACCCGCGAACTATCTGCAAGGTAAACGGCAGTCGCGGCGATGTCTGCATTGTTTTGCGCGGCATTGCGCTGCCCAAAGGCAAAGATCGAAAGTCCAACCCCCAACACAGCGGCCACCGCCGCCAAGAGGACAAAGGCTTGCAAGCGCCGCATAGAGCGCTGTTCTAACATTGCTTCGCGCTCTTGCCGTTGGCGCTCTACCAGTTGGTCGGCTTCGTCTTTGCGGATGCTCTGGCGCATATATTCGCGCTCTAAGTCAGAAAGCGTCACCCGTGTGACAGTTGCCCATTCACGGAAGTTCGTTAACTGGGTGCCGTGTGCAAGGTAGCTGATGTCTTGCCCAATGCTCAACCACTCATTGGCGGCGGCGGCCAAACGGCGTTGAGTCCGCAAATCGTCGCGGCTGTTTTCTAGCCAGCCGCGCAAGCGCGACCATTCACGGATTAAGGCTTCATGGGCAACCTCAATCGTGGGTTCCCGCGTTACGGGGTCATGGTCAAAGGTCAACAGCCGATATTTGCCAAATTGATCCAGCACATACTCCACTGCATCGGGAACATCGGACGGATTTAAGCCCATCAACTCGGTACGCATGACGCGGCGGCGGGTGTCTTCGCTGCCTTCGCCCAAGTTGACCAGCCGCAAGAAAATCTGTTGCGCTATGATCTTGGTAGGTTCCCATAACTCAAGATACAGTTCTTCGGCACGCCGCGCCAGCGCGCCCGTCACCCCGCCGATTTCGCGGTAGGCGTCAAAGGTCAAAATTCGCCCGTCGCGCCGCTCATATAGTTCTGTGAGGGCGTATTGCATCAACGGCAATGCGCCCGTCCCCGCCACATCTTGAATAATGGCGCTGACCAATTGCGGCTCAATCACCAACCCGACCCGTTCCGCCGGCCCAAGGATGGCGCGTTCAAGGTCTGCCTTGCTCAACGGCAAGACCACTGCCGTAGATTCCCGAATCAGTTCGCCAAATTCGGGGTAGAGCAGCGGGCGGTCATAGAAGTCTGCCCGCAAGGTGATAATCACCCGCACACGGCTGCGCGGGTCTTGAATGGCGGTCAACAGGTTATTGATGAAGTGCGTGCGTGTTTCATCTTCATCTACCAACGTGAACAGTTCTTCAAATTGGTCTACCAACAATAGCAATTCGCTGCCGTCTTCGGGCAGTGTGCGTTTGAGCGCCCGCAATAGCCCGCGCTCATTTTCTGCCAGTTGTGACATCAAGCTGTCTGGCGGGTTGACGGCCACCCGCAAGAGCGCCGCCTCTAGCTCAATCAAAGGGGCGTCGCCCGGGTGCATTTCTACATAAAACCAGTTGCGTGACCCTGCAATCGCACCGCGCCGTAACGCTGGCAACAATCCAGCGCGCACCACGCTGGATTTGCCGCCCCCGCTTGGGCCAATCACCGCCAAGAAGCGCGTATTTTCCAGCCGTTGCAGCAGGCTTTTAACCAACACATCGCGCCCAAAGAAGTCGCTGGCGTCCGCCTCTAAAAAGGCACGCAGCCCCTTATACGGGTTGGGTGGGTCGGGCAAGCGGAACCCCATTGTTGGGGTGGTGCGCGTTTCTTCACGCCGAATGATAATCGTAGTTTCGTCGTTGGGGGTGAGCGTCGTCCGTGTGTAACCCGTCGCCTGTTTGAAGGCGGCATACATACTGAGCGTGTCCGTATAGCGGTCAGCGGGTTCTTTGGCCGTCGCCTTTTGGATGACCAGATCAATGCCGCTAGGGAGGTCTGGCCGTAGCGAGCGGATGCTCGGCAACGGCTCAATCAAATGTTTGTAGACCAAGCCTTGCGCGTTGGTGCCTTCAAAGGGATGTTGCCCTGTGAGCAGTTCAAACAGCATAATCCCTAGCGTGTAGATGTCTGTTTGCGGTTTGACCTCTAGGCCGCGAATTTGCTCCGGAGAAAAATACGCCGGAGAGCCAATGATCGGCCCCGTTTTGTTGACATCGCCGCTGCTCATGTCTTTGGCAATGCCGAAGTCCGCCAAGAAGAAATTCCCGTTTTCGTCCAGCAAGATGTTGTCTGGCTTGAGGTCACGGTGAATAATGCGGTTGCGGTGGGCAATTGCCAGCGCAGAGGCCATTTGTTCCAGCAAGCGTGTGGTCGTGGCTAAATCCATCGCGCCGTTTTCGATCAGTTGACGGCGGGCATTGCCCCCGCGTAAGTAGCGCATCACAAGGTATGCGCCGCCCGGCTCACGCCAATAGTCATATAAGGGGACGATGTGCAAATGCTCTAGCCGCGCTACCAATTGGGCTTCGGCTTCAAAGCGGCGGATGAAGTCCGCATTGTTGGCGTACTGTGGCAAGATGATCTTCACCGCGACTTCGCGCCCAACTGATGGCTGATAGGCACGATAGACCGCGCCAAACCCGCCCGCGCCAATTTCGCTGATTAGCTCATAGCCTTTGATGACTTTTCCCACAACGTCGAACATAGCTCACCCGTTGGTTTCGGCAGAAGATAAGCTAACTATAACACGAATATCGGGGAAGAAAAAAACTAGCAGGGCAATTGCGTGCGTTCTCCTAAAACAAGATATTTTAGTAGGGGCGCATATATTGCGCCCCATGTGTACTTAACACGATCATGCACATTTTCGGGTTTTTGGGCGTTACACGGACGCGCCAGTGGCACGTCCCTACAGGTCACAAGGGTTGTGTAGGGACGACCCTCCGGGGCGTCCGCGTTTTACAGGCGAAAAACAATGTCAGTAAATCCTTAAGTGGGTGCCTATGGGGCGCAATATATTGCGCCCCTGCGGAATTACAAATCGGGTTGTAGGGGCATGATATATCATGCCCCCACGAGGGGTGGCAACTTCAATAACATACCCGTTGTTTTACGTTTAATCCATTGCCCCGACCATCTCACCTGTGTCAATCTTGGTTGCTAAATTCTCGATATAGCTCAAGGACTGGTGACGGAAGTAGGTATTGTACAGTTCGGCGTAGTGGCCGCCTGCCGCAATCAGCGCGTCATGGCTGCCTTCTTCAAGGATTTCTCCCTGTTTTAGCACAATGATGCGGTCAGCGGCGCGCACTGTACTTAAGCGGTGGGCAATTACAATCGAAGTGCGCCCCTGCATGGCTTCATCCAAGCCTTCTTGGATCAATGCTTCGGTCAGCGGGTCAATGCTGGCGGTGGCTTCATCCAAAATAAAGATTGCCGGGTCTTCGAGCATGATCCGCGCTAGGGCTACCAGTTGCCGTTGCCCAATGGAAAGGTTGCCGCCGCGTTCGCCCACTTGGGTATTCAACCCCTCTGGGAAGCTATCAATCCAATCCCCACCAGCGACCTTATGCGCGGCGGCGATCACAGCTTCATCGCTGATCCTGCCTACATCTTGCCCGTCGTCATTAAAGCGCTGTTGCCCATAGCGGATGTTCTCTAAGATCGTGCCGTCGAACAAGAACGGCGTCTGCGTGACAAACCCAATACGGCGGCGGTAGGCTTCTATATCAAGGTCGCGGATGTCTGTACCATCAATCAACAATTTGCCGCCCTGATATTCGTAAAAGCGCCCGACCAACTTGGCGATGCTGCTCTTACCACTGCCGGTATGCCCCACCAGCGCGACGCTTTCCCCTGCACGGATCGTCAGCGAAAAGTCTTTCAAGACTGGCTCATCGGCGTTGTAGGCAAATTCCATTTGTTCAAATCGGATTTCGCCTTTTACACCCTCAACAGGCAAGTTCTTCCCGCTTTGGATCACGTCGGGCGCGGCGTCAATGAGCCCAAACAGCCGTTCGCCCGCTGCTAACCCTAGCTGGAACTGGCTCCAGAACGACGCGATGCTGGTCAACGGGAACCAGATCACCTGCAAGCCCTGAATGAACAGGTAAAATTCGCCCGCCGTCAACGGACTGGCTTCCGCACGGCCAATTTGTACGCCGGAATAAATCACGACCGCCAAGCCAACGCCCGCCACTGCCGAAAGTAACGGGAACACCGCCGCAAACGTGAATCCTGTGCGTAAGTTGACCTGATAGGCTTTGTTGTTGACCTCAACAAATTCTTCATAGATCGCCTGCTCTTGGCGGAAGGACTTTGCCACTGCAATCCCGCCGATGGTCTCTTGAACGTGTGCCGTAACCGTTGCCATAATCCGCCGTGAGGCCGTAACCGTCGCCCGCGCAATGTGGCGGAAGCTCAACGCAATGAAGATAATCACTGGTGCAATCGTTAGCGTGATCCACGTTAGCGTCGCGTTGATCCAAAACAGATAGCTGACCATCACCGCCAACAGCAAAAACTGGCTGATAAGGTTCGTCGTCAGGTTGACCGTTTCCGTAAAGGCGGCGGTATCGCTCGACACGCGGCTGACAATCTTGCCAGTGGGGTACTTGTCGAAGAAGGCAAGGTCGCGGCGCAACACGGCGTCGAAGGCGTCTTCGCGCAACTTGAGGACGACTTCACCCACTGCCCGCGAAGAAAACCACTGGCGTATAGCCGTAATCACCCAACTGACACATTCCAGCGCAATCAAGGTGATAATCACCCGCGTAATACTGAATGCCTCTGGTGTGGCCTGTAAACGGTCTAGCGAGCCAGAGATAAACACACGGATGAACGTTTCTAGTCCGGCCTGTAGCGTAATAGCAAACGCAACCGTCAGCATCCGTTGGCCTTGCGGACGGAAGTACCCCCAAATGCGCCGAATCAACACTTGGTCGGGATATTGGCGATCATAACTCTCGGCGTCGAGGCCGTCCATAATAAAGCCCATGGGTGTGCATCCTTTGCTGTTGTGGTGGGTGAAAACTTATTGGTTTTGCTGCGCTAACAGATACACCAGCGCGTCTAGATCTGCTTCGGGCAGTGTGACAAACGCAGGCATCGAATGCTGGGTCATTTCATAGCCCGGCGCATCATAGACGAGTGGTTCAAGGATGCTTTCGCGCAGGTATGCCTCAATAGTCGTGGCTTGCCCGGTGTAGTTGGGGTCTTGCAGGCGTTCCGCCGCGATCAGCCCCATGCTGTCATGTGGTGGGCCGAACATCCCATGGGTGTTGGCTACGCTGAGGGTGTGGCACGAGCCGCAATATTGCGCCCGATACACCGTAATCCCTCGTGTCAATAGGGTTTCATCTACAGTCGGCGGTGGTGTGGGGGCAACGGTTGGGGCAACCGCCACCGTTGGCGATGCCGCACCGCATCCCGCCAACAGTAAGCTGCTCCACAACGCCCAAAGAAAAACAACCTTACGCATGGATGAATGATCCTCTATTCGCTGATAGGCAAGTGGGGGAGTGGGCGAACACCGCCCACCCCTACAATCTACGTGTTACGCTGATTGCTGTTTTGCAGACAAGGCAGGCCTTGTCCCTACAGGATGTTCTATCATTTCAACAGTTTTGTAGGGACGGCACCTGTGTCGTCCCGCTTTGTGACGTTAAAACCAGCAACTTGTTATTGGGTGATCGCGGGTAGCGGCGTCCCGGCCAAGCCTGTAAGACCTTCGTAGTAGACCACAGCGCCAGCGCCGGGGATCGCTATGCCGTTGATGGTGACATAGCCGTTGCCTTCAGCGTCAATCGCAATGGCGGTGAGGAATGGTAACCCACTAATGACTACTTCGGCAGTGCCGTCGGGGGCAATCCGCAGGATGCTGCCCGAATTCGGTACGGGGCCGTCGGCAGTGAATATGCCAAATGAAGTGGCGTATAGGTTGCCATCTGGCCCCAATTTGAGGTCAGTGAGCATGGTCAAGCCAGTGGCAAAGTCGGTGACGGTGCCATCTGCGGCGACGCTGACAACTTTTGCGCTACCGGGGATAAACGGAGCGCCCGACAACAAGGATACATAGATGCTGCCTTCATCGCCCAATACGACAGCGGTAGGTACGGGGTCGGTAATGGCTTCATTGTTACGGAATTGATTGGGGAATATGCCCGGTAGCCCTTCAAAGACGGCAAGGGTTTCGACTTCACCCGTTGCTGGGTCAACCCGCAGCAGGTCATTGGCGGCGGCGTCGGTTACATACAACAGTCCATCTTCGCCAGTGACAATGCTATAGGGATGGGATTCTTTGTTGTCTGTGCCATCGGGGTTGTTTGCCAATTCATGCGCCCACAGGTCGGCCACCGTGACGGGTTCACTGTCGGTAATGCTCACCACTTGGGCTTGGAACGGGATGCTTACTTCGTCCCCACCGCCAGCTTGCCATGCGCCGACAGTGGCGTAAACGGTTCCATCCAGCGCGGTTAGCCGTGCGCCGCCAAGAAAGTCGGTGCCAACGGCCACCGATGGCAATAGAGCAACCACTTCTTGGGTGCCATCCGGCGAACGCTTGATGATCTGGGAGGTATTGCCCAACTTGCCTTCAACAGTGGCAAAGGTCGTCGGGTCAACGGCGTTGACTGTTTCATCCCCACCCATGCCGCTGTCAATAATCCACAAATTGCCTTCAGCGTCAATGAACAAGCCTTGTGGGCCGCTCAAGCCTTCAACCACAATTTCGCCGCCCATGAGGTCTGGGGGTGGGGGAGGGCCGTCCTGTGCAAGGACGGGCAAGCTGAACAAGCTCAACAACAAAACGGTGATAAGGGTTTTCAAACGCATTCTTTGTTACTCCTGTGTGTATAGTGTCAGAGTGCAATGCGGTTAGGTTGGGCGATAATGCCCACCGTAATTATATTCGTGATTTGTAAAGGTGCTGGTTCAAACCCCATTTCACTTTCAATCTGCTAGTTCAGTCCATTAGTCTGCGGCAGCGCCGACCAGTTCAAGCGGCGGGAGTTCGGTCATGTGTGCGCTTGAATCTCGAAAACACCTTGAGACC
>JBMOFU010000101.1:0-12103 GCA_049318725.1 Phototrophicaceae bacterium | reverse complement strand
CTAAACCATGTGTCGGGGTCTATTTGGCGGGTGAACACCCGCGCCCAACGGTCAAGGTAGACCTCATCATAGTAGAGCCACTTGGCTAGGGTGTGCATAAACCATACAGGCCGCCGCGTATAAATTTCACGTTCGACCCGCGCCAGCGTTGCGCGGTACATCGGCAAGGTTTCTGCGCGCACCTGTTGCGTATAACCTTCTAGCGCAGCCTGCCAGCTTAGGCCGTCACATTGCCAGCGGAGGATGGCGGCGGCCAACGCTTTGGCGGTGAACAGCGCATCGTAAATCCCCTGCCCGTCTAGCGGGTCTTTTTGATGAAGCGCATCCCCCACCAACGCCCACCCTTCCCCCCCAGATTGGCGGTAAAGATTGCTAATCTTCTTCATGCCGTGGACATCAGTCACCCGTTCCGCGTGTGCCAACCGCGCCCAGACCTGCGGTTGAGACTGCAAAAAGCGCAGATAAAAGGCGGTTGCATCGCCCGCTTTAGGATCAACGGTATCGGCGCGGCCTTCAATCCCGATAAGGGTTGTGCCGTCTGCGCTGTCTACGGTTAAGATGCCGTAGTCGCCGCCTGTGCTGAACAGATGAATCGCGGGGGCGCCGTCTGGCACGGGCTGGACGTGCTTCCAGTAGGCGTAATAGTTAGAGGTGGGATGTTTGCTAGAGACATCATAAGCGGCGGCGTTGACCTTGCGCGCAACTATGCTAAAGCGGCCATCTGCGCCAACCACCAACGGCGCGTGATATTCAGCGGTCACACCGCTGTCGAGTTGCTTGGCACGCACCCCGATCACGCGATTGTCGGCATCCGTGAGCAGGTCTAGCACGCTGGTGCGCGCCGCCACTGTCACGCTAGGATGCTGCGCGGCAACATCCCAGATGGCTTTATCGAAGGTGGCGCGGTCTACTGCATAGGCATAAGCGCGCCCATTGCGCGCAGGGATGGCCTTTTCTACGCTGAAAATTTCGGCGGCCTCAATGATCCAGCGTGTGAGCTTGGGCGTATTGGCGGCATAACAGGCTTCATCGGCGCCGATCTCGTCGAGCAGTTCCATCGCGGGGGCGTAAATCACTGGTGACGATGCTGGATGCGCCATCGGGAGGGATTCGCGCTCCAGCAGTAACACGCGCCGTTTGGCTGCGCCAAGCCGTGCCGCAAGGCTTGTCCCCGCCACCCGCCCGCCAATGATAATCACGTCATAGTGGGTCATCAACATTACACTTATAATCCATTACTAGGATGATTTTATTTTACCACGACGGCATTGGTAACTGATGAGTCCAGATGAGCAAAGGCGCTCAAACCATGTATCACCCGCTCCCCCATTCGCATAAGTTAGCGCTCAGATAGTACAATTGCTAAAAAGAGTACAATATAGTATACTTGTTCCGCTGCATTGACGTTATGACCTGTATTGTTCTAAGGGGAAGCTATGGCACAAGAGTACATTGAAATTCGTGGTGCGCGTGAAAATAACCTGAAGAACGTCTCTTTGCGGATTCCGAAGCGCAAAATCACGATTTTTACGGGGGTATCCGGTTCGGGCAAGTCCTCATTGGTCTTTGACACGATTGCCACTGAAGCACAACGGTTGCTCAATGAGAATTTTAGTATGTTTGTGCGTAACTTTTTGCCGCGCTATACCCAACCGGACGCTGACGCCATTGAAAACCTGAGTATGGCGGTGGTCGTTGACCAAAAGCGCTTAGGCGGCGGTTCACATTCCACCTTAGGGACGATCACGGATATTTCTACCGTGTTGCGCCTGCTATTTTCGCGGGTTGGGCAACCGTTTATCGGCTACTCCAATGCGTTTTCATTCAATGACCCGTCGGGGATGTGTCTGGAATGTAACGGCACAGGTCAGAAGCTCGGTATCAAATCTGACGACTTTTTGGATATGTCTAAGTCGTTGAACGAAGGCGCGGTGCAAGTGCCACTCTTTGGCGATTGGGAACTGCAAAGTTACACCGGCTCTGGCTTCTTCGACAACGATAAGAAACTGGCCGACTACAGCGAAGCCGAAATGGAACTGCTCTTACACGGCAAGGATCGTAAGTTTGAGATGCAGTTTGGCGCCAAAACGATGAATCTTACCTATGAAGGCATCATA
Organism: Phototrophicaceae bacterium; assembly: GCA_049318725.1. Classification (GTDB taxonomy): domain Bacteria; phylum Chloroflexota; class Anaerolineae; order Aggregatilineales; family Phototrophicaceae; genus CAIRDJ01. The sequence continues at coordinate 9,986 of JBMOFU010000101.1, read as the reverse complement.
GAAAAGCTCACCCGCGCTTACATCCGCCGTGATATTAAAACGCTGTCAGAGCGCACCCAAAAAGCCGTAGAACCCTACCTGACCATGCAAGTTTGCCCGCTGTGTCATGGCGCACGCCTGAGCCAAGCCGCACTCGGTTGTACGATCAACGGCTATAACATCGCCCAGCTTTCTGCAATGGAAGCAGGCGCATTGATTGAGGTGATTCGTACCATTCAAGAGCCAACCGCCGCGCCGATGATCGCCACCCTAACGGAACGGCTGCAACACCTGATTGATATTGGGCTGGAATACTTGACGCTAGACCGCCCCACCGATACGTTATCGGGCGGCGAGTCTCAGCGCGTTAAAATCGTGAAGCACCTCAGCGGCAGCTTGATGGATGTGATGTACATCTTCGATGAGCCGAGCATTGGGCTACACCCGCGTGACGTTTACCGCATGAACGAACTGCTGCAAAAATTGCGCGACAAAGGCAATACTGTGATCGTCGTAGAACACGACCCGGCGGTGATTCAAGTGGCCGATCATATTGTGGACGTTGGCCCCCACGCGGGTAGCGCGGGCGGGCAGATTATGTATGAAGGCAGCTTTGAAGGCTTGCTCCAAGCTGATACACTCACCAGCAGGCATTTGCAACAGTCCTTGCCGATCAAGCCAGTGGTGCGTGCTGCTAAAGGTCAACTTTCTATTACCCATGCGAAGGTCAATAACCTAAAAGATGTCAGCGTAGACATCCCCAAAGGCGTATTAACGGTGGTCACTGGGGTGGCGGGGTCTGGCAAAAGTTCGCTGATTCATCAGGTCTTCCTCAAGCAACATCCCGACGCGATTGTGATTGACCAAGCGCCAGTGGGTGCCAATAGCCGCTCTAACCCGGCCACCTACACGGGTATCATGGACGATGTGCGTAAAGCCTTTGCCAGCGCCAACAAAGTTAGCGCGTCGTTGTTCAGCTTTAACTCCAAGGGCGCGTGCGAAAACTGTCAAGGGCAAGGGGTGATCTACACCGATTTGGGCTTTATGGACGGCATCAAGACGCCCTGTGAAATTTGTGGCGGCAAGCGCTTTAAGGATGAAGTGCTGGCGTATCACCTCAACGGAAAATCCATTAACGATGTGCTGCACATGACGGTACAAGAGGCGTTGGAGTTCTTCGACATCAAAGAGGTGGTACGTAAATTGCAGGCCATGCAGGATGTTGGCCTGAACTACCTCACGTTAGGCCAACCGCTGAGTACGCTCTCTGGCGGGGAATGTCAGCGGATCAAACTTGCCAGCGAACTGCATAAAAAGGGTAGCATCTACGTGATGGATGAGCCGACGACGGGCTTGCATATGTCGGATATCGGCCACTTGCTGACGATTATGAACCGCTTGGTAGACGCAGGCAACACCGTGTTGGTGATTGAGCATAATCTTGATGTCATCCGTAACGCAGACTGGATCATTGATATGGGGCCAGAGGGCGGCAGCAAAGGCGGTTTGGTGATGTTTGAAGGCACGCCCACCCAACTGCTCACTGCCCCCCACTCGCTGACCAGCGCCTATCTGCAATAAGGGGTAGCGCAAAGCCAGTCTGTAAAACGCGGACGCCACAGGTGGCGTCCCTACACAACCGTTGTGACCTGTAGGGACGTGACCTGTCACGTCCGTCCGACGCCGAAAAATCGAAACCGTGCGCGGCGATTGTGTTAAGTGGGTACACATGGGACGTGCCACTGGCGCGTCCGCAAGCCCCTATTCCCCCAAGCGCACGGTCAAACGGTTGATATTCATCTGCCCAACCCGCTCGTAGCGGACGCTATCTACAAAGCGGGTGACAAGGTAAACCCCCAACCCACCCGTTTGACGTTTGTCCAGCGGCAGATGCAGGTCATCGGGTGGCGGTTTGAGGGTCAAATCATAGGGGATGCCTGTATCGCGGATGGTCACGCTCACCGTCTGCGAAGTGAGTTCTACCCATAGGGCAATCGAGCCATCTACCGAATGATTGACATGCCCATAGTGAATGATGTTGGTCACTACTTCGTCTACGGCCAAGCGCAAACGATATGCCTTGCCATCATTGAGGCTGGCTTCATAGGCCACTGCCCAAATAAACGCTGAAATCACCGCCACGCATTGCGGCTGTGCAGGAACCGTCAAGGCGAACATCGCCTTAGCGACCCACCAAAATCAACACAGCCCGTGCGCCAAGCATATAGGCCGCTTGATCCTTAAGCCGTTCTTCCTGCTTTGGGACGATAATCTCGTTGGGCGGCGCTAGGCTGGTGTCTGCAAAGCGATGCCAGCGGCGGCGGTCAGAGAGCGCGGGTAACTCAAAGGGATGGGCTTCCCAGTGCATATTCATTGCCACATAGATCATGTCGTCGGCGTGCGTGCCTTCTAGGGCATGGGCGCCGTCCAGCATAAAGGCCAACGTGCGGCTGTAATCTGCCCAGTCTGGCTGCCACGCATGAACCCCATGCCATGAAATATCGGGGTAGCCGGTGCCGACAACATCGGTTTGGAACAAGTGCGCCCGATGCCGCAAGACAGGGTGTGCCTTGCGAAAGGCAATCATCCGCTGAAAAAAGGTAAACACGTCTTGATGGTTCCGCAGCCGCCCCCAGTTCAACCAGTTCAACAAATTATCGTGGCAATAGGTGTTGTTGTTGCCGTCTTTGGTGTGCGCCATTTCATCGCCCATCAAAATCAGCGGCGTCCCCTGACTGACCATCAAAATAGCGACGGCGTTCTTCATCATCTGGATTCGCAAGCGCTGTACGCTAGGGTCGTCTGTTGGCCCCTCTACGCCACAGTTCCAACTGTAATTGTCGTTGCCGCCGTCGCGGTTGTCTTCCCCATTGGATTTGTTGTGCTTTTCGTTGTAGCTGTACAGGTCGTAGAGCGAAAAGCCATCATGTGCGGTGATAAAGTTCACTGATGCGGCAGGCCGCCGTGTGCTGTATAAATCTGGCGATCCCATCACCCGTTGCGCCACATCGCGCACAATCCCGCCGTCACCGCGCACCCAGCGCCTGATCGTGTCCCGATACTTGCCGTTCCACTCCCCCCACCGACCATAATCGGGGAAGCTCCCCACCTGATACAAGCCGCCTGCGTCCCACGCTTCAGCGATCAACTTGGCAGAGGCCAAAATCGGGTCGTTGGCAAGCGATTCTAACAATGGCGGATTCGCCAGCGGCATCCCGTTTTGGTCACGCCCCAAGATCGAAGCTAAGTCAAACCGAAAGCCGTCAATGTGATATTCACTCACCCAGTAGCGTAGGCAGTCAATCACCATATCACGCACGACGGGATGGTTGCAGTTCATGGTGTTGCCTGTGCCGCTGAAGTTGTAGTAGTAGCCCTCTGGCGTGAGCATGTAGTAGACTTTGTTGTCTAGCCCGCGAAAGCTGATCGTTTCCCCGTGTTCTGCGCCTTCTGCGGTATGGTTGAACACCACATCCAAAATTACTTCAATGTCGTGGCGGTGCAGTTCACGCACCAGCGCCTTGACTTCATCGCCTTGCATCCCTAACGCCCCTGCCGCTGCAAAGGCGGCTTTGGGCGCAAAGAAGCCAATCGTGCTGTATCCCCAATAGTTCCATAGCGGCTGGTTGTTCAAAGGGTTTTCGCGGTGGGCGTACTCGAACTCGTCAAACTCAAAGATCGGCATGAGTTCAACCGCGTTGACGCCAAGCGCTTGTAAATAGGGGATTTTTTCGCGGATGGCAGCATACGTGCCGGGATAGTGAGCGCCCGCGCTGTCATGTTGAGTAAAACCGCGCACATGCATTTCATAGATCACTAAATCTTCTGAGGGGATTTGCGGGGCGCGGTCTCCGTTCCAGTCAAAGTCTTCATTCATGATGCGCGCACGGTGCGGGTAGGGGTCATCCCAGTCTACGGGGTTGCCCCATACCTCACGCCCGCCGATGGCTTTGGCGTAAGGGTCTAGCAGGATGTTGGCCGGGTTAAAGCGATGCCCCAAACGCGGCTGATACGGCCCGCTCATGCGGTAGCCATACTCGATGCCTTCGGGGTCTAGGCCGAATACCTTCATGGCGAAGATATGCCCAATGCGGAACTCTGGCGAAAACGGGATTTCTACCATCGGTTCGCGTTCGCCCATGCGGAACAGTACCAGCTTGCAACTGACGGCGTGCTTGGAAAAGACCGCAAAGTTGATCCCGCGTGCGGTGACGGTTGCGCCTAGCGGTAACGGCTTGCCAATGGCGTAACGGAAGCCTTCGTACTCGTGCGTTGGGTAGAGGTGAATGGCGTCTAGCATGGTTATTCGTGATCCTCTGGGTTATCGGTGAGTAGCCCTTCAGCACTAGCGGCGGCAAGTAGTTTTGCATCTGCCGTTAAAAAGATAGCTGCGCCAAGTTCTGACTTCCGAAACAGACCTAAACTATAAAGTCCACATGCCAATTGCACACTATCGTAGCCGCGTAGCCCATGTTCATGTGCAAGTAACATCGCTTCATTGCATCTTTGGGCATCAACTTCAATGATTGACAGCCTAAGCCGCAGATGTTGACGGAAAAGACGTAGTAATGCAGTTTCATCTTTTGGGGCAAGCGTTTTCCCGCGTACACGGCGGGCAAGCGCACTTGCCACTTCAACTTGGGTGATCCTAGCAATGATGAGGTGATTTTCCGCCGAAAACACACCATGCCGAATCCATCGAGTACCATCCTCATGCAAATAGCGCTTGATGATAGCGCTTGTATCCAAAAAATAAGTCGGCATCACCAGCCCTCTTGCCGCTCATCAATAATCATTTGAGCGCCAGAAATACCATCGTATTTTGTGCGTTCTAAAAGTGCGTCTTCTTCTTCCTCAGTCAGTTGGAATTCATCGTCATCTTCTTGTAACGTGGGTAAGGTGATGCCTATATCCCCTAGCGCCAGCAACCGCGCATAGAATTCTTTGCGGGTTAGCTCATGGTCAGCGGGGATCGGTGGTAACAGGGAAGTCAACTCATCTTCAACGATTAGTTTATGACGCCCTGCACGTTCCATTGCGGCACGTTCTTCTGGGGTATCCGCATCATCGTCATCTTCTTCTAACGTCGGTAACGTGATGCCTATATCCCCTAGCGCCCGTAGCCGTGCATAGAGTTCTTTGGGGGTTAGCTCCTGTTCAACGGGAGCGGGAGGCAACAAGGCGGCCAACAGGTCTTCAACCGTTTGCTTTTGGCGCTGTGCCAGTTCAAGCAGGCGGTCTGCTAATGGAGACTCAATGATAATTTGGGTCATGCTGCACCTCTCACTTTAGCACTCATATAAGAAATCTGCTAGAAACCTTGACGATTCCCCAGAATCCGCGCTATGATTTGTTCCGAATTAGCACTCTAACCCTGTGAGTGCCAAATGAACGTTATCACAGAGCCAATGCTTTGGAGGAACCCCATCAATGGCTGCAATCAAACCTTTACACGACCGCGTGTTGATCGAACCGCTTGAGCAGGAAGAAACCACTGCCAGTGGTATTATTTTACCTGAAACCGCCAAAGAAAAGCCACAGCAGGGGACAGTCCTTGCCGTTGGCGCAGGTGCGCGCAATGAAGACGGCGAACGCATCACCCCCGATGTTCAGGCCGGTGACCGCGTGTTGTTCGCCAAATACGCCGGGACGGAAGTCAAACTGGACGGCAAGAAGCTGCTCATCATGAAAGAAACCGACATCCTCGGCATTGTGCAATAGTGCCGCTTGTATTTGCTTGCAACTTTCAACATATCCCCTAAAACTGGAGGTTTAACCCATGCCCAAGCAACTCGTTTTTGAACGCCAAGCCCGTGAACGGCTCAAGCGCGGTGTAGATATTGTCGCAGATGCCGTAGCCACCACGCTCGGCCCCAAGGGGCGCAACGTTGCCCTAGACAAGAAGTTCGGCTCCCCCACCGTGACCCATGACGGCGTGACGGTCGCTAAGGAAATCGAACTCGAAGACCCGTTTGAAAACATGGGCGCGCAACTGCTCAAAGAAGCCGCCACCAAGACCAACGATATTGCCGGTGACGGCACCACCACCGCAACCGTCCTCGCGCAGGCGATTGTGACCGAAGGCATGAAGGTCGTGGCCGCTGGCGCAAATGCCATGCTCGTCAAGCGCGGGATCATGATGGGCGCCGAAAAGGTCGCGGAGTTTGTGCGCGGTCAAGCCACCCCGATCAACACCCGTGAAGAAATTGCGATGGTTGCCAGCGTCAGCGCCCAAGACAGCGCCATCGGCACCTTGATCGCTGATGTGATGGATCGCGTGGGCAAAGACGGCGTGATTACTGTAGAAGACAGCAACAGCCTAGAGTTTGAAACCGAATACGTAGAGGGGATGCAGTTTGACCGCGGCTATATCAGCCCGTACTTCGTCACTGCCCAAGACACGATGGAAGCCATCATCGAAGACGCTTACATCTTGATCTACGAAAAGAAGATCAGCGCCGCCCAAGACATCATCCCCGTCTTGGAAAAACTCTTGCAGATCGGCAAGCGCGAACTGGTCATCATCGCAGAAGATGTAGACGGCGAAGCCCTAGCCACGTTGGTACTCAACAAACTACGCGGCACGCTCAACGTATTGGCGATCAAAGCCCCCGGCTTTGGCGACCGTCGTAAGGCCATGTTGCAAGATATTGCCACGCTCACGGGCGGTACGGTCATCAGTGAAGAAACTGGCCGCAAGCTAGAAACGACTACCCTGCAAGATTTAGGTCGCGCTAAGAAGGTTGCTTCCAGCAAAGAAAACACCACCGTCGTAGACGGCGCTGGCGAACCCAACGCGATCAAAGCCCGCGTAGACAGCATCCGCAAAGAGATTGACCTCAGCACCAGCGACTATGACCGCGAAAAGCTACAAGAACGCCTTGCCAAGCTCGCTGGCGGTGTCGCGGTGATTAAGGTCGGCGCAGCCACAGAAACCGAACTCAAGGAAAAGAAGCACCGCGTAGAAGACGCCCTCAGCGCCACCCGTGCGGCGGTTGAAGAAGGCATCGTCCCCGGCGGCGGTGTGGCACTGGTCAACGCGGTAGAAGCGCTGGATGAACTCATCAAGTCCGCAGACCTCAAAGACGCGCATGATGACGTTCGCACGGGCGTGAACATCTTGAAGCGCGTGCTAGAAGTGCCAATGCGCCGTATCACCTCCAACGCAGGCGAAGACGGCGCGGTGATTATCGCCGAAGTCCGCCGTCAACAGAAGTCGAAGAAGAACCCGCGCATTGGCTACAACGTCATGACCAGCGAGTTTGGCGACATGATCGAATCTGGCGTGGCTGACCCGGCCAAGGTCACACGCGGCGCCGTAGAAAATGCAGCGTCCATCGCCAGCATGATCTTAACGACCGAAGCGCTCATCACCGACATTCCTGAAAAGGACAAGGCTCCGATGCCCGGTGGCGGCGGCGGCATGGGCGACATGGATTTCTAAAAGAATCGTTGTCACATCCGTAAGGGCGCAGCGTACTGCGCCCTTACTCCCCTCATCAACCAGACGCTGATCCCCCAGAAGGCGTCGCCGCTTGAGCTTCTAACGCCTTGCGGAGCGCGTTAATCCGTTCGATCATTATTTTTGCAACCGTGGGATGCTCCACAATCGGCGCGGGATAGTCTTTGCCGATCACGCAGTGATACATCGCCTGCAACATCGGTGGCATGTCAAACGGCGCGTGGATGTAATCGTTTGGCACGCTCGCCAGTTCTGGCAACCAGCGGCGGATAAATTCGCCGTTGGGGTCGTGTTCGCGTGCCTGTTTGGTGGGGTTGTATCCCCGCAACCGATTCGCCCCGCTTGTGCCAGACTGGATTTGCTGCTGGTTCCAGTGGATGCCCGGCTCATAGTCGGTGAACCAGCGTGCCAACACGCGCCCCGTAATCTGCCACGGGAGCCACAAATCATAGGCGGCGAAGACGGCAACCACCGCCCGCATTTTGAAGTTCGTGTAGCCTTCTGCCCGTAGCGCCCGCATGACGGCATCCACCAGCGGATAGCCCGTTTTGCCCGCTTCCCACGCGGCCAAGCGTGCGCCTGCGCGCTCGTCGGTCAACGGATCATCGAACAGGGCATCTACATTAGGGATCAAACTATGCTGTTCGATTTGCGGTTCATCCTCTAGCTTTTGGATGAAGTGGTCACGCCAGCGCAAGCGAGACTCAAACGCCCGCAACGTCAAACGCCACTCCCCCACTGTGTAGGTAAACTCGCCGTTGGGGATCGCGCTGAGGTCGCGCCGCCGTTCACGCACGGCATGAATCACTTCCCGTACTGAAAGCGTGCCGTAGGTCAAGTGTGGGCTTAAGCGCGATGTGCTGTCAGAATTCGTCACTGGGCTGGACATCGCACGCGGGTAATGTAGGCCGCGCCGCTCCAAAAATGACGTTAACAGGTCATCGGCGGCGCGCCTGCCCCCCTGTTGTAGGCTGTGATGGGTGACGGGGGCATTGCCCAAATAATCGGGGATTCTGCCAAGCGTTACGCCCTCTAGCGGGTGGATGGCCGTCGGTGCAGCGAGCGGCGCGGGAGCCATGCGTTTTTCCCACAGGGGCGCCCATTCATTGCGCGACGCCAAGCCACGTACCACGCCCCCACTGGGGAACTCGTGAAACGGCACGCTGTTGGCCTTTGTCCATGCGGTCACGGCAGCGTTGCGGGCGTAGATTAGCCTGTTGCCTGTTTCTTCATGCGCCCATAGCGCGCTGATGGTGTATTCGGCGTGAATCTCGCTCAACACGGGGGTCACTTCCCCCACGCGCACTACCAGCGCCATCCCCAACTGCGCCAACGCTTCGCGCAGTTCAGTTAAGCACTGTTGTAAGAACACCCAATGGCGCGGGTCAAAGTCTGCGGATTTGTGCAGGCTGCGCTCGACAATGTAGAGCGGCAGAACTGCCCCCTGCGCGGCGGCTTCCGTCAGCGGGGCGTGGTCGGTGATGCGAAGGTCGCGCTTGAACCATACGACGTGTACAGGCACGGGGGTCACCGTCAGCGGATATTGAACATTGTTTCTGTCGTAGGGGCGTCCCATGGGACGCCCCTACAATGTATATTATACCCGTTCGGCCTGATGTTGCACGTACCAGTCAATCGTGCGTTGTAACCCCACGCGAAAGTCGGTTTGTGCGCGGAAGTCAAACGCTTGCGAGGCGCGGCTGGTATCGAGTGCGCGGCGCGGCTGGCCGTCGGGCTTGGTGGTGTCCCAACGGATTTCACCCGTAAAGCCCGTCAGTTCAGCAATCAGCGTAATTAGGTCTTTCATGCTGATTTCCATCCCTGAACCCAAGTTCACCGGTTCGGGCGAATCATAGTGTTCAGCGGCGGCCAAAATCCCCTTGACGGCATCTTCTACATAGAGGAACTCGCGGGTGGCGCTGCCTGTTCCCCATGCCGTGATGTAGGCGTCGCCGCGTTGTTTGGCTTCGACATACTTGCGGATGGTGGCCGGGATCACATGCGAGTTCTTGGGGTCAAAGTTGTCACGCGGCCCGTAGAGGTTGGTCGGCAAAATGTGGATAGACTTAAACCCATATTGTTGACGGTAACTCATCCCCTGCACCAATAGCGCACGCTTGGCAACCCCATAGGGCGCGTTGGTTTCTTCAGGAAAGCCGTTGAACAGGTCTTCTTCACGGAACGGAACCGGCGTCACTTTGGGATATTCGCACACCGTCCCGGCCACGACCAGCTTTTCTACGCCTGAATTATACGCCTCGTGCATCAACTGCACGCCCATCATCAAATTGTCATAGATAAATTCGGCAGGCCGTTCCTTGTTCGCGCCGATGCCCCCGACCAGCGCTGCCAAATGGATCACCATATCGGGCTTGGTGTCTGCCAACAGTTGTACTACAGCGTCACGCTGCCGCAGGTCATACACGGCGCTGCGCGGCACAAAGACCTCTTTAGCGCCGTGTGCGGTCAGCCCTTCCACCACGAACGAACCCAAAAATCCAGAGCCGCCTGTGACCACTACGCGCTTGTTTTCCCAAAAGCTCAT
>JBMOFU010000100.1:0-12141 GCA_049318725.1 Phototrophicaceae bacterium | reverse complement strand
TCTTGGGCTGTATTCTGGAAGCCGGCGATCACATCATCCTCACTGACTTACGCGGCCAGCGCCGCACCCTCGATATTGTCGGGGTTCCCAAATATTTTTGGGCGCTACGCGCTGCTGCCCTCCAACCCTTGCAGGGGTGGGATGTGTTATTTGTGCAGGGTCGGCGCGTGATCGGGATTCCAGCCACCACCACCGTAGAGCGAATCCCCTAACGCCCTTACTAGACAGTACACATTTTCATCATTTGGCGGTATGCTTGCTTCCCGTTTACCGAATCGCAACGGCTTATCAACAGGGATACCCCACGCATGGCTGATTTTTCTGCATATACCCAAACGTTTTTGCAAGAAACCATCGAAATTGCCCAACAAATTGACCCACAATCCATTGTGGCCGCGACTGAAATCCTTGCACATCTGCGTGCAGAGGGTGGGCGCTTGTTCATCCTCGGTAACGGGGGGAGTGCGGGCAATGCTTCGCACGCGGTGAACGACTTCCGCAAGATTACGGGCATTGAAACCTATGCCCCAACCGATAATGTGTCTGAACTGACGGCATGGATCAACGATGTGAGCTTTGATGCTGCCTTCGTGGAGTGGCTAAAGGTTTCTCGTTTGAGCAGCCGCGACGCGCTGTTGGTCATGTCTGTGGGCGGCGGTTCGGCCACTACATCCTTGAACCTTGTGCGCGCAATGGAACATGCAAAGGCCGTCGGCGCAAAGGTTATTTCGATTGTCAGCCGCGACGGGGGCAAATCGAAAGAGCTATCCGACGCCTGTGTGTTGGTTCCAGTGGTTGCTAAGGAACGCATCACCCCGCACGCGGAAAGCTGGCAGGCGGTAGTGTGGCACTTGATCGTCAACGCATTGGTAGCGGAATAAGCGCTATGCCCAACCGTGCCATCTTTTTAGATCGGGATGGTGTCTTAAACGACTTGATTTACTATCCAGACTTTGGTGAGGATGAATCCCCGCGCACGGCGGCGGATTTGCGTTTGATCGGTGGGGCGTTGGCGGCAGTGGCCGAGCTACAGGCGCAGGGCTGGCAACTGTTTTTGGTGTCTAATCAACCCAGTTACGCCAAAGGCAAAACGACGTTGGCTGATCTTAAGGCCGTTCATGCGGCGCTGGAGGATTCCCTAAAGCTATACCAGATTACCCTCACGGCGGCCTACTATGCCTATACCCACCCGAAGGGGATTGTGCCAGAATATACAGGGGAGTCGGTCTATCGCAAGCCCAACGCCGGGTTTTTGTTAGAGGCCGCCCGCGACTATGACCTTGATTTAGCATCCTGTTGGATGGTGGGGGATCGGGACAGCGATATAGCGTGTGGGCAACGCGCTGGCACGCACACCGCTTTGATCCGCTATCCGCTTTCGCGCACGCACTGGGGCAAGGCAGCTCCAGAGCTAGATTGTACCAACCTAGCCCATTTTGTTGAACGATTGTCAGTGCAACCCTAGGGGGATAATTGCTATGCACCTGAACGACCTGAAGATTCACCTGTACGCTGACGGCGCTGACCTCAACGCTATGCTGGAAATGTACGCCAAGCCCTATATCAAGGGGTTCACCACCAACCCTACGCTGATGCGTAAGGCAGGCTTGACGGATTATGAAGCGTTTGCCCGCCAAGTGATCGAACGCATTCCAGACCGCCCAATCTCGTTTGAAGTGTTCAGCGACGAGTTCGACGAGATGGAACGCCAAGCCCACAAGATCAAGGCGTGGGGAGAAAACGTCTATATCAAGATTCCCGTGACCAATACCCAAAGCGAATCGGCTGCGCCGTTGATCCGTCGTTTAACCGACAGCGGCGCCAAGCTCAACGTAACGGCGATCTTCACGCTAGAGCAGGTGCAAGCGGTTGCCGATGCCCTTACAGGCGGCGCGCCCAGTGTGGTGAGCGTCTTTGCCGGGCGGATTGCCGACGCAGGCGTAGACCCCATGCCGTTGATGGCCGAAGCCAAGCAGATTTTGGTCAAGACGGGCTGCACCGACGCCCAATTGTTGTGGGCAAGCCCGCGTGAAGTCTTGAATGTCATTCAGGCCGAGCAATGCGGCTGTGACATCATCACCGCCACGACGGATATTCTGAAGAAACTCACCGGACTCGGTAAAGATTTAACCCAATTCTCGCTAGAAACCGTCAAGATGTTCTACGACGACGCCCAAGCCGCTGGATTTTCGCTGTAAGGATTTGGGGGGCAGTGCATTGTCCCTTGTAGCACCGCAGGATATTGAACACAGCAGGGGGGTTGATCCATCAACCCCCTGCAATACGATGATGCTATCCCATTTAGGATTTTGAACGATGGTTAACACTGCAATACCAGACATTAGCTTGATCTTCCCGGCCTACAATGAGGCCGCACGTATTGAAAATACCGTGAATGAGGCCTGCGCTTACTTTGACGCCAAAGGCTTGACCTATCAGATTGTTGTGGCGGCAGACGGCACAGACGGCACGCGGGAGATCATCCAGCGCATGGGGCAAGCCAATCCGCGCATTTCGGTAGTGGGCAATGAAGAACGGCGCGGCAAAGGCTACGGTCTACGTCAAGCCGTGCCGCTGTGCATTGGGCGCTATATTGGCTTCAGCGACGCCGACAACAAAACGCCCATCACCGAGTTTGACAAGGTATGGCCGCATCTACAGGCCGGCACCGATTTAGTCATCGGTCAACGGCCACCCGGCGGCCAGTTGATTGAAAAACAACAGAAGTGGTATCGGCAGATTGGGTCACAGGTGTTCAAGATTTACATGCACCTGATGGTGGGCTTGCACGACATCTTTGATACCCAATGCGGATTCAAGTTCTTCAAGGCAGGCGTGGCGCGTGATTTGTTCAGCGCGCAAAAGCTGGACGGCTATATGTATGATGTGGAGATTTTGTACCTTGCCGAACGACGCGGCTACAGCATCCAACAGATTGAGGTGCGCTGGCGCGATGACGGGGACAGCCGCCTAAACATTGTTGCCGGGAACATCCGCAATTTTAGCGATGTGGCTAAGATTCGGCGTTTGCATCCGTGAATAGCGGGTCAAGTACCCACAAATTGCCGTCGAACACATTCTGAAACGCAACCCGCGTCCCATCTGCTGAAACCACCCAATGCCCATTGGCTACCGCAAACGTCCCGCCTGTTTCATCCAATAACAGGCGGCTGGTGCCGTCTGTAAAGCTGTGCGCCCACAGTTGATGGGTCGCTACCTCTGGCCGATAAGGAATGTAGTAGACGCTATCTTCATCGCGCCAGCGCCACGCCCCAAACCACTCCATGCGCTCGATTCGGGCGGCACTGTCATCGAGCAGATTGAGCATGTAGACGCCGTTTTGCGCGGGGTCGTCCTGAAACGACAGATAGAACATGATTCGTTTGCCGCCGGGAGAAACCGTTAAGCCGCGCAGTTGACGCCACGCGCCGAGTTCCAGTTGTGCGCCACTGTCCAGATACGTCAAGGTGAGGGTCGTCACCCGTTGTTCAGTGCGCGTGATGAGGACGCGGTTATCGTCCAGCCAGCGGGCATCTACCCCTGCCGCTCGATAGATTTCGCGTTGTACGCCGTCTGCCATATTCATCACATAGATGCCCGTCGTTGGGCGGGTCGCTCCCGGCACCGATGCCCCGTTGCTGACTGTCCACATCAGCGATGTACTCAAGGGACTGAGCATTCCCAGACGTTCCCCAGTGGGGATAACCGCCAACGCGCCGTCGCTCATGCGGGTGATTCGGGTCTGGTCGTTGCCTTCGGCCTGAATCGTGAACGCACCATCGGCAGAAAGATAGGGTGGCGGGGCGTCCCCCATCGGCGTGATAAGGTCGGGTGTGCGAACGTCGCGCTGGAACCATCCCGCACGGCTGCCGGGGATGCCGTCTACGGTCAACAGCGTTTCGGCCTCAAACGGATGCCACTGGACAATCGCGCAGCATCCATCAGTTGTGATCTGCCGCAGCGTGTAGCGCGAATCTGCCGTGAGGGGGGGCGCAACTCTGCCGGGGGCAGTGGCAGGGATCGGTACACGCCCGTTGCTTTCTGGGTACGCGGCGCTGTAGCGGTTGAGCCGTTGCCCGCCAAACTGAACGTCGGGCTGGTCGTTGATCCACACCCAACGGCGAACGTTGTTCAAATCAGCCGCAAATAACGGGAAGCTGTAGGGCCCAATCAGCGCAAGGCTATGCCAATTGGCGTCAATCAAGTCAAGCGGGTTGTAGGTCGTGCGGTAGTTGAGCGAACGCACCTCTAGGTGTAAGTGCGGGCGGCTGATGCAGGTTTCGTCGGGGTCACCGGAATAGCCGACAAAATCACCTTGTCGCACGCTTTGGCCGACGGTCAAGGGCGGCCTGTCGTAGAGGTGGCCGTAGAGCGTCACTAGCCCAAGCGCGTCGTGACGAATGAGCAAGTTATGCGGCGCGCTGCCGAAGTTCAAATCATCCACACCAACGACCACGCCATCAGCGGTAGCGACTAGCGGCGTTTCGCACGGCATGGAAAGGTCTATGCCAAAGTGTAAGCCCTGCCCGGCGCTGTACCACAGGTCACCAAAGTTATAGGCTCCGGTCGTGTTGCCGTAGGCTTGGCCGAACATCCAGCCGCTTGGCCCCGGCGCCACCCCAACGGGGGAAATCATCGGGCGGGCAGATTGGGCAGATTGCGCGTGGATGGCAGCGGGGATCACCGAAAAGAGCAGTACCACCATCAACGTGCGGAAGCCTAACGGACGCGCCAGTGGCGCATCCCTACCAACCGATTGACCGGGTAGGGACGACCCACCGGGGCGTCCGTGCTTTGGGGTTAAATTCGGTTCTCCATTAGAAAATCGTGCGTGGCGCTTTATGACCAACGGCGTTTTTCCTTGACAGTTTCATAAGCAGCGTTGAGTTCACGGAAGCGCGCTTCGGCCTCTGTTTTTTCCAGTGAGCTGGTATCTGGGTGATATTCCCGCGCCAGTTTGCGAAACGCAGCTTTGACTTCCTCTTGGGTGGCATCTGGGGCAACGCCCAACACACGGGAGGCACGCTCTAGTTCTGTGACCATTGCACCTTGCATCGTGGCGTGGTCAGCCCCGCCGGGGCCGCCGCCCATGTCGTATTGCCCCCATGTGTAATAGGCTTGCGTGGTATTCTCTCTTTGCCAGCGCCCGCGTAAGCGCTCTGCGCGTTGATCGCTGGTGCGCCAGTAGGGATTTGCGCCGAAGTCCGCCATCATCCATTGGCCGCGAATCGGCTTGAACTTGGCGCTAACGTTGTTGACGCGCATCTGTTCAAAGCTGATTTGGCCGCCGTGCCACGCCTCACGTTGGATACCATCTGGCAGGTAGTCAAAGTGAACCTGATAGACTGCCTCTTGTTTGGGCTGATAGGTGTAGATGCGCTCGCTGTTTAACTCATGCAGCGCGTGCATCCATTCCTCAGGAACCAAGCGGGTTTTGTCGGTGGGCATGAATTCGTGGGCGGCGATGAACAGCGTTGCACTGTAATTGGCAGAATTTTGTTGAATGATCCGCTTGAGGTGGCGCACACTGGGTTTACCCACCAGCAGATACAGGTAAACGCGCATCCCCACCCACGTTTGAATCATCAAGTCGGCTTCTGTGTCTGGAGAAGGGTACACACCGCGTACCGCAGGGAGCGCCTTAATGTGGGTACGAAGCCAGTTGAGAGGTTTTTCGGTCATGGTGGATGAAGTGAAAACGTTCAGGCGGGCAATGAAAACGACAGTTCTCATTATACAACACACCACGCCCACACGGACGATTCACAGCAAATTCACATGGGGCAACCGCATTAAAAAGGATAGAGGCATAAACAACAAAAAGGATTTTCCTGTAGGGAGGCACCTGTGTGTGCCTCCTTTTTAGGTGGGGCGGCACACAGGCCGCCCCCTACGAAATCATTATTTTTCGTAGGGGCATGAACTATCATGCCCCTACCAGTGACAACGGTTCTGTAGGGGCGCAGTGCGCTGCGCCCCTACAACCCCACCTCACGGAGTGCGACGCGATGCTTGCCTTCCAGTACGGCGCTGGCAAGGGCAACCTGTTCTGCCACTTGATGTGGCGTCCAGTGGAGTTCCATACCGATCAAGCCCGCCAGTTCTTCCAGCAACGGTAAGGTAACCTTGCCGAGCATCGCCAGCAGTGAACGGCGTTGGATGAAGTCTAGCAGCGTGAACACTTTTTCCTCACGGACGACGTAAGCGACCTCACACATGGAATAGCTTGGCGCGTAGGTCAAAGGGGCATCATGGCGGTTGCCGTTGCTGATAAAGCGGGCGACGGCTTCCGCACGAGTGCCGTAACGCTCAAACAGCGTTTGTACGCGCTCTTGCGTTAATCCCGTGTGTGACGCCAATTGCAACACCCAATGGCCTTGTTCGCGGGCATTGCGCGGGTAGTCTGCGCCGCCGCCGATTGCCAGTTGATCGGTGGTGACGTGCCGTTGTACACCCAATTGTGCCAAAACGAGATCGGCGGCTTGTTCGCCAAACGCACGGAAGGTCGTCCACTTGCCACCCACCAGCGAATAGATCGGGTAGCTGGTTCCAGCACCGGCAGGCAACACTTCGATGCTGTGGTCGCGGCTAATCTGCCCAGTGGTGGCGGTTTTTTGTGACGGCAACGGGCGCACCCCACAGAACGTATAAACGATATGTTCGCGTCCCACCTGTAACGACGGGAAAATGCGCTGGACGAGCGTCAAAATGTAGCTAATTTCTTCATCGGTGCAGACGATGCTATCGGGGTCTGTGGTGCGGATGTCGGTGGTGCCGCACAGTACGCGGTCTTCTAGCGGGAAGATGAGGACAATCCGCCCGTCGTGGTTTTCAAAGAAGATTTCATGGCCGTCCAGCGCGCGGTGTAGCTCTGGATGATCCAACACTAGGTGTGACCCCTTTGTACCGCCGATATACTCGGTGGGGCGGTGCAGGTTCTGGTTGGCAAAGTCAATCCATGGGCCGGCGGCGTTGATGACAATTTGCGGCTTGATGGTGGTGCATTCGCCCGTGAGTGCGTCGCGCAACGTCACCGAATCACCAGCACCTTGTTCCACACGCATATAGTTCAGGGCATGGGCGTTGGGGTTAGCGGCTTCACTGTCAAGAATCATCTCTAGGCAAATACGCTCTGGATAGGGCATCCATGCGTCGTAGTAGGTGGCCGATACCGTGACTTCGGGGTCAATGCCGGGGAAGCGTTGCAAGGTGGCCGTTTTGCTCTGGAAGCTGTGATTAGGCATCGTCTTTTGCGTGCTGGCAAACAGATCATACAGCGTCAGGCCGATTTTGATGATGAACGCGCCACGTTCTGCCGGGCGTTGCGTCAAGCGCAAGAACTTCAGCGGGGCGTTGAGCGTGCCGCTCATCCACTTGAAGATGGGGATGGTCGTCGGCAAAGGGCGGACGTAGTGCGGGGCGTTCAGTAGTAAGCGGTTGCGTTCGGTGAGCGCTTCTTGCACCAAACGGAACTCGCCATTTTCAAGGTAGCGTAGCCCGCCGTGAATCATGTGCGAAGACCCCGCACTCGCGCCAGAACTAAAATCGTTGGCCTCAACCAGCAAGACATCTATGCCCTGTAATGCCAATTCGCGGAAGGTGCTAATGCCGTTCACCCCGCCCCCTACAATCAAGACCGAAAGGTTCGGCTGCCGTTGAATGGCTTGAATCGCCGCGTTGCGTGTCGTCATCAGTTCTTTTTCACCCCTAAGTTCGTCAACAAATCTACTTCATCTTACAAGTTTTTCACTGGAATTTCACGCCATAGGTGACCAATCACATGGCGAAAGGTGATGAACTTCTGCTATTGCCGCCCGTAGGGAGGAACCGATGGGTTCCTCCGTTTTCGGTGGGACGACATCGGGCATACTCGCCTAGATCAAATAGATCAGCTATACTCAACGTTAAGCAAGTTGAACCCTAACCCACTCTTAGTGTTGAGGTAAAACAGGATACCGTATGGGGCGCTTACGTCAGTATATATTTTGGCTGTGTTGGCTAGTGGCCGTGCCAGTTCTGGCACAAACAGAAACATTGACACAACCTATAGAAGTTGGCGACGGCTTTCGTGTTCGGGTACCCGACACATGGGAAGTCGGGCGCTCTAGTGATGATACCGTCATCGTCAGTGGGGATGGGCTGGAAATTTACTTTTATCCCCCGTCGTTCTTAGAACCCTATAATTTTGGTGATGAAAATGATGCGGCTGCCACGCTGGTAGCGATTTATGATCGCTGGTTTGACAATGAAATTCGCCCCGGCGATGTGTGGGAATTGGGCGATACCCGCTTCCCCACCTATTATTACCCGTATTCCGCAAGCAATTACTCGTATGTGCTGGTGTATCCGGGCGGCAACGTTTTCTACATAGAAGTCTATG
Source organism: Phototrophicaceae bacterium (assembly GCA_049318725.1). Taxonomy (GTDB): domain Bacteria; phylum Chloroflexota; class Anaerolineae; order Aggregatilineales; family Phototrophicaceae; genus CAIRDJ01. The sequence continues at coordinate 3,761 of JBMOFU010000100.1, read as the reverse complement.
CCCTTGAAGCCAATTTAACCGCCAAAGACATCACGCTTGCCCTTGATATTATGTCTTCTATGTTGCGCGGTTCGCTACGGCGTGCTGGCGGCAACACCACACAAGGGGGAGACACGACCCCCGCAACAACCTCTACCGCAGCTGTACCATCAGCGCGCCTAACGGCCAAGAGGTGAATTTGCGCGTCGGGCCCGGCACCAACCGCACTTCGATTGCCTTCTTGCCCAACGGGGAATTTGGGGTAGTCGGCCAAACCAGCGACGATGACGGCGCTATTTGGTACAAGCTGGACAAAGAAGAAGCTGCCCCACAGACCGCCGCCATTGAGATTTGGGTCGCGGCAGAAGCCATCATCGAAGCAGGGGATTGCGCCGCTGTGGTAGATGCCTTTGCGCCGCCCATCATCCCCGTGATTGCCAATAATCCGCCGCCTGTGCCCGCCCCCGGCTCAACAGAGGCCTCAGCAGCGCCCCCGGCCAATAACCCGAACGCGGGCAATTATGACCCGGCAACAGTACCAACCAACGGAAGCTATACTATAGCGTGGGGCTTGTTTGCCAACGCCTCTTGCGTCTTTGACGGAGAAAACGTTCAAACGGCGTTCCCCTCGGCTGAACTTGGCCTAGAGACCTTTACAGATAGCTTGCGGGTGTCGTCAAACGGCAGTAGCTTTACGTTTGATAACACAACATTCATTCGTGACAGCGGCACAACCTATATCGGTAGTACTGTTCTTAACGAGCGCAGTGGCAATCTCATCGCCACTGGGGTGTATATATATCTACAGGTGGCTTCCCCTAATGTATTGCAGGGGCGAGTTGCCATCAACTTTAGCTATGATGATGGTGTACAGTGCAGCGCTTCCGTACCGGCGAGCCTAACGCGATGACCGCGCAGGCGTGCCGTGTATGAATCACCCACCCCACACGGATCAGTTGCCGCGCTTGCCCGTTATCAGCCTCACCATATTGACGCTGGCGCTACGGCTAACGCTGTTGGCGCTGGCGCCGCCGTCGTTCCACGCCGACGAAGGGATTGTAGCGCTGATGGCGCGCCACATCACGCAAGGGGCAAGCCCTGTTTTTTTCTACGGGCAACCGTATATGGGCAGCCTCAACGCTTACCTGATTGCGGCGGGCTATAGCGTATTCGGAGAAAGCCTGCTCAGTTTGCGACTTGTGCAAGCGATCCTCTATACGCTCGTGACGTTGACCACTTGCTTGCTGGTTTGGCGCATGACCCACAACCGCTTTGTGCTGTGGACGGTTGGCCTGTTGACTGCCATCCCTACGCCGTTGAACGTGCTGTATACCAGCGCCAGCATAGGCGGCTATGTGGAAACGCTTTTGTTGGGCAATGTGTTCTTATGGTTGGCGCTGGCCTTTGACGACGCCCTGATAAATCCCACAAAACGGGCAAGGCGCGCCTTGCCCCTACACAACATACTCTTGCCACTCATGGGTTTGGTCGCTGGCGTGATGTGGTGGACGAACGGCTTGATGGTCGCTTATGCGTTGCCTGTTGCCCTGTGGGTGTTGTGGCGGGTGAGTCGGCAGGGATGGGCGGGGTGGTGGCGGATATTGCCCGCGCTTGTGCTGGCGTTGATCCTGTTTTTCGTCGGCGGATTCCCATTTTGGCAGTTTAACGCTACCCATCAGAATGCAGCGCTGGCGTTTATTGTGCCGGGGATCGCACCGCCTGCCGAGTTCGCCACCATCGGCATTGATCCGTTGCCGCCGCCACAACGCGCATTAGGGCTAGTCTTGTTCGGGATTCCAACGCTGGTGGGGATGCGCTTCCCGTGGGAGAGCAGCTACTTTGCCCCGTTGATCGGCTTTATGGTGATCGGGTTGTATGTCGTGGCGTTGTACAGTATGGCGCGCCAACAAGCTGAAACGCTCGCCCCGTTTGTGCGCTGGTATTGCGTTGCCACCCCGTTATTGTTCTTTGGGGTATTTATCGCGTCGTCGTTTGGCACAGACCCCACTGGACGCTATTTTTTGCCGCTCGTCTTGCCGCTACATCTGGCTTTGGCGCTGTGGTTAGCGTCGTTCCCTGTTGGCTGGCGGCAACGGTTGGCGCTGGCAATTGCCGCGCTGGTGATCGGCTATCAGGCGGCGGGGCAGTGGGTTGCAGCAAATTCCGCAACCGGATACACCACACAGTTTGACCCTGCCGCGCAACTCAGCAACGCCGATGATGCTGCGCTAGTGGCTTTCTTGACTGAGCATGATCTCTATCACGGGTACACCACCTACTGGATTGCGGTGCGGTTGGCATTCCTCTCTGGGGAGCAGTTGCAATACAGCGCCGCGTTGCCCTATAAGCCAGATTTATCTTACAATCCGGCAGATAACCGCTACCCGCCATATGCCGCCGCCACAGATGCCGCCGCGCGTGTGGCGGTGGTCATGGCAAGCGATCAAACAGCGCTCATGAGAGACCTAGAGCGGCAATTCGCGGCGCAGGGGATCACCTACACGGTTGAATCTGTGGGGCAGTTCACCGTCCTGTATGATTTTTCACCCGTGAAACCCGCCGTAGTTTTCAGGTAGAGAGGAACCATCGGTTCGTGTGTTTGGGACGGTGCAAAATCGTGCCATTCGTAGGGGCGCAATATATTGCGCCCCTACACATATCCACGTATATCATTCTATTTTGTCAACCTCGCGTTTGATGCAATTGCCCCATGCGGTGAACGCGCCTCTATTCTGTTACACCGCAATCTCCACTATAATAAGGGTAATGCTGTGAGAAGCTCTTTGGGGTGATCTCTTGAACAGTTCGTTGGAACAACTGGCCGAAAAGCTCGGCCATCCACAACGGCGTATCCGCTACCAAACCGTCTATGAGCTATACATGCTAGGGCAGCCGGACGCCATTAGCTTGCTTTCTAGCGCCATCCACGATGAAGATGCAGAAATCCGCAAATTGGTTGCCCATCTGCTACGGACGAAACGCACGCCGGCCAGCATCGCCGCGCTATTAGATGGCCTTGCCCACGACAAGCAAGCCCAAGTACGGCGTACTTGCGCGGAATCGTTGGCAGTGCTTAAAGAATCCAGCGCCATTGAGGGGCTAGTGACCGCGCTGCAAGACCGCAGCAAATTGGTGCGGCGCGCAGCGGTCAAGGCACTGGGAACATTCAGCGAGCCAGCCGTTCTGCCCGGCTTGATCGGGGCGCTGTTGGGCGACGCCGACAGCTACGTTCGGTGGGAAGCCGCCAAAAACCTAGAAGGCTTTGAGGATATAAGCGTCGTTCGTGCCTTAAGCGAAGCGCTGAGTTCTGACGAAAACAGCTATGTGCGCTACGCCTCTGCGGTTGCGCTAGGCAAAATACTCCACCCAGAATCGCTCCCGGCATTGATCCAAGCCCTAGACGACGAAAATAGCTACGTGCGCTTTGCGACGGTGCGGGCGCTAGGGGACTTCTTACAGCAGTCTGACCCGCTCAATGAAGATTTGGTCATGTTGATGCTGATTGCCTTAGACGACGACAATACCCATGTGTGGCATTTGGCGGCAGAAAACCTGTGGGCAGTGGGCGAAACGGCCATCTTGATCGTGTTAAAGGCGTTTCATGCCCCCGAAAAGCATATTCGGCATGTGGCACTCAAGGGCTTGCTCTGGCTGTCATTGGAATACGACGACCCGATTTTGGACGATATAGAACTCCCAAACGCGCCGCGTACATGGGGTTGGTGGAACTAGCTTAAGATGGTGTGCGCGCTATGCCATTTAATGCTATAGTGAACGATGTC
>JBMOFU010000099.1:0-12181 GCA_049318725.1 Phototrophicaceae bacterium | reverse complement strand
TCTGGCGAAACGCTGCGCCCCGGGTCGGCATAGACCGTGAGGGTGGTCGGTGTAATTTGCGGATTGTCTGTGCTGTAGGCGATGTTCGCGCTAAAGTCTGGCGGGATGATGATCGCGGCGGCGTAGTCGCCATTTTGTACGGCCAGCCGTGCCGCTTCTGGATCATCGAGTAGGGTAGCTTCGGTCAAGTCGGTGATTGAAACCGTATTCGCCGCGTCGCTCGGCGTGGCCTGCTCACAGACGGTATTCCCGTCGGTGACGAAACTCGCGCTCGGTTGGTCGGGCAAGAAGATATTCACCAGTCGCTTGCCATAGTCGCCGTTGTCTTGGTTGACGATTGCCACTGGAATATCGCTAATGCCTGCGTTGCCGCCGTTGATGCCGCTAAAGGCCAACCCGATGATGGTTGCCAGCGCCAACGGCGTGACCAGCATAATCAGCAATAGGTTGACATCGGTGTAAGACTGCCACAATTCGCGCTGTGCAATGACCCAAATTTTACGCATGGTCGTTAGTCCCTTAGCGCCCTTCCGGTCAGATCCAAGAAGACAGCTTCAAGGTCAGGCTCGCGGACTTCAATCGAGACGACATCTAGCCCTGCGGCGTTGGTCAAGGTGATGATCTCTGGCATGGCGCGCCGCCCACGATTGCACAATACCACCAGCTGCACCTCTTTGGTGTCGCCTTCGCTGGCAATCAGTTCGACCACCGCACGCGAAACCCCGGCGATGTCCTGTTCCAGTTGGCGTAAAAAGCGGTCTTCTATGCTGGTGGCCGCCACCGTGAAAATCAGGCGGTCTTCTTCGCCTACCCGTTGGGTGAGTTCCGCAACGGTGCCAAGCGCGATAATCTTGCCGTGATCTATGATCCCCACACGGTCACTCAGTTCTTGAGCTTCTTCCATCAAGTGCGTGGTATACAGTACGGTCATCCCCTGCTCATCACGCAGCCGCTTGACGGTATCCAAGATGCGGCGGCGGTTCTGCGGATCAATGCCAACTGTCGGTTCATCCATATAGACCAGTTGCGGGCGGTGGATCAACCCTACAGCGATATTGACGCGGCGCTTCATCCCGCCAGAAAACGTCTCTACGCGGTCGTGCTGGCGGTCGGTGAGGTCTACAAAGTCGAGGACTTCATCTATACGGCGGTTGAGTTCTGCCCCATTTAGTCCGTAGAGCTTGCCAAAAAACGCCAGATTTTGGCGGGCGCTAAAGCGGGGATAGAGTGCAATCTCTTGCGGCACCACGCCTAAGCGGGCTTTGGCCTCTAGCGGGTGGGTGGCTACGGAATAGCCGCCAATCACTGCGCTGCCAGCCGTCATCGGCAGCAGGCCACTAATCATGGAAATGGTGGTGGTTTTGCCTGCGCCGTTTGGCCCTAACAGGCTGAACACTTCGCCTTTATAGATGTCTAAATCTATCCCTTTGACGACGGTTTTTTCCCCATCGGCGGTTTTATAGCGCTTTTCTAGGCCGCGTACCTCGACCAAGACATCCATGCGGTTTTCCCCCCATAGCATAGCTTGCTGAAAAACAAACAGGCAGAAGATGTAAGTCTCTTCTGCCTGCTTGTACGTGATTCATAAGGGAAAGGTTGTGTGCCAAGCGTCACTCCATTTCGATGTAGTGCTTCCAGACATCAGGCCCAGTGCCAACCGCAATCACAAGGTAGCTGGTGCGTGGCAGTTTGGGTTCCCAACTGAGGCGCATTCCCGCTTCGTTGGGCAGTCGGCTACCCTTACGATGGTTGCAATGGCCGCACGCACAGGCGGTATTCGTCCATGTATCTTTGCCGCCGCGTGACTTCGGCACAATATGATCTACCGTAAAGTTAGACTTTGACATCAGTTGGCCGCGTTGGGCTTCGCCCGGCTTCACTCCGCAGTAGATGCAGGTGAAGTTGTCGCGCACCAACACCCCCCGACGGCTCCAGTGGGCTTGGCGGCGCGGCACGTTGATATACCGACGCAGGGCAATCACCGAAGGGATGGGAACTTCGCTGTTGATGGTGTGCAGCACCTTGCCAGTGGTTTCGATGGCAATGGCTTTATCGTTAATCAGCAAGTTGATAGCGCGTGGGATGGTAATCACCGAAAGCGGTTCCCACGTATTGCCGTTGAGGAGTAGCACTCGCCCATGTAATACCGACACGATTTTCCTTAGTCCTCTCGCTTCGCGCATTTGAACGACTGCGAACACTTTACCAAGCCGGACAGGTTTTTCCCCGTCCGAGCGCCCGGCGTGTTCAAGCGACGGAGTTCGGTATTACTAAGCACACAGCCGTGCGCTGCTATTGTGAGAATTATAACATGCAAAAGTCTTTTTTACTTTAAGAATGGATTATTTTATGTGAAGTTAGGGTTCGGTTGGGGGAACCGAGAATATACCAGTGGCATATTCTCGGTTATGTCGCGTGGTAACTGCCTCGCTGAGGTAGCCCCACACATCGGTTATTCCCCGATTCGGTCATTGCCGAATCCCTTCTACTCACTGGACTGTAAAGGTATTGCGGGCGAGCGCGTTGCGCAACGCGGCTCAACTCAATGATGACAGGTGTGTTTCGGTGCAGATTCTGTTCTTTAAGTCACCTGCACACATTGACTCATCAACGGGTACAGGTCGGCGGTGATCCCATCCGGCAGAGCGACACCATCAGGCGAATCGTTCATAGGGTTCTGGCCTCCTAAACTCCTTGGATTCGGGGGTGGGGGAGAAATTCCCCCAATTAACCGCCCGCCCGTTTCATTACATAGAATGTCGGGGTGAGGTGTTCAGCAGCAACCCGCGTCTGGAACACTGGTGTTCCTGCCTCGGCAGACGGTTCTGGACTGTCTTTGTCCTTCCGTCGTTCCTGTGCCACTGGCGTTTGCTCCAGTTCAGCAGCTGTCTCGCTGGCAATAAAGGCAATTTCCTTCAGCCAACCGATGAGTTCTGCCTTCCCCGACGCATTCACCACATCCAGACAGCCTTCGCTGGCGGTGGTGTGCATCTCGTCGAGCAGTTCCACCATGTCCGTTAAGCGTGCAACGGCCATGAGGAAAGAGAGCGTGTGCGGGTTGTTTTGCATGAGACACCTCTAGCGCAACCGTGAAGTAACTAAAACAGAAAGGGCGCGGAACTGTTGCCAGCCCCGCGCCCCTTGTTTTTAGGGTTGCTTAGGTGTGGGTGTGGAGTGTGGCGTAGTGCCTACACGGTACTGATGACCCCCACCGAAAGCATTCGAGACTGGTTTAGGTTCGTAATTAGCCATACCGGGTACTTTCCGGCAAAATCGTCTTGACTTGTCTTGGCGCTTAAGCGGTTACTTAGGCTCCAACCGTTGTCCAACCCCAACTGGTCAGACCGTTCTTTGCCACACGCGAGGAAGGCGAAGTTCGCCGTATACCCTCGCAAAGATTGCGTGGCGTTTATGGGGTGCTGGGTTGATGGTTGATTGACGATCATGTGGCTTACGCCCCTTTCTCGATTGCCTCAATGGTTGTGTCATTGAGCATGGCTAGGATGCTTTCACCGGTGATAAACACGCGGCGCATACCGTTCGGCTTACTGACCCGTAGATAGCCCTTTTTAATCAGGCGTTTTAGCGTACTCAAGCTGATCCCTAACGCAGTAGCGGCTTCTTGCCGTGAATAGACTGCACCGGGTTCGATTATGAGTTTCGCTCCCGAAGCTGCATGAGCAACTTCATGATCGAGGGTATCTTGTATGTCAGTCATCGGAGTTCGCTTTTCTCCTCCTTTAAAAAGTTAGCACAGGTAGTTATGCGTGTCAAGAGACTAGAATTATCTTAAAGCGATTTTAACGGGTCACAAGGGTCAATATGGTTAAATTCAGCAACGCAGCGGGGCATAATGGTTCTTAAACGTTAACAAGGTATCAGGAACAGCCTCAGATACGCAGCCCACGCCGATGCTCGGTTTTTATGTTAAAATCGCCGCCAAGTACACCACGCCAACAGACAAGGACAAGTGTCATGGTTGCCACCCCGCAAATGAGCATCGAAGCCTTCAGCCACTTAGCCCGCCAGATTGAATCGGAAGTGGGGCGCGTGATTGTTGGGCAACAAGAAGTCATCCGTAGCGTATTGATCGCGGTGATTGCTGGGCGTCATGCGCTGCTGGAGGGCGTGCCGGGGCTAGGCAAAACCATGCTGATCCGCACGTTGTCTGAGGTGCTAGACCTGAACTTCAACCGTATTCAGTTCACGCCAGACCTCATGCCGTCAGATATTGTCGGTACTGACATCTTGCGCGAAACCGAAAGCGGCCAGCGCGTGTTTGAGTTCCAGCCGGGGCCGATCTTCGCTAATTTGGTCTTGGCCGATGAAATCAACCGCGCCACGCCTAAAACCCAATCGGCCATGCTCGAAGTGATGCAAGAAAAGCGTGTGACTGTCGGTGGCACGACCTACACCCTAGAGCCGCCGTTTTTCGTGCTGGCAACACAAAATCCGATTGAGCAAGAGGGAACATACCCGCTGCCAGAAGCGCAACTAGACCGCTTTATCTTCAAGCTGAATGTGCCGTTCCCCACTGCCCAAGAACTCATCACGATTATTGACCGCACCACTGGTGCCGAAACCCCAACTCCCCAAAAGGTTGCCAACGGGCAAGACATCCTGCAAATGGGCGCGTTAGCCCTGCATGTGCCGTTGCCCACACAGGTGAACGAGTATGTCGCCCGTTTCGTAGTCGCCACTCATCCCGAAGGGCAGGGCGCAACCCCTATGGTCAAGCAATATGTGCAATACGGGGCGTCGCCGCGTGGCGCGCAGGCGTTGATTTTGGGCGCAAAGATCAATGCGCTGCTGGAAGGGCGCTACAACGTCAGCTTTGACGATGTGAAGGCCGTTGCTGCCGCATCGTTGCGGCATCGGTTGCTGCTCAACTTTGAGGCGCTGGCAGAGGGCATCAAGCCCGACGCTATTGTGGCCGACCTGTTGAACAGCTTATCAAAAACATAAAGAGATTGTACGGAAACCCTGCGTATGCCTGTCACTGCGCTATACTAGGGGCGTTGTATTTGCATCACAGAGGAGCCGTGAAAACTTTATGCGAACCCTACAGCGTGTGCTGTGCTTATGTGTCCTGTTGACGGGTGTCTTGGTGGCCTGCCGCACGGCTCCAACGGGGCAACCGCCGCCTAATCCAGAAAATCAGGGGGTTGCCGCCATTACGTGGGTGCGTTCTGCCGATGAGATCGTGTTTCGTGCCGATGTCGTGGGCGGGTCAAACACGTTTGACCGCCGCAACGATATTCCCAACTGCACAATTTTTGGCGATAACCGCATTGTCTGGACGGATAACTCGCAGCCGGGCAGGTTGACTGTGCTGACCGACTTTTTAGAAGACATTAACGTTTATGATTTCGTGAATGAGCTTGCCATCAACTATCGCTTTTACACCTATCAAGCCAAAGCGAGGATCCAGCTACCGAGCGAATCCAGCCCGGTCTATGAGTTGATGACGTTAAAAGTCAACAATGAACTACACACTGTAGACGGTTTTGAATCGTTGCCGACCGAATATTTTCGGGATTTGGTCACGCTCTGCCAAGAGATGAGCAACGCCCCCGCCTATTACGAGCCAGCGGCGGGGTGGCTTTCTGCACGACAGTTAAACTATGACCCCGAAGCTACCCTTGTCACTTGGAGCGCGGAAGCCAGCGGCATTGACCTTTACGCGCTTTCTGCCACGACCCAACCCCTTTGGGTAGCCAACGAGATTGTACCCGTCCTATGGAATATCAGCGTGAATACGCCGCGCAACCGCATGTTTAAGCAAGGCGACGGCTACTTTGAGGTTGCCTTTGAAATTCCGAACATCACCCGCCTTTCGCCGCCTGCCCCTAGCGCTGAGGAATTAGAGGCCGTACAGCAAATTCGGTCATCTTTAGATTAACTTACCGTGCGCGCAAGCCCCTATCCACGTATAATGAGTGAGGGAAAACCTTGCTAAGTGTCCGTTGCTAGGGGTAGTTTTATGAGAAAAGGTTATTTTGGGATTGTCGTGATGGTCTTGGCGCTTGTTCTGCCGGTTTACGCGCAAGACCGCCTCAGTTCAGAAACAATTGCAGAAGTCGGTCGCACGGTGGTCGAAATTTACGCGATCAACAATGGTGAAGTGTTTGCCTCCGGGAGCGGAACCCTCGTTAGCTCCACGGGGCTGATTTATACCAACCGTCATGTGGTTGAAGATGCTGAAGACTACTTGATCTTGCTGCAAGAAACCGCCGGGGAGTTGCCTGTAGAGCGCTACTTTGCGCGGGTAGAAGAAATTTACCCCTATGATTGTGGGGCATTTGAGCTGGATTTTGCCATGTTGCAAATCGAAGCCGATATTGACGGCAACCCGATAGACCCCTCTCAGTTGAATTTGCCCTTTTTGGACATTAACCGTTATGCCACTGTGCAGCAGGGGGCTACGGTCTTTACGTTTGGTTACCCGGGGACGGGCAATGGCTACCAAGTGTTTACAGACGGTTTAATTGCCAGTGTGCAGAACGGCACCGTGGGGAATGATCGCATTCCGGTGTGGTATCAGACCAACGCAGAAATCTCCCCCGGCAACTCTGGCGGGTTGGCTGTAGACGCCAACGCTCAACCGATTGGCATCCCCACCAGCGTCAACACCGACGATGAAACCGGCGGGCGTTTGGGCGGCTTACAGCCCTTTGCCCTCATTGAACGGGTGCGCGACGAGGGGCTATCGAATTTGGGGTGTGGGACGAATGTGCCGTTTTCTTCTGCTGGCAACAGGCCAAACGATGAGGGCGGTTCTAACAACAATGGCGGTTTTAACGACAACGGCGGTTTTAACGACAACAGCCGGGTAGAGTTGCTTTGTACCGAGGAAGATTTGCGGATTGAAGATGGGGTAGAAATCACTATTTTGCAGACCCTCCCAGACATCGAGTACACCGTTACTGTAGTGGGGATCGGCAACTTTGACCCTATTTTGGCGGTTAAGGAATTTGAAGCCACTGAATCTTACTTGTGTTCAGACGACGACCCTGCTGCCGCAGCGTATTCGGTCAGCCTGCCTACCACAAACCGAGTGCCTGCCAACAGCACTAGCTCGCAGGTGATCTTTACCAACGACAGCCAAGACCCGTTAGATGTCTCGCTGGTGGTGGGTGAATATCACGCGCGTGCGGGGGAATTTGTCCTCATCCTTGAAGGGATGGAAGTCACTGAATCTGATGGCGACGGTGACCCGTTTATCATTCGCTACACGCCCAATATCGCCGCCTCTGGCACACCGTTAACAGCCTACATGATCGGGTTAGACAACGATGTAGACCCGCGTTTCTATTGGGCTGAACCGAGTTCCTTTGCGCCCTATACTGACCAAGCCGGAGACATCATCGGTTGCGATGATGCCGCTGGCCCTGATTGTTGGGGAACATCTGACCGTTTGACGCAAAGTTATATTTCAAACGGAGAAACCCGCCTCAATGGGGAGGAATACGACGCTATGCTCAGTTTGTCCTCGAACGTGGGGGTAGAAATTAACGAGCCAGTATTGCTGTTGATGACAACCTATCAACGGCAAAGCACGGGCAGTTATGTGGTGGCCTATCATGTTGGCATAGAGTAATCAATCGGTAAGGTGGGGGATGTGCTATGTTTTCATCCCCCTTTGAGAAGATAAAAAGGGATGATACCTATGGTTGCATTGCCGCAAGACTACCATCTGACGTTGGAAGAATATCTTGCCCTTGAGCGCCAGACCGACATCCGCCATGAGTATTTTCACGGGCAAGTCTTTGCAATGGCTGGGGCAAGCCGAAACCATGTTGTGATCGCAGGGAATATCAATCGTGAAATTGCCACGCAGTTGGATGAGCGCCCGTGTTTGGTTTATATGCTTGATATGCGCGTTAAACTGGATGCCAAGCATTACGCTTACCCCGATATTGCTGCCCTGTGCGGAGAAGAACGCTTTGACGCCACACTAGAAAATTCGTTGCTTAACCCCAGTGTGATTATTGAGGTGCTTTCGCCTTCCACTGAAGGCTATGATCGTGGCAAAAAGTTTGAAGCCTATCGAGAAATTGTCACCTTACAAGAATATGTGCTGGTCAGCCAAGATCACATTGCAGTAGAACACTACAGGCGCACGCCAGAGGGGTGGTTGTTAAACAGCTATCACGATTTGGCAGATGTGCTGACGTTGGTTAGCCTTGAGGCGACGCTTCCCCTAGCAGGGGTTTATCGAAAGGTGCAATTTGACCTTGAAGATGCCACCCCCGCTGATCTTCGTGTCTAAGGTTATTTATTGTTCTTTGACACCTCAAAGCGATTGTGATATATTTAACATATCGTGTTGACGTTGCAGTTGTAGTTCCGAAAAGCATAGAGTAATAATCTAGTTACCGGAAAATGCACGCATCAAGTGCGTGTTCGGTTTTCACAATGTGCCGACCTTATTTTGGAGGTTTTTCGTTATGGCTACAGCAGCCAGAGAAAGTGGCGCGACGAGCGCAAGCAGTGCGCCAGAGCGGGTGCAAGTAGCTCCGCCGAGCCGCCGCGAGTTTTTGTATTACATCTGGAGCGCCTCGGTGTTGCTCCTTCTCGGTGAAGTGGGTGCGGGGGTGGTATGGTTTGTCTACCCACGCTTTGCTGAAGGAACGTTTGGTGGAACCTTCAACTTCCCAGTAGATCGCGTGCCTGCTGCTGGTAGTGCGCCGGAATCTGAACCGACGGGGCGTTTTCACGTCTCCCACTTAGCCGATGACCGTTTGGTAGTTTTGTACGGCGTCTGTACCCATCTTGGGTGTTTGCCCAGCTGGGTAGATACCAACTTCCGTTTTGAGTGTCCTTGTCACGGGTCGAAGTTTGATCTCGATGGCTTGTACATCGAAGGCCCTGCGCCACGCAGCCTAGACCGCTTCCGCACCACCATTATCTTTGATGATGGGACAGCAGTGGAGCAAAATGAGGATGGCGACCCCATCCCATTGCAAGGGCGTCGTATTGCCCAAGTCCTCATTGATACCGGAGAACGCCTCCAGCGCAATGGCCGTGTATAGTTTTGTAAAACCCTTGTTATTAGATGGAGTGGGAAGCTATGGGTAAGTCGGTATTGCCTTTTCCAACGTTCTTAGATGACGTGAAGGAAAAAGGGCTCCGCAAGGCCGTTTACGAAGGCGTAGATGCCTTTGTTGAAGGGCTAACGGCGGGGATGAACATTCAAGACATCCGTGAAGCATTGCGCGGTGAAGCACCGTCTCGCCGCCCTAACCCGCGTCTGCAACCCCATGCAGACACCTTTTGGCTGCACATGCGCCCAAGCTATTTTCACCAAGACATGACTGGGCTGTATCCAACCTTCCGTTTAGGTTGGCTTTCGACCTATTTCGTGGTGTTTGAAACGATTACCGGGTTGTTCCTGATGGTATGGTACACCCCCTCCCCCGTGATTGCCTACAGCAACATGATTGACATTTTGGGCAACGTACCGCTTGGCAAGTTCTTCCGAGACTTGCACCGCTTGGGCGCTGAAGGCATGGTGATTATTGTCTTCTTGCACATGCTACGAACGTTCTTCACAGGCAGCTACAAAAAGCCGCGTCAGTTCACTTGGCTTTCGGGCGTGGTGTTGTTGCTGGTGACGCTGGTGTTGAGCTTTAGCGGTTACTTGCTCCCGTGGGATCAACTGGCACTTTGGGCGGTCACCATCGGCGCAAGCATGGTAGAAGCCACCCCATTGCTCGGTGACCAATTGAACTTGGTGGTGCGCGGTGGCCCAGACATGGGCGCTAACGGTTTGCTGCGCTGGTATTTGGCGCACGTCTTGCTCTTGCCGTTACTGTTGTTCATCTTCACGGGCGTTCACTACTATAAGGTGATTATTCACGGCCACAGCCTGCCGCCCCAAAAAGAAAATATCGGTGAAGATACGGCCAAACGCGTGCCGCTAGACAAGCGCGTGTACTTCATCCCGGATGTGTTGACCAATGAAATCATGTGGATTTCGGTCACGACCCTGATTTTGGTCGTGTTGGCAACATGGTTCTTTAAGGCGCCGCTAGAAAGCCACGCCAACCCGCAACATACGCCGCTCCATACCGTTGCCCCGTGGTACTTCTTGTGGATTCAAGGCGCGCTTAAGTTGGGTGACAAGGTGCTGTGGGGGATCGTGTTCCCGGGTGTGGTGTTTGGCTTCTTGTTTGTCATGCCTTACCTTGATGGCACACCAAGCCGCCGCTATGCAGACCGCCGCCTTGCTATGACGGTCTGCTATGTGATGTTGACCTCGTTGATCTTCTTCACCTATTGGGGCTACCCAACGGTGGGTGTGCAAACGTCTGCCGACACAGAAATCTTGCATGACATGATCCCTGAAGAACATGCGGGCGTGTTGCGGCCTGTACCGTTTGACCAACTGGTACCGGGCATTTATACCGCAGCCCAGTTCGAGGGGGAAAATTCAATGGCCGCCATTGAAGAATTCCGTGCGACGTTGGCCGAAGCCTACACGGTAGAGCGGATTGCTGACGATGGTAGTGTCACCGTTGTAGAAACGACTCCAAACGCTGAAGTGGTCGCGCTATTGTTGTCTCAGGGCTATGCTGCTGTACCCGGCGAGCCACTGAACATCATTCCAGTGGCCGCAGATGCCCCAGAGTTTGAACATGCTGTCAAAGAGTTAGACCACCTCATTCACCGTTATGCAGACGAGTTTGAGAACACTTGGGGGATTGTTTTGATCTCTCAGTCACAGGGTAACGTCAAGCGCGCCGATGTGGTCTTTGGTTGGGAAACCGTTGATGAAGAAACGGGTGTAGTCACCAAGAACTACAACATGCGGACGACTTACATCCATGAAAATAGCGAATGGTTCGAGCGTTAGTTAACCGACGCCTGCCATAATTACCCGTCAAGCTGGATACACATCGGAAAATTCCCCGTTCTCAGGTTGAATGGGGAATTCAATGCCAAGAGGGGATTGCATGAAATTAGATCGGATGCTTATAGATGGTATCGAAAACCGCGTTCTCGTAGGGATTGCCTGTTTCGTTGCCACGATGGTGATTGTTGGGTGGGTAGCCATTAACGAACCTGCTCGGTTGGCTACCTTTCAAGATCAATATGAAGGGCGCTCTATTGAGCGCGGCGCATGGCTCTTTAATCAAAATTGTGCCACTTGCCACGGTGTAGATGGGCTTGGGATTACTGGGCGTGCGCCCGGCCTCAATAACCCGCACCTGTTTGGCTGGGACCCGATGAGCGCGCAACGGGTGGAGCTACAAACACTCACACGCCAACGCCAACCGATTGCAGAGGCGTTAGACAACCTTGCTGCACTTGAAGCCACCTATGCTGGCATAGACCTTGCCGCGCGTTTAGCCGAACTAGAGGCCGAAGCCAGCGGTACGGTAACAGCAGAGCGCAGTGCAGAGATTGCGGTACAAATGGGTGAAATCAGTTTGCTGCTTGAACTTCAGCCGCAAAAGGCTGAGCTTGAAGCCCAACTGACGGACTTTGACACTCAAATTGCTTCTGCTGAAATGGCGATGGATGCGTTCGTGACGAACAATTTGGCAAACGCGGTGGCTGTGGGGTATACCCCAGACGTGCCAGAGCGCCTGAGCCAAGTCGGTTGGGAAGGCAGCCTGCGGAGCTACGTTTACACCACGCTAGTACATGGTCGCCCCGGCAGTATGAATTATTGGCCTGCGGGTCAGGGCATGGCAGCATGGGGTCAGGTGGCAGGTGGCCCGCTTCGTGAAGACGAACTGGAAGACCTCACCAACTACATCATGAACTATGATCGGCAATGGACGGTGGATGACCTCAATGCGGTCAGCCAATATGGGATCATCCCCGGCGTTGGCGGCGGCAGTGACAGCACCGAAGCCACTGTCGGCACGGATGTAGACATGATTATCACCGAGTTGGTGAACTACACCGGCGACCCGGTGAACGGCCAAGTGTTGTACACCAGCTATGCCTGTGTGGGCTGCCATGCTAACGCTGCCGTTGCGCCGCTCACCGAGCAAACGTGGTTGGCGGCCATTGAAGGCCGTGATGGTCGCCCTCACGCGGGTGACCCAGAACAATATGTCATCGAAAGTATTGTGAACCCGGGCGCCTATGTTGTGCCGCCGTATGTTGGGGGGGCAATGCCCGCCAACTTTAGCGAACGCATCACCTACCAAGAAATGGCAGACTT
>JBMOFU010000098.1:0-12335 GCA_049318725.1 Phototrophicaceae bacterium | reverse complement strand
CGCTGTGCCGACGACCACCCGCGACTACGCCTACCTCAGCAGCGGCACATGGAGCTTGCTTGGGCTAGAGGTTGACGCGGCGGTCATCAACGACACGACCTATGCCAGCAATGTGACCAACGAAGGCGGCTATCACGGCACCTACCGCCTGCTGAAGAACATCATGGGCTTGTGGGTGATTGAGCAAACGCTAGAAACGTGGCGCGCCGCTGGTCGTCCCTATACCTATGAACAATCTATGGCGATGGTCGAAGCCGCAGAAGACCCCTTCCGCTCGTGGATAGACCCCGACGACGTGCGCTTCTTGCCGCCGGGGGATATGGCCGCCCGCGCCCGCGCCTATTGTGTGGAACACGGCCAACCGCCCCCCGAAACCGACGCGCAAGTGCTGACGACGTTGTACATCAGCCTTGCCCTCAAATATCGCTGGGTGCTGGAATCGCTTCAGACGGTGTCTGGGCAGCACATCCGTCAACTGCACATCATCGGTGGCGGGTCGCAAAACCGCGTGCTTAACCAGATGACAGCCAATGCGCTCAACTTACCCGTCTACGCCGGCCCCGTTGAAGCGACTGCGCTCGGCAACGGCATCGTGCAGTTGCTCACGCTTGGCGAACTGGGCAGTTTGGCCGAAGCACGCGACCTGTTGCGCCGCACGCTGAACGTAGAAACCTATGAGCCGCACAATACCGCCACATGGCAGGCGCACTATGAGCGCTACCAGCAATGGATGCAGACAAGGGGGATGGCATGAACGAACCGATTTTGAGGCTCAACAACATTCATCGAAAGTTCCCCGGCGTTCACGCGCTCAAGGGCGTGAGCTTTGATGTGCGTGCGGGGGAAGTCCATGCGCTGTTGGGGGAAAACGGCGCGGGCAAATCCACATTGATTAAGGTGATGTCGGGCGTACACCTGCCTAGCTCTGGTGAAATCCTCATCAATGGGCAGCCGACGCTCTTTAACAGCCCACGCGACGCGCAACAGGCGGGCATTGCCACCATCTATCAAGAGTTGGGCTTGTACCCAGAATTGACCGTTGCCGAAAATATCTTTATGGGGCATACGCCGCGCCGCAAACTTTTGGGGTTCAGCATCATTGACTGGCAAGCGATGGAAAGCAACGCAGAGCGCATCCTTGCAGAGTTAAACATCCATGATTTAGACGTGCGCCGCAAGGTGGGGACGCTCAACGTGGGCAACCGCCAACGGGTAGAGATTGCCAAAGCGCTTTCGATTGACGCCAAAATCTTGATTATGGACGAACCCACCGCCGCCCTGACCGAAAGCGATGTGGCGCGCTTGTTCGACATTGTGCGCCTGTTGCGCGGGCGCGGCGTAGGGATTGTCTACATCAGCCACCGCCTGCAAGAGGTCTTTGAACTGGCAGACCGCGTAACCGTGTTGCGCGACGGCGAATATGTAGACACCCAACCCGTGAGCGCAATCACCGAGCGCGAACTCATCACGATGATGGTCGGGCGCACCTTTGACACGCTCTACCCCAAAATGCCCGCCACGCCCAAAGAAGTCGTGCTAGAGGTGCGCGGGCTGAATTACGGCTCCACCACCCGCGATGTGTCGTTTAGCGTGCGCGCCGGAGAAATCGTCGGGCTGGCGGGCTTGGTCGGCAGTGGCCGCAGCGAAACCGCCCAAGTGATTTTTGGCATCACCCCTGCCGAAAGCGGCGAAATCCTGATGGGCGGTCAACCCGTCACCATCCGTGAGCCGCGTGACGCCATCACCAACGGCATCGCCTATGTGCCGGAAGATCGCGGGTTGCAGGGCTTAATCCGCCCGATGACGCTGCGCGAAAACGCTTCGATGGCCGTGCTGGAACAAGTCTCTGCGGGCGGCTTCCTCCAGCACAAGCAAGAAAGCCAAGTCGCGGCAGACATCATCACCCAATTGGGGGTACGCGCCTTCAGCGTTGAACAGGTGGCGAACAAACTCAGCGGCGGCAACCAACAGAAGATCGTCATCGGCAAGTGGCTGTTAAGCCACCCCAAGCTGCTGATTATGGACGAACCCACACGCGGGATTGACGTGGGGGCAAAATCTGAGATTCACCGCCGCATGAGCCAACTTGCCGTCGAGCAAGGGCTGGCGGTGCTGATGATCTCTAGCGAGTTGCCAGAGGTGTTAGGGATGAGTGACCGCGTGTTGGTCATGCGCGAAGGGCGGATTGTGGCCGAATACAGCCGCGCCGAAGCCACCCAAGAGCGGGTCGCCGCCGCCATGATGACCGATTTACCCCCTCAAACGGAGACGAACCTATGACGACAACCACACAGCAACCCCTCAAAGTCACCCCTGTGACGTTTGCCCGCAGCCCGCGCACGCTCATCCCGTTGCTGTTGGGCGCGCTGATGTTGGCCGCCTATAGCCTGTTGCCGTTCATCCAGCAGCCGGAACTGGGCGCGACAACCGTGCCGCTCTTGACTGAATCACGCGGGAACAATGAACTAGAGGTCGAAACCAACGGCCTGCGCTTGCTGTGGTTCGCCGGATTTTCGGTGTTGTTATTGGGCGTGGCAAATGTCGCTGATCCGCGTTTAGAGCGTGTGCTTTCGGTATTGACGGCGTTGGCGGGCGTGTTAGGGCTGGTCTACTACATTGTGTTTTGGCAAGACTACCGCGCCACCGAAGCCACCTACTTTAGCCAAGTCGGGTTGGCGTTTTGGGCGATGTTGGCGCTGGCGCTGTTGATGGTCGGGCAGTTGGCGTTACCGCGCCCGCCTGCTCCGCGCATGTTTGAACCGGCTCGCTTGCTCGGCAACCAAGAAAGCATCCTCTTATTGGCGTTGGTCGCCTTGCTGGTGATTGTGGGGATTAGCAACCCGCGCTACTTGGCCGAGCGTAACCTGCTGGATTTGTTACAGGGCAACGCTTACGTGGCAGTGGCGGCCATCGGTATGAGCATGGTGATTATCACCGGCAACATTGATATTTCGGTGGGGTCGCTGATTACGCTGCTGGCGGTGATCTGTGGACGCTTGGCGGTGGCCGGCTTGCCGATCCCGTTGGCGTGGGCTGCCCCGTTGGTAGTGGGCGTCATCATCGGCGCGGGAATCGGGCTACTGGTGGCCTACCTGCGCGTGCCTTCGATTGTCGTTACGCTGGCGATGTTGAGCATCCTCAAGGGCATTCTCATCATCTGGACAGGCGGCGAACGGGTGGTAGACTTGCCAGAAGCGTTCAAGCTGGCGCAATGGAACTGGTTTGGCGTGGCCGTGCCGATTTGGTTTATGCTGATCCTCACGCCGTTGGCGCTGTTGTGGATGCGCTACAGCACGTTAGGGCGCTCATTCTACGCCGTCGGCGGCAACAAAGAGGCGGCGCGCCTAAGCGGGATCAATGAGCGGGTCGTCGTGCTACAGGCGTTTATGCTCAACGGGTTATTTGCCGGGGTCGCGGGCTTGATCTATGCCACGCAATTTCAACTGATCCAGCCCACGCCGCCGCCGTTCTTGGAGTTGAACATCATCACGGCGGCGGTGATCGGCGGGGTGAGCATCCTCGGCGGCACAGGGACGGTGCTAGGGGCAACGCTGGCGGCCATTTTGCTCAACTCCATCCGTTCGGGGATGGTCTTTATCAATGTAGACCCGTTCTGGTTGAAGTCGGTGCAGGGCTTGCTGATTCTCGGCACTGTGCTTGCAGACTTATTCCGCCGCAACCGCCAACGCGCCCGCTAAGGAGCCTTTTCATGACGACCCAAGCGCCATCGCAAGCCAACCTCATCCCGCAGCCCTCACTCATCCAACGCGCCCGCGTGCTGATCCTCAGCCGTGAGGGGATTTTGTTCATCATCATGCTCGTGGCGGTTGCGCTGTTGAGCAGCCAAAACGACAATTTTTTTACGAGCAGCAACTTGCTCAATCAGTTGCGCCTGTTGACCGAAGTCGGGTTAGTGGCGCTACCGATGACCTACATCATCATCACGGGCGGGATTGACCTGTCTGTGGGGTCAATCTTTGGGCTTGCGGCGATTGTGTTGGGCTATACTTGGCAGACGTTGGGCTTCCCCTTGCCGCTGGCGATTGTCACCGCGTTGGTGGTGGGGATGTTGAGCGGCTTCATCAACGGCTATTTCATCACCCGTGTCAAGGTTCCCCCGCTGATTATGACCTTAGCGACGCTGGCCTTCTATCGCGGTCTTGCCGAAGGGATCAGTCGTGGGCGCAGTGCCACTGGTTACCCGGAGTGGTTTTACGTGTTCGGTCAAGGCGATTTTTGGGGTATCCCCACCCAAATTTGGCTCTTGCTCATCAGCGTGGTGCTGGCGGGGATTGTGTTGGCGCGCACGACGTTTGGCCGCACGCTGTACGCCATTGGCAATAACGAAACGGGGGCGCGCTTTTCGGGCTTGCCCGTCAGCCGCTACGTGTTGTTGATCTACACGTTTTCTGGCTTTATGTCTGCGTTGGCGGGCGCGTTGTTTGTTTCTAGGGTGAGTACCACCCGCTCTGATATGGGCAGCGGCCTAGAGCTAGACGTGATCGCGGCGGTGGTGTTGGGCGGCACCAGTATCTTTGGCGGCACGGGCAGCATCACTGGCACGATTATCGGCATGGTCTTGATCCAACTCTTGAAGAACGGGCTGGCCTTGAGCGGCGTCACCAGTGACGCTACGATTATCATTATCGGGTTGGTGGTGGTGTTTTCGATCCTCATCAACAACTGGGTACAAGGCCGCCAACAATCATGAGCCATTTTTGCCTTCCCCCTATCCCCAACCCTTTCCCCCGTCGGGAGAAAGGGAGACCTCACCCTAAATCCCTCTCCCTTTTTGGGGGGAGGCTACCTAGAGAGAGCCTTCGGGATTTAGGGAGGGGTTGTGCAACGCTAAGAACTCACTTTTAACAGCGATAGGGCGCAGCGCGCTGCGCCCCTACACCATATCCCATTCAGAAGGGGGGTGATGCCAAGCCGTAGACCTGTGCAGGTGTTTGTAATGTGTTAACCCATTTGATTGTGCAGTTTCTCTCTAGGAGACCTTTTTGACTATGAACAGAAAAACTTTGTTGATCCTCGCTTCGATGATGTTGGTGATGGCGTTGTTTGTCGCACCGTTGGCCGCCCAAGATGCCCGTTGGGACGGCGCTGATGATTTGCCCGTGAATCCGTTGGCGTGCGGCATGGAAGAACCTTCCATGGACGGCGAAATGATGGAAATGCCCGAATATGACGGCGGCCAACCGACCGACGCCCCAGACCTTGCCGGCGCAGACATTGCTTTGCTGGACATCCCCAAATTGGTAGGGATTGGTTACTTCTCTGCGACTTCGCAAGGGATGAACGAAGCGGCAGAAGAACTGGGTAACGTCACCATTATCACCGACGCCCCAACCGAAGCCAACATTGACGACCAAATTCAGGTCATCGAGAACTACATCGCTGGCGGCGAAATCAACGGCATTTTGTTTGCAGCCAACGACCCAGTTGCTATTGCCCCTGTGTTGCGTAGCGCGCTGGAAGGCGGCCTGCATGTGGTCGGCTTCGATGCTAACTCTGAGCCAGACGCCCGTGAATGGTTCGTCAACCAAGCGGAATTCAACGGCATTGCTAAGGCAATGATTGATAGCATGGTCGCTGAAAAGGGCGAAGATGCTTCCTTCGGTATCGTGACCTCTACCTTCACCACCCCGAACCAAGCCCGTTGGATCGCTGAAATGCAAGCGTACCAAGAAGCCTGTTACCCCGAAATGACATGGCTAGAGACGGTGGAAGCCCAAGAAGACGCGGTGCTTTCCTTCGAGCAAGCCAACACGCTTATCAACAAGTACGGTGAAGACCTTGATGGTCTGTTCGGGATGACCTCTGTAGCGACGCCTTCCAGCGCCGACGCTGTGACTCAAGCTGGCTTGTGCGGTGAAGTGGCCGTCGTCGGTTTGGCGACCCCCAACGCCATGAAGCCGTTTGTGGATGAAGGCTGCGTCCAGAGCGTAGTCTTGTGGAACCCAGTTGACCTCGGCTACGCCGCCGTCTATGTGATGCGCGCTGTGGTAGATGGTGAATTTGCCCCCGGCGACGCCACTGTGTCTGCGGGTCGTCTGGGTGACCTAACTGTAGTCAACGGCAGCGAAGTGTTGCTCGGGCCAGCGTTTGTGTTCAACGCCGAAAACATCAACGACTTCGACTTCTAACCCCCGCAATTCTGGGGTGGTTTGGGGCAGGCACGCCATGCCCCAAACCACCCACCCCCTATTGATGTGATCCGCCGCCGTAAAGGCAAATCCCACGAACTTGACAATTTCACACTAGGGCAACCCCTTTCACCTACAGGAGAAAGGGAACAGGTCAATCCATGAAGGCGAAAAGTCTTTCTCATGCAGGGAGAGGGATTTAGGGAGGGGTTTCCTACACGCGAATCCCACCGTAGGGGACAATGCTTAGCATGATCGGGTTCAGCCCCGCCCGTCCCAACTCGGCGTGTAGCGCGGCAAAACCTTCCTTGTCCAGCCACTCATGGACGTGCTGCCCCAACCAGCGGCACATCTCGTTTGGCTTCATCAGCGGCTCGACGATGGCGCAAATCATGGCCGGGATTTCACTGGGAAAGCATTCTGGCAGACTCAAGGCTCTTGTTCCTCGTGTGACAGGTTGTGCTTTTCCTCTAGTTCACCTCATTTTTCGCCCCTGTCTTTTTCAACAAGGTCACATCGGTGCCTCCGTTTTGGGTGAGGTCGTCGAAACATATCCCCCCCTCAAACACGATTGTTGTACACTAAGGGGTAAGGTTCAGCCATTTTCAGCGGAGTGATTCAATGACAGGGTTTATCAGGTTAGCACTGGTCATGATGGTCATTAGGGTATTGATCCCCACGCCGAGCGCGGCAACGCTTGAAGTGCTGGACGGAGGCGTAGAGATGCGCCGCACCAATACCGTGCAGTGGTTGCCCGTAACGACAGAGGGCATTCTTGCCGCTGGCGATTCGATCCGCACCGATGAGAACGGGCGGGCGCGTGTGGTGTTTTTCAATGACGGCACTGAAACGCTACTGGAACCTAACACAGAAATCACGCTCGCCGAGTTTCAAAGTGATGCCCAAGACTTTGC
Source organism: Phototrophicaceae bacterium (assembly GCA_049318725.1). Lineage (GTDB taxonomy): Bacteria > Chloroflexota > Anaerolineae > Aggregatilineales > Phototrophicaceae > CAIRDJ01. The sequence goes on along the minus strand of JBMOFU010000098.1, from coordinate 5,272 downwards.
CATCATCACCACCTTGCACAGCGGTCAAACGCTGCATAGGCTAAGGCGTCAGTTGGGCGCCGACTCTCGCTATGATGTGACCACCGGCACGACCATTTTAGGCGCACGCGGCACCGTGTTTGCCGCACGTCAACGCCTCAACGGACAATTGGCCGTTATCACGCTAGAAAACACCGTCCATGTAGCAGCGCCCAATAATCAAACGGAACTTGTGGGAGCGGGGTTTGGCGCACGGGTAGAGCCAGATTTGACGGTCAGTGATGTGGTACGGGCGCGCACCTTTGCCGAACTAGACGCCGCACTAGAGGGTTGTGAGGCAAGCGCACAAATCCAGCGCAACCGCATGATGCCTGTGTACACTGCCCCCAACAGCGATGCAACGGGGATCGGCGCGGCTGACCCATACGCCTTGAATCGGGTGTATGGGGTGACGGAAAGCGGCGCATGGTTTAGGATTACCTTTAACGGCGGCTATGGTTGGGTGGCGGTGACGCCCCCCATTCGTGGGATGACGATAGCCGATGATTGTGCGGGGGTGCGCCTGTTCCCCAACGACTTTCAAGCGGATGTTAGTCGCTACACCGAAGCCGCCGATACTGAACTGTGGCGCATCTGCGTGGGGGAGTTCCAGCCGCCTGCGGACTGGACGACCTACACCGTCCGCGAGGGGGAAAGCGTCTATCAAATTGCGCTGGAATACGGCACAACCGAAGCGATTTTGGTGCGGACGAACTGCCTCGCTGACCCACGCTATATCATTGCTGAAGAAACATTCCAAGTGCCGCCGCGTTAGTAGACAGCGGGAATCCCTTGCCAGCGTAAAAATTCAGGTGTACGATAATGGACACATGACCAACAACGTACATCTGTCTCGCAAAACGGAGCGTGAATATGTCTACAATACAGCGGAAAACCATTCTCATCACGGGGGCAACCAACGGGCTAGGGGAAGCCGCCGCGTTGGAACTGGCGAAGTCTGGGGCAGAGATTATCATTGTCAGCCGCAGTGCTGAAAAATGCGCTGCCACCGCCCAAAAAATCAGCCAAGCAACGGGCAACGCCCGTGTACGCTACTATGCCGCAGACCTGTCTTTGATGGCCGAAACGCGCCGCGTGGCCGACCAGATCAAGCGCGACACACCCACCCTTGATGTGCTGTTCAACAATGCAGGCGCATGGTTTGACAAGCGCCAAGAGACCGCCGAAGGGCTAGAGATGCACTTCGCGCTCAACCACATGAGCTACTTTTTGCTGACGAACCTGCTGTTAGACCGCTTACAGGCCGCTGCCGCCAAAAACGGCCATGCCCGCGTCATTAGCATGTCCTCTAGCGCGCACCATCAAGGCACAATCTACTGGGATGACCTGCAACATCGTAAGGACTATCCTGCGGGGAGCGTGGGGGCGGGCTGGGGCGTGTATGCAGAAAGCAAACTCGCCAATGTGTTGTTTGCCTTTGGGTTGGCGCGGCGCCTCACGGGGACTGGGGTAGTGTCTAACGCCATTCATCCCGGCGTGGTCGTGACCGGCTTCACGCAAAATAACGGCTGGCTGTACAAAATCGCCGCGCCCTTCCGCCGTATGGGGCAGGGTGCCACCCCCCTAGAAGGTGCCATGCCGGGGATTTGGCTGGCGCGGGAACCCGAAGCCGCCACAATCAACGGGCGCTACTTTGGCCCGCCCCACAATGAAGAACCCGTTAAGGCCGAAGCCAACGACATTGCCGCGCAAGATCGGCTATGGGCGGTCAGTGCTGAAACCGCCGGATTGGGCGAAAAAATCACCATTTGACATTCCGCGTGCTAAGTTGCCATGAAATGGATATAATTGACGCAGACCCTCTTTATTTTTATTGAGGTCTGCGTCAATTCACCGTCCAACAAAGGGATTGCGAAACGTCGTGGCATCTGAACGGTACGTACTCAAACATTTTTTTTACGGTCAGTTCGTCAAAGAGGGCAAGCCCGGCGGTGATCTGCGCTTGTTGGCAAAAACACAAGGTTTGTCTGACGAAGAAATCGCAGAGGCCATTCAATTGGCTTTTGTCCCGCCGATGAAGGGTGTCGCTGACGGCTCTTGGACTGTGGTGCGCGGCAAGAAGCAAGTGCCGTTTGCGCTGGTCGAAGCAGAGTTCGGTGAGGCCAACCAGCCGATGCTGCACTTTATCTTGTTGCCGATTCAGATGTTGCGTGCGCTTGGCGGGAACCTGCAACAACTGGCGCCGTTGGTGGCGGGTAAAATGCCCAGTTATGATTCTGTGGGTAACGCGCTTAAGCCGTTGGTGATGAGTAACCTCCACGCGCCGCAGGACGGCGATGAGGTCAACACCATTCTTGACCTGATGACCTTCACCAAAAACCGCCTCAACATTATGGAGGGCATTCTTGCCGCCGTGGTACAGGGGATGCCGTTGGTGATTCGGGACGCGCCCGAAATCCCCAAAGACCGTGTGACCTTCATTCAGGGGTTGCTGTGCCTGTTGCCGCCTTCAGTGCGCTTTGCGGTGACGTTTGCCACACACACGCTACCCACCACCAAAATTGATGTGCAGGTGCGCTTCATCAGCGGTGAAGGGGCAGACCCCGACGGCGCATTGGTCTATAACTGGAAAAGTGGCAAGTTAGAGGGCAAACCGCCAGAGGACGGCTACAGTCACTTCATCATTAGTCAGTTGCGGCTGGATGCAGAAGGGGTGGTTAAGCAAACCCGCCGCTTGACCAATATCGCTAACTGGCGTGTGCGGCGCGGAGATCGGCTGGCAGACGCGCTGGCGTATGCTTCCCAACGCATGAGCATAGATGACGCTGTGCTGAACAATCAGCCGGTAGAAGCGTCGGAAGTCTCAAAAATCCTTGCCAATGACCCCACGCTCACTGATGAACTGCGCTTAAGCTACGCCCGCCATTTGATGTCGTTCTCGATGGCGCTCGGCCAACTGCAACACGCCGAACCGCTAGGGATCATGTTGCGCCAGAACAAAGAACTGGCAGACACCGCCTTACGGCAACTGCAACAGGCGATGAAGAAGGGCGCATCGGGCGATATTTACGACCTGTTGGAAAAATGGCTTGGTAATCCATTAGGGCCACAGGGCAAAGAGTGGGTTGACCTGACCCACACCGCCGCGTTTACCTACCTCAACGACGTGATTGATGGCGGCGACACCGAAGAGATGGCGTCTTTCTTGCGCGACGTTGACCTTGCCGGCGCTACGGTTGTGGCTGATAAGCTGTTGCCGCGCCTGATTGAAATTTCGCTCCCGCTGGCGGTGATGGATCCCGAACTGGCGCGCACCATCTTTGTGATTGGCGCTAAACAGATGCCCGCCGCCGACCTGATGAAGCTCATCAGCACCCCGACCTTTCTGGATCATATGCCAGACGCCTTCAAGCGTTTTGTGCGGGCGCTGAAAAATGCGTCCACCTTGCCCATGCTCAAGATTTTGCCAGAGGCCGCCAAAGACTTTGAAGCGGAGCGCGTCTTGATCGTGTTGCGCTTGGCCGAGCTTGCCCTAGAGCGCGGACGCTATGAACTGTTTGATGATGCTGCGCTTAAGGTGTTGGTGCGGGCGGCAGCAGGCGAATGGGGGACGCGCTATGAACACGTCCTCAAGCAGATTGTGGCCGTATTTAGCGAAGAAACCCGCCTCAAGGCGTTGGGGGAGCCGGGAACGCGCTACCTGTTGGGAATCTTGCTGGCGATGGGCGCTTACGATGAGTTAGCACGGCGGGCAATGGATCAATCGAAGGTGTTGTACGCGGGCGAACGCCAAACCGAATACGCCAAGATGATCGAGAAGGTGTTTGCCGAAACGCTCATCCCAACCGAACGGGTTCCAGTTGCGCTGCAAGCCCTGCACGACAATAAGTTCCGTTCCTTGCCGCTGGTCATGGCCTACATCGGCGTGCTAGAAGGCTACCCGTCGTCAGAGATGACCGATGCTGTGGCGGGTGATGTCACTGATTTAATCGTGGCCGACAAAGTGCTACAAGATGTTTTGCCGGTAGACGCCGCGACCACCCTCAGCCGCTATCACATAGGACGCAAAGACACCGCGGCCACGCTCAAAATGTTAGAAATTCTTGCGCCAGTGGCCGCCCGCTATGGATCGAGGACGGCGGGCATGGTGAGCAAAGCCTATCAGCGGCTAGACTGGGACGCCACGATTTTGGCGCAGCGGCTAGAGATGCTGCGCGCTTACATCCGTGCGATGGAACGGGCAGAAGCCCGTAACGCTGTCGTGTTGATTGGCAAGGCGCTGGGGGAAGACATCCGCAACCAACTGGAAGCGACCTATGCCCTCAAGAGCTTGATGGACGATCACGATGTAGTGGCCTATGCTGGAATGCTGCACGGGCTGGCGGACTTCCTCAACGACACGGGGGAAAGCTACTATAACCCGCGTAACGTCCCTAGCCAAAACACCATTGAAGATGACCTTGCTGCACTCCCCGGTGGCCTGAACAAAGACGAAAAACGCCAAATTGCCGACAACATCCAAATGGCGGGGTTGATGGTGGCTAAACTGGCTGAACAGCACGCCAAAGTCCGTAACGCAGAAAGCGAGCGGCGGATTGATGGCCTACTCAAGGCGCAAGAAAATCCGCAAAGCCCGTTAGAAGTCATGCGCGTGATGGCCGGCTACCTGACGCAAGGGCGGCGCTTTGAACTGGAACTCAAAGAGCAGGTACATCCCCACCCGTTGCCGCGCCGTACCGGGCATTCGCTGCGCCAAGAGGTAGAGTTGGCGCACTACCTGCTCAAGGGAACCTATGAGGCGTTTCTTGAAAACGAAGAGGTGGTACAGGCCAAAGCGATCTATGCCGAAATGGATAGCATTTGGGGGCGCTTGCCCGTAGAAATCCAACGCGAGATTGTCAAGGATTTTGCCACCGACTTACAACGTCTGGCTGACCTTGTGACGATCATCGCCAGCAAGAGCGAGCCAAAGACGATGGAAGAAAGCAGCATCGGGCGGCGGCTGGAAGAAAACCGCGCCCGCCCGCGCAATACCCTCGAATTTTACCGCTACGTGGCCGGCTACTACCGCGCACGGCTGTAATGGGCATGGGTAGGGCGCACATGTAAAAATAACGGTTATGTAGGGGGCGACCTGTGTGTCGCCCCACCCACAACGGAGGCACACACAGGTGCCTCCCTACCCAAAAACGTTACTTGCGCTTTGATGCCCCGCGTATGTTTTGATGTATTTGCCCACCCGTCTATATCCATTTCGTTTGGTTGTACAAGGCATTTGCCATTACAATACAGG
>JBMOFU010000097.1:0-12347 GCA_049318725.1 Phototrophicaceae bacterium | reverse complement strand
CTGTAAGTCAGTTCACAAGTTAAAGGACACAGCGATCTTATGGCTACACAAGTCGCAACCCTAGCCGGCGGCTGCTTTTGGTGTTTAGAAGCCGTCTATGATGATCTGCGCGGCGTGACCGATGTCTTGTCCGGCTATTCCGGCGGGCATGTGGTCAACCCGACCTATGAACAAGTCTGCAACAAGACCACCGGCCATGCCGAAGTGATCCAAGTCACGTTTGACCCCGCCGTGATTAGCTTTGATGACCTGCTGGACGTATTCTTCACGATCCACGACCCGACACAACTCAACCGTCAGGGCAACGACGTGGGGCCGCAATACCGTTCGGCGGTGTACTATCACTCGCCTGAACAAAAGGCCGCCACCGAAGCCAAAATCGCCGCGATCAGCCAAGAAAAGCTGTGGGGCGACAAGAAAATCGTCACCGAAGTGACCACCTTTGAGAAGTTCTACGTGGCGGAAGACTACCATCAGGAATACTTCAAGCATAACCCGCTCAACCCGTATTGCATGGTTGTGGTCGGGCCAAAGGTCGGCAAATTCCGCAAGCAATTTTTCGAGCGCCTGAAGAAATAACCCGCATGGTAGGCCGCCGCAACTGGATCGGATATGCTGTGGTTGGCGTGACGCTACTGCTTGGCGCAGTGGCGTTCATGCTGTTCTTCAGCCGCGTCAATGTCACGGGCAATTCGCTTGGCATGGACTGGTTTAATGCCTACCATGCCTTTGACGGCGGGGTACTGCGTTATCAAGGGAATGTTGTACAACCCCCTTGGAGCGTGTGGCCGCTTGTGCCGTTGGGGTTGCTTCCTGAACAGGCTTCATGGGGTGTGCTGGTCTATATCACGCTGGTGACGTTGTTTGTGGCCGTGCCGCGTATTCCGGCGCGTGGGCGCTATCTGGCGTTGGTGATTGCCACCCTTGCCAGCTTCCCCGCACTACGGACGATGACCGACGGCAACTTAGAAGTCGTGGGGTTAGCAGGGGCATTACTGAGCGTGTATGCCTATCGCGTGAAAAACCCCTACCTGTTGGGACTAGGGGTATTATTCCTGTCATCCAAACCGCAGAGTGCCACCTTGCTGTTATTGGTCGGGGCAGTATATGTGTTACGCAGTTGGTCAGTACGCCAGTGGCTTATCACGTTGGCGGTGATTGTAGTCGGGGTGGGCAGCACTTTCTTCTGGTGGTCAGATTGGTGGAATACCATGCTGGCGATCCCCGATGTGGGCAGCATCATGGACAGCAGCCTACAGGCGGCACTCACCCGCACGGGCGTGATCCCCGACGCTGTGATTACGGTGGCGCGGATCGCGCTTGCGGTGGCGGCGCTGGCAATCGCGTGGCTGACAGGGACGACACTTTCCCGCGAGAAGGCCGCGATGCTCATGGCGGCCATGTTGTTGATCGCCCCCTATGCGGCAGGCAATAGCGCGCTGACCCCCTACGTCATTGGCGTGATCCCGTTGGCGGCGCGGCGTGGGCGCGGCGGGTGGCCGTTGATCGCGCTGACCAACTTGCCGTTTTTGGCGCTGCCGTTTACGGATTTTCAATTCCACTATTCGGCGTACTACTGGACGGCGTATTTCTTCATTGTGTTTGTGGTGTTGGCGTGGCATGTATGGCAGCGCGAACGGGTTATGCCCGACAATCCGTGACCTGTAGGGACGAAGTAAAACGCGGACGCCACAGGTGGCGTCCCTACACCACCGTTGTGACCGGTAGGGACGTGACCTGTCACGTCCGCTAGACTGTTGTGTAGGTAATTTTAATAACTAACAGCAGTGGAGGATAAAATAAACAACGATGTCTTTTTTCAGCAAGGATTTTGCCTTTACCGATGAGAGTAAAGCGTTACTAAAACAACTGGCCATCACCGAAGATGCCCCCGGCAGCATCCTCCACGACTTTCAGCAGGTGCTAGACCTTGCCCGTGCCACGCCGTTAGCATTGACGCCCGGCTCGCTATTGGCGATGGCGAGCTTGCCCCTCATCAATGAACGCCTCAAATACCCGATTCACCACGACCTCAAACGCCCGCAACAGAAAGCCTTCCCCGCCATTCATGGGCTGTACCTGTTGTTGCGTGCCAGCGGACTCACGAAAACAGAAGTGATTGGCAAAAAGCCCGTGCTGACGGTGAATGAGGACATCTACCCGCAATGGCTGGCGTTGAATCCCACCGAGCGTTACGGGTACTTGCTAGAAACGTGGCTGTTGCGCGGCAATACTGAAATACTGGGCGAACGTGGGATCATGAACAACATGGAAGACATTGCCAGTTTCATCGGGCGTTATAACCCGCAAAACGGCTTGGTCGTACAGGGTAAATACACCCTTGAACAAGACTTAAGGTATACACCGGGGATTCATAATTTAGGTTTATTGCACCTGTTTGGCTTTGTAGACATCCAAACGGGAACCCCGCTGCCGGGCAAAGGTTGGTTCATCGAAAAAATTACGCTGACGCCCTTCGGCACGGCAATGCTCGCTTGTGTGTTCAGTGAGGTTGCCAAAGACCGTGAAACCTTCTTTGAGAGTCTCATCACCCCAATGGCATCTTTTGGTGTATTGCAACGCGCCTTACAGCAGTACCTACCCCAGTGGCAAAAGACGATCCAACTGCCAGCACACGAATTTCGGGCAGGGGTCTATATCTTCAAGGTCGCGCTAGGGAAGATTTGGCGGCAGATTGCTATTGACGGCGAACGCTCGCTGGATATGTTGGCGTGGGGAATTTTGGGTTCCGTCGGCTTTGATGGCGATCATCTGTATGAGTTCAGCTACAGCAATCCGTTGGGGATCACTGAAACCGTCTATCACCCGTACATGGAAGAAACTCCCGCCACTGACGAACTAGGCGTCGGTGATCTGCCGATTGAAGTCGGCCAGACGATCAACTTTCTATTCGACTTTGGCGACAGTTGGGAATTTACGCTCACCCTAGAGGCGATTATGCCCGAAGAACGGCTAGATCAGGTTGAAGTTCGCGATTCTTTCGGGGAAGCCCCCGAACAATATCCCGACTGGTACAGTGAAGAAGACGATGACGATATAGGCGATGATGAGGAAGATGAAGCGTTTTAGTGTGGGGGGAATGTGGACCTAAGGAGACTCGAACTCCTGACCTCTACAGTGCGATTGTAGCGCTCTCCCAACTGAGCTACAGGCCCGAACATGCCCTGTAATGATACGATGCACCCCGCCAAAGTCAAGAGACAGTCTATCGGCAGCGCAGGGCGATTGCATCAAACACGGGGGGATGTGTAGGTGAGGCATCATGCCCCTACAGCCGGTAACGATTGTGTAGGGGCATTACAAGTCCCTCTCCCGTAGGGGGAGGCTACCTAGAGACAGCCTTCAGGATTTAGGGAGGGATTCCCCCCTACAACAAATTCCCGCGCATGGTCTGCGCCACGCCTTCGGCCAATGGCGTCTCATAGACCGTGCTGAAGTGCTGGCGCAATACGCTGTCATCAAAGCCTTCAGGGAAGGGCAACTGCTTATCGTCAAACGTGATCTTGACCGCTGGCCGCTGCTGCACAATCGCGGCGGCGATGTCTGACATATGCACCACGTCACCGCCCATGTTGAAGGCATACGCGCCGTTGAGCGGCTCATCTGCCGCAAGAATGAATTGCTTGGCCGTGTCTGACGCGAAGTGCATCTGCGTCTTGCCGCCATAGGTCAAATGGAAGTCTTGGCCTTGCGCGGCGGCCAACATCGCCTTGGTCGGCTCGCTGGTCAAGCCAGTATCGCGCCCCAAGCCATAGACGGTATATGGGCGCAGCGCCGTGCTGGTGATCCCAGATTCATTGAAGTACACCCGCGCCGTGCCTTCATTGGCGGACTTAAACACCCCATACAGCGTAGACGGCTTATGCGGCGCGTCATGCCCAATCAACCCGTCGGGATACTCATTCGGCTTGCCATAGACCGCAATGGATGAGGCATAGCTCACATGCTTGAGTCCAGCGGCTTTGGCGGCCTCAAAAATATTGACCGTCCCCGTGACGTTGACCTGTGCGCCGACAATCGGGTTGGCACGCACCAACGGGACTTGCAGCGCCGCAAGGTGGATGACGTGCGTCACGCCGTTGTCTATGACCGCACGCTTGACCTGTTCGGCATTGGTGAGGTCGCCGATGATAAAGGTGATGGCGGCTTGTTCGTCAGCGCCCATCAACAGATCAAGCCGTGAGCGGTTTTCGCTCAAGTCAAAACTGATGACGTTTTCCCCCGCTTGCACCAAATGATAGAGCGCCCACGCCCCCAAACAGCCCATTGACCCACTAACCAGATACGTTCCCATATGATCTTTTCCCCCTATTCAGCTACAAAGCGATTGGTTAAACGGCCTAGCCCTGCAACTTCTACAGTGTATTCGTCGCCGGGCTTGATCCAGCGCTTTTCTTTCATCCCGAATACCACGCCTTCTGGCGTTCCGGTAGAGATGATGTCCCCCGCCTCTAGCGTAAAGTGACGGCTGGCGTAAGCGATCACTTCCGCCACGCTGAAGATCATATCTGCTGTGCTGCTGTTCTGGCGCAGTTCACCGTTGCACCAGCCCTGAATCGTCAATGCTTGCGGGTCGGGAACCTCATCGGCAGTGACGACATACGGCCCAATCGGCAGGAATTTGTCTGAGGTCTTGCCGAGCAGCCATTGACCACTCAAGAACTGCAAATAGCGCTCGCTGATGTCGTCGCCGTTGCAGTAGCCCAATACATAACCGAGCGCGTCTGCCACGCTGACGTTCTTGGCGCGCTTGCCGACCACCACCACCAATTCCGCCTCATAGTCCACTTGTTCCCACGCCGCCGCCAGCGGGATTGGCTCATTCGGTGCTGCTAAGGCGTTGTTGAACTTGCTGAACAATACCGGATTTTTCGGCGCGGCCATGTTCGATTCTTCGGCGTGCTTGCGGTAGTTCAAGCCCACGCACAAGATTTTGCCGGGGTTCGGCACGACAGGCGCTAGGGTCAGTGTGGCTTCATCTAGGGTATAGGCTGCTTGATCTAGGCTGCCCAAAGCGCTTTGCAAGCGTGCAAGCGCCTCTAGCCCGCCGCTGTAGAGCGCGTCTGGCGTGGATGGGGCATCTAGGCCAAGCGCACCCACCGCCGCGCCAACATCCAACACGCCGTTGGCCGTCACCACCCCTAATTGGGGGACGCCAGCGCTAAGATATGTGAGTAATTTCATAAATCGTTCACTCCAAAGAGGTGCTAAAAAACAAAAAATACTACGTTTGAGTCTAACACGTTTCGCCAGCCCATCTAAGGCCACCGTTGGCTATATCCACAGCGGTTGCTGCGTCAGGCAACTTTTTAGGCTGATCTGACGTACTGTATAATAGACTAGGGAAGAAGACCCTACTGTATCCCTTTTGGAGGACTATTCAGCGATGCAACAACGCAACTGGTTTATCTCACTACTCATTAACATGGCCGCACTTGCGATCACCGTCTACCTACTCAGTGGTGGGATCACCGGCCCTGCCACACCGCTAGGTTGGGTCTGGGCGGCGCTGGTTTACGGGCTGGTCAATTCTGCCATCCGCCCGATTGTGACCTTGCTCTCGTTGCCGTTTATTGTGGTGACGCTAGGCTTGTTCATCCTTGTCATCAACGCGCTGATGTTTATGTTGCTTGGCGCACTGACCGGCATCGCGGTTGCTAACTTCTGGTGGGCGTTGGCTGCCGCGCTGGTCATGGGAATTGTCAACTCTTTGTTGACACAGTTATTCCCCGCCCAAGCTGCAACCGCGTAACCATACGCGACGGACTGTGGGGGAACACATCGGTTCCCCCCTACTTTGTGGTCAAATTCTCTGCACGGAACTCGTACAGGCGCGCTTCGCCCTGTGCAGTGAGTTCGACCATGTTGGCATTGACGCGGATCAACTGCGCCGCCTGCAAGCGCCCAATCACCCGCCGCATTTTCTGCGGCGTCCAACGAAAGTGGGTATACAGTTCGTTAGCGCGCAGTTCCGTATGGGCTTGCTCGGTATTGCGGTGGTTCTGGATGTGACCGAGTACCACTTGGTTGTCGAAAGTGTTCCGTTGCAACGCACGGCGGAGCGTTGTAGACACCAGCCCATATTTGGGCGAAGCCACCCACGCCACCACAAAGAAGCAAAAGATCATCAGCACCATAGACGCCGAAATAGAAGAATCCCAGCGTTCGACTAACTGCGTGCCAAACGTGCGGTTGATCCACACCAGCAGGTCGTTGATCTGCAACACACCCAAGAAGCTACCGCGTGCCAAATCGTAGCCGAAGAATGCCCCCGCGCTGCCGATGACGGCGCTGAAGATCAACATCAGCCACAAGCGGTCAGTCAGCAGATAGGCGGCGGCAGGCGGGATGATGAAGAAGGCCACCACCAAAATCGAGCCTACCGCGTCGAATGCCCCCACCGCGACCAAGCTCACTAGCACCATCAGCGCATAGTGCAACAGCCCCGGCCTAAAGCCGAGCGCTTTTGCCAGCGCCGCATCAAAGGCGGCTAACTTCAACTCTTTGTAAAAGACCACGACAAACAACACCGTCAAGACGGCCATCAACACCGTGACGGTGATGGCACGCGGCCAAAAGACTAAGGCGGGTTCGGTGGTTAACAGTCCCGCTTGCCACGCCTGCGCGGGCGAATAGTTGCCGCAGTTGGAGCAGATTTCGGTGAACTGTGCGCCTGCATCACGCGGACTAATGCCCAACTCGCGGCAGTTGACGCACTGGCGGGTGACTTCGGCGCGGGCGTCCTCTGGCGTGATCGTCACGGACTCACAGCTTTGGATGCAGTGGCTATTGGTGTTCGCCCACGCCACGCCAATTTCCCCGACCATCACCGCGTCGGCGTCTATATGCACGTCGTCTAAAAAGCGCGATACCAAAATGATCGAAACCGCGAACAACAGCGGGAACGCCAGCCCCAACGCTGCGTCTTGCTTGACCAACCCCGAACGGTAGATGAGTTCGGTCAGCACGACCGTCGCCACACCCGCCGCCGCCGCGCCCAAAATCAGCCACGGGGAAGACAGGTTCGGCTCTTGGTTCAACACCGAAGTCATTATCATGAACGCGACGACGATCCCCAACAGCACGGTATGGCTGATGGCGTCGCTGGTGAGCGCCATCCCGCGCAATAGCAAGAAAGTCCCCAACAGCGCGCCTGAAATCGCAATCAAACAGCCGATGAGCGTGGCGGTGTTCTGCGGGCTACGCAAAAAGGCGTTGATGTCCTCACGGGCAAACACGGTTAACAATACGTCAATGATGAACCGCTCTAGCCCCATCATAAGCTGATCCCCTTTTGTAGACGGCCTTCTAGCAAGTCAAGTGATGCCTTTGGCAACAGCGTGTCAATATTTTTGTAACGTTCTTCTGGGATGGACGGCAACCCCAGTTCGTCGCGGAACTCGCGGTAGGCGTCCCACAGCGCTTGATTGTGGGCATCTTGTGCGGCAACAGTGGCGCCTTGTGGCGTCAGTTGCCATGCGTTGCCGCTGTTCGGCTGGATGTTGCCGCCCCGTTCCAGTTGACGTAAGCCTAACTTGACGCCTGCCCCACCAATCCCGACCAGAAACGCCTCTGGGACGGGGTGCGCTGCGCCGCCGTGCGCCAGCGCGTATTTATACAGGTCGCGTAGGGTGGTTTGCGCCGCAAAGCGCCGACGATCCCCCTGCTGACGGATCAGTGACCAGACTAGCCCGCGTTCGGGTGCAAAGGCAATCGAAAGCGCCACCAGCGAAAAAGCCACGACAATCATCATGGGGCCGGTGGGGATGTCTGCGTCTATCGCGCTGATGATTGCGCCCGTGCTACCTGCAAACGCGCCGAACACCGCCGCAAGGATCAACATCGGCGCGAGTTTGTGCGTCCATTGGCGGGCGGCAATGCCGGGAGCAATCAAGATACCGACCATCAAGATCACGCCGGCCAGTTGCAAGCCCAACACAATCGCCACGACGATCAACGTCGAAAGCACGCTGTTGATAAGACCTACCCGAAAGCCGTTTGCCCCGGCAAACTCTGGGTCAAAGGTTACGAGCTTAAATTCCTTCCAGAACAGTACCACAACGGCAAAGACTATCAGCCCGACAATGCTAATCAGCCACACGTCGCTTTCGACAATCGCGGCGGCCTGCCCAAAGATGAACGTCTTGAGTCCGGCTTGGCTGGCGTCTGCCCGCGATTGAATATAGGCCAATAGCGCGATTCCAGCGGCGAACCACGACGCCAACACAATCCCCATGGCTGTATCTTGTTTGATGCGGGTCGTGTGCGTCACACTGCGGATGAACAGCACGCCTAAGCCGCTGGCGACGCCTGCGCCGAGCAGCAGCGCGCCGAGTTCGCGGCCAGCGATCAAGAACGCCACGCCTACGCCCGGTAGCGCTGCATGAGAGAGCGCATCCCCCAGCAGGCTTTCGCGCCGCAGGATGGCAAAACAGCCCAACGCGCCGCTGACGATGCCCAAAATCGCGCCGCCAAGCGCCACCACACGCAACGTATAGTTATAGTCCACGCCAAGCACGGCCTGACTGAAGGGGATGAACAACACGCCCAGTAGTGCAATGCTGAGGATGACGACCCACACACGCCGATCTTCTGCGGTTAGGTGCAACATGGCCGTTAGTCCCCCGCCATTGCCAACGGTTGCTTCTCGTTCAAGTAAGCCACCCGTCCGCCATAGGTCTTGAGCAAGTTCTCTGGGGTGAAGGTGCTGGCCGTCGTGCCGCTGGCGATCACCTCTACGTTGATGAGCGTCACCCAGTCAAAGTAGTCTGGTACGGTTTGCAGGTCGTGATGCACCACAATCACCGTTTTGCCGCGCGCGCGTAGTTCGCGCAAAATCGCCACGATTGCCCGTTCGGTCACGGCGTCTACTGCCGCAAAGGGTTCATCCATAAAGTAGATGTGCGCGTCTTGTACCAGCGCGCGCGCTAAAAAGGTGCGTTGCTGTTGCCCGCCAGAAAGCTGGCTGATTTGGCGGTCAGCGAAGTCTGCCATGCCCACTTGATCCAGCGCATGAAGCGCCAGCGCACGCTCTTTGCGTCCGGCGCGGCGGAACCACCCCAGTTGGCCGTATAGCCCCATCGTGACGACATCAATCACCGACGTGGGGAAGTCCCAGTCTACGCTGCCGCGCTGCGGCACATAGCCGACTAAGGCGCGGGCTTGTTCGTAGGGCTTGCCGTAGAAGGTCGCGGTGCCTGCCGCACGCGGGATCAAGTTGAGGACGGCCTTAATCAAGGTGGATTTGCCTGCTCCGTTGGGGCCAACGATTGCCATCAAGACGCCCTCTGGCACTTGCAGGTCAACGTCCCAAATGGCAGGTTTACTGTTGTAGGCCACCGTCAGGTCATCTACGCTCAACGCGATTTTGGGCGCGGCAGTGGCAGAAGTTTGCGGAAAGGTCAGCATGAAGGGGTTCTCCTTAATTTTTGTCGGGTTGATTTATGCGTAGGGGCGCAGCGCGCTGCGCCCCTACAATATCGTTATCGGCGTAGGGGCGACCCGTCGGGTCGCCCCTACAGAAACGTCATCGCCTAACGACAATGACGAGCCTTACCCCTACGGGTTTACGTGTCGCAATCCACGTTCAGCAATTCGGCGGGCGGAACAGGTTCAAGGTCTTGCGGCCATTCGGGAATGGTCACTTCGACGCCCGCACACTGATAGGACTGCAACAGGGTGTACACGTTTTCGGCAATCATGCCGATGTACGTGCCGCCGAACGTGCCGGGGACGCCCATTGCATCGGAGTACAGTTGCCGCACGCCGACGCGCAGTTCCCCGCCCGCATCTTTGACAGCGGCGGCGACGGCTTCTACGGTGTCTGGCGGGAGGCTGCTCTCGACAAAGATCACCGGAATGTCGTTGTCTAGCACGAAGTTCACGACGGCTTGAATGTCGCCTACGCCCGCTTCATCTTGGGTGCTGATCCCCTGCACGGCGAACATCTGCCAGCCAAAGGCCGCCCCAAAATACTGGAAGGCGTCATGCGACGTGACAATGTAGCGCTGGCCTTCTGGCACCGGGCGCATCCCGGCGTCTGCCCACGCATAGATCGCCTGTAGGTCAGTGAGGTAGGCTTCGGCATTGGCGGCGTACAGGTCGGCATTGGCCGGGTCAAGCTGGCTGAGTTCTTCGGCTAAGGCCAACGTCGTCAGTTCCCAGTTACGCGGGTCAAACCAGAAGTGCGGATCATCTACGTTGACCAGTTCCGCAGACAGCGTAAACCCGCCAATGATGTAGCCCGCGTCTTTGACGGGTTGCCCTAACGCGAAGATGCTAATCCCTTGCTCGCTGAGGGCTTCAAAGACAGCATCGAATTGGCCTTCAAGATGTAGGCCGCTGTAGATGACCAGTTCAGCGCTGTTCATGGCAACAATGTCGGCTTCTGTGGGTTGATAGAGGTGCGGATCAACGCCCGCGCCCATCAGCGCAAAGATTTCAATGCCGTCTACGCCGTCGGTGAGGATCGTCGCGAGGTCGTTGGCTTGGGTCGTGGTGGCAACAATCTTGAGCGTGTCTTGTTGGGCAAAACCTGCCGCCGTCACGCTCAAGGCCAAAGTCAAGATAATTAGAACGATGTGCTTATGCTTCATGGATGAGGATGCTCCTTGAGGCGATATTAAAAAGCGTTTTTTTGAATGTAACCTAAGCAGTATAGGTGATACAAACTCTATTTTTAGTCTAATCGAAAAAAATGTCAAGTCCCATCCGCCACCCATACAGAAGCTACGGGTTTATCCCTTTCTGCCAAAGGATTGCGCCGATTTTTAGAATATCCTTGAACTGAGGCGGGTAGCGGACTATAGGCAAACGCCACTATAATGCTGGATGCAACCTCAGCCCTACCCCAAACCCGTTTTTTGAGAGACCCCAACAGGAGCAAATCAACCGTTATGACAACATCCCCAACCCGTGTAGTGATTATTGGCGCGGGCTATACAGGCATTTGGGCATACAAGTTCTTAAAGGCACGGCTAGGCCGCAAGCTAACTGCGGGTGAGGTCGCCGTGACCGTGATTGCGTCTAAAAATTATCACTCGTTTCACGGCTGGACGGCGGAATCTATCACGGGCATTATTTCCATCCCGAACCGCCAAAGCCCCGTGCGCCCGATCTATACAGGCCAAACGTTTCTTCAAGCCACTGTTGTAGGGGTCAACCTTGACCAAAAAACGGTTTCTGCACAGATTTTAAGCAGTCAGCGCGTTGAGGAAGTGCCGTTTGATTACCTGCTGCTTGCCAATGGCTCTTATGACAACATGGAAAGCGTCCCCGGCTTGCACGACTATGGCTATACCGTCAAAGCGCATGGCGGCGTGGCAACCACCCGCAATCAGTTGATCCGTGTGTTGGAAGTCGGCAATGCCTTGCCAGCGGGCGAAGAACAAGATCAGTGGATGACGGTGGTGGTGGGTGGCGGCGGCATTGCCGGGGTGGAGTTTAGCGCCAACATTGCCGAAATGTACCAAGCCTACAAAAAGTTCTATCCCATTTTGCAACGGCGCAAACCCCGCATTGTGCTGATTCACTCTGGGGCAGAACTGTTGCCTGTGTTGCGGCCAAAGTTTAATCGGCTGGCAGACTACTGTACCCGTGCCTTAGCCGACTACGGCGTAGAGGTCATCCTCAATACGCGCATCAGCCAAGTGACGGCACAGGGGGCGCAGCTTTCTAATGGGCAATTTATCCCGTCTAAGACGGTGCTTTCTACGGTGGGGCAACGCTTGACGGTGTTACCCGGAACAGAAGCCTTTGAGCGCACCCCCAAAGGGCAAATCCTCACCGACGAATTTTTGCACGTCAAAGGGCAAAGCCATGTGTGGGCATCTGGAGACACCGCCTATGTGATGCGGATTAACGGTGAAGTCGCGCCCACCAACGCGCTTTGGGCGATTATGGAGGGCAAATGGGCGGGGGAAAACATCGCCTACACGATTTTGGGCAAGCAGCTAAAGCCATTCAGTTACCCCGGCTTGGGTCAAGTGGCAAGTGTGGGGGTTGGCAAAGGCGCAGCAGAAGTCTATGGGGTACAATTTACAGGCTGGTTGGGCTGGTTAATCCGCTTGGGGTTCTTCCTTTACTTTCAACCGTCACGGCAACAGGCGCTCCGAATCCTTGCTGATTGGTTGACGCTGGCATTTTTAGGCCGTCAAATGACGATTGCCACAGAATGGCAACGTGAGCCTGAAAATACGCACGAATTGGCGCGCTAAGGGATTGGATTGTAGGGCAGAACCCATCGGTTGATCGGTTCTGCTATTTGGGTAGGTTATGCGCCCCTACAGAATCATTAGCATCCGTAGGGGCATGATACACCATGTCCC
>JBMOFU010000096.1:0-12446 GCA_049318725.1 Phototrophicaceae bacterium | reverse complement strand
TGACTTCGGCAGTCGCTTCTTCGGCTGGCACTGGGGTTGCGGCTGCTTCTTGAGCTTGGCGCGCTTGCAATGCTTCCTGTGCAACCGCGAAGGCATTTTCAAGCGTCACTTGGCGGGTTGCCAAGCCTACTGGTGTGATGAACTCGAAGCTTTGGCGTTCATAGTCCGCCACCCGCACCGGATCGTTAACGTACCAAGCAAAGGCTTGGACTTCTGCACGTTCAAGCGCACGTTGGCTAATCACCAGCGAGAGTGTTTGCGCCAGTGGATAGCTACCGTCTTGCAGGCTTTCTTCGCTGGGGGTAACACAGTCGTTGCTTTGTCCTACTGCAACCAGTTGGATTCGTGCTTGGTTGTTCGCCAACACGTCTTGATATTGTCCCCACGTCATGTAGGTCAGCGCGCCGGGGACGTTGGCAACGGCGGCAGCACGGTACAAGGGGTCGTTGTTAGTTTCGGTATCCGCACGCATGACCAATGGCTGGCCGCCACTGACATGGGTGAGTAACAAGTTCGGTGTGACTGTGCCTAAATCGCCAGCGAACAGCGTCAATTCGCTGTCGGGGAAGGAAGCATCAACGGCTTGCCATGTGTTGACATCGCCAGCGGTTGCGGCGTCCCATGTGCGGGCGATTTGTTCTGGCGTGAGGCAGGCAAGGAATTCATCAGCCTCGTTTGCCACCAACACGACCGACTGTGTGCCTAAGGGGAGTTCCACCAGCGCAATATCCACAGCGGCGCAGGCGGTGCGCGTGTCTTCTGCGAGTTGACCTTCAATCACAACCGCGTCTACTTCACCGTTGCACAACTGTTGCAATCCAGCGGCTTGCCCCAAAAAGTTGTTGTTGATGACCGCCGTTGTGTATTGGGTGGTAAAGTCCGTCACTAGCCCACTGATGAGGCTAAAACCGCTACTGTTGCCGGCGATATTGACCGTCCCGCTAATCGTCGCGGGAATTTGATAGGCGGTGAGGGTCGCACTGGCGCGGCGACCTGTTTCGCCAGCCAAAACTGCGGTGTTGTCAGCAAAGTTGCTTGTTGTGGGGGGCAAATACAGCCCCGTGAGCAGGGGTTCGGCCAGCGCCAAATCTCCCAATGGAGCAAGCAACGCGGCGATGCCTGCTTTTTCAGTCACGGATGTGGCGTTGGCGTAGATCAACAATTGAACGCCTTGTGGGTAGTTGCCTGCATTCAGGGCGTCGGCGCTGGGTGCAGAACACAGCCCTGTTTCTGGATTACGTACTTCGGCCACTGTGACGGCGGCTTCTGGGGTGAGGGTGCTTGCACGAACCACCCCAAACGCTCCTTCGGTGTTGCTGACTGCTTCAATCACGGCGCTGTCTGTCTCTAGGCGCTGGAGGTCACTGCGGAAGCCCACCCCGGCGGTTTGGTCGTCCACCAGCGTTTCGATGAGGGAGCTTGCCGGAGGCATAAAGACCTGTACGCTCAAACCCACCTCACCGGCTGGGGAAACTAAATCCCATGTGGTGCTGATGCTGGCAGCGGGGGAAAGAATATTGTTGAGGTCGCCGCTAGAAAGGCATTGGGGTAAGCTAAGATCGGGGTGAGCGATATAGGCCACTGCCTCATAGCCAATCACCAACTCTTGAAAGGTTACGCCGCCTTGATTACACAGGTCTTCTTCAGGCAAGGTCATAAAGCGGCTACTGACCACAACATCTAAGGTATTGAAACAAAACTGGTTGATCCCTGCCGCAGTTCCAGCATAGGTAGCGCTCACTTCGGTTCCTGCATTGGCGGCTAAAGCGTCAATTAGGGGTTCCCCCAGTGCAGAACCACCGACTGTAATGTCCGATTGGGCAAATGCCCCAAATGCCGCAAACATGCAGATCAGCAGCATCAGCACGATCTGGCTGCGCTGGTACGTTTTCATAATGTTTCCTCTCGCAGTTTAGTTCTATAATCAAAAAATCAGCACACGGGGGAAAATTGTACCCTCCCTATGCAAATTGTCTAGTTTCAAAGGAAGGCATCTGATGACCGACGTAGAAATCAACGTGTATGAATTCGTTGGCGGGGATGAACCCTTTCGTCAATTGGTCGAAGCATTCTACCGGCGTGTCGAAGCCGATCCTCTGTTGCGCCCTATGTTTCCAGAGGATTTAGAGGCTGGCAAGGTGTGGCAATTTCTGTTCCTGACCCAATATTTTGGTGGGGGCAGTCGCTATATTGCCCAACGCGGCCATCCACGCCTGCGGATGCGACACAACCCATTTGTGATAGACCAAACCGCCCGCGATCATTGGTTGGCGCATATGCTCGCCGCGTTAGATGAGGTCGAGATTGCCGAACCTGCACGCGGGATCATGCAGGAATACTTTGAGCGCGCCTCTGCATTCCTCATCAACACAGACCCGCCTATGATGCCACAATCGCCGGAGAGAAGTTAATGTCATCCTTGATTCCGAACCGTGCCGCAAATTTTTTGGCCTTCTTGGTGAATATCCCGCGCACGGTAAAAATTATCGTGATGGCTGCTTTGGCGTTAGGGGTGACCTTTGGTGTCTTCCCGCTCACGGCCTTTTTGGTGCGTTGGGCTGGCAGCACACGCCCAGAAGCCGACATTTACAACCGCTATGTATTTGATTTAGGCCAGCCTCTTTCTAGCGTCTACGTTGGGGTTTCGGTGGCGGTGGCGATGCTCTACTACATTTGGGGCTGGCGTATTTTCATCGGCACGGTGGGGGAACCGGTTCCTGCCCGCCCACGCATCCTTTCGATGTTGCTGGTGGGCGGGTTCTTTACGGTGTGGGGGCTGGTGTGGCTTTCACGCGGGGGAGTCGTGTTTGGCTAAGGGCTGTCTTCGGGGTGGAGGCGATATTGCTCAAACGCCTCACCCATGATCTACCAGTTCAATCTAGCCTTGATCTAACAGGTTCACACGCTTGCCAATCAGCGGTTGGGTCATGGTGTGCGCGTCTTATCCTAACTGTTGTAGCGCCAATTTCAGGCGTTCTTCCACAATGGGCGGGGCATCTGGTGGGATCATCTGGATCGCCCGCTGGGCTTCGACCACGCTAAAGCCCAACGCAGTGAGGGCGTCTAGCACTTCGGCGTTGGTGTCGTCGGCAAACTCCATCATCGGGGCGGTATCGCGGCTGGTCAACTTATCTTTAAGGTCTAACACGATCTTTTGCGCGGTCTTTTTGCCGACCCCCGGCACCCGTGTAAGCAGGTCGTCGCGTTCAGAGACGATGGCGTTACGCAGGTTATCTACGCTCAAGGTGCTGAGGATAGACAATCCCATTTTGGGGCCAACCCCACTCACAGTGATGACCGTCTCGAACAGGTCACGTTCGGCAGGGGTGGGGAAGCCGTACAGCGTGAGTGAATCCTCACGGACGATGAGCGTGGTATAGAGCGCAAGTTCTTCGCCCGCGTGGGCTTGTGCGACAATGATGGTCGTGGTGTGAACCTGATAGCCGATGCCATGAACCTCAATGACAAGGTAATCTTTCCCTTTGGCGCTGATGTGGCCGTGTACACTCGCAATCATGGCTATTCTTCACCTAGCAGGCTAATCTGTTGGCTATTGTGCAAATCTGTGATGGCGATGGCTAACCCGTCGGCAGCGTCGTCGGGATGGGGAATCTCATCAAGGTTGAGCAGCAAGCGCACCATCTCTTGAATTTGGCCTTTATGTGCGCCGCCAAAGCCCGTAATGCTCTGCTTTATCATATTGGGCTTGTATTCAGTGATCGGTAAGCCGGCCTGAGCCAGCGTCAGTAAGATAGCCCCACGCCCTTGCGCGACGGTGATCGCAGTGGTGACATTCTTGCCAAAAAACAGTTCTTCAATGCCTGCGCGGTCAGGCTTGTAGGTCTGAATCAGCACGGCAAGCTGCTCATGGATCATTTTGAGGCGTTCCGCCATCGGAACGCCTGCTGGGGTGGTAATCACCCCATAGGCCACTGCCTTTAGCGAACCATCCCCCTGTTCAAGCACCAAGCCATACCCGACGCGCGCCGTACCGGGGTCAATCCCAAGACTGAGCATTAGGCGTCTTCAAGCGCGGCAGCAACTTCATCAGTAATTGCCAAGTTGGACGATACCGACTGCACATCATCCAGCTCGTCAAGCAAGTCTTGAATGTGCAAGTTCCGTAGGGCTTGCTCTTTTGGCAGTTCAATCTCGTTGCTGGCGAACCAACGCAACTCAGCCTCATTGACCGTATAGCCGTTGTCGCTGAGGGCGGCTTCTACAGCGGCTAGGCTTTCGCGTGGGGTATAGACGATAATTTGGTCGTCTTCGGCAATCACATCTTCAGCGCCCGCTTCCGCTGCGATCAAAAACAAAGCGTCAAAATCCACATTGGCCGCGTCTAAGCTCAAATAGCCTTGCTGGGCAAATTGCCACGTTACCGAACCGCTGTTGGCGAATGCGCCGCCGTTCTTGTTGAGCGTCGTCTTGATTTCGGCCAGTGTGCGGTTTTTGTTGTCGGTCAGCGTCTCGATAATGAACGCGATGCCGTCCGTCCCGTAAGCCTCATAGGTGGCTTCTACCATGTCGCCGCCTGCGATTTCCCCCGTGCCACGCTTGATCGCACGGTCAATGTTATCTTTGGGCATGTTGGCAGCACGGGCTTTCAACACCGCCAATTTGAGTTTGGCGTTCATTTCTTCATTGCCGCCCCCTTCACGGGCAGCCACCATCACATCACGGGCAAGCCGTGTGAAGATTTTGCCGCGTTTGGCGTCCTCTGCGCCCTTTTTCCGCTTGATCGTAGACCATTTACTGTGACCAGACACGAGATTTGCCTCTTAAACTCTTTGATGGATAGATTCGATTCGTAGACAAATAGTATACACCAACTCATGGGGTCAGTCAGGGATAGCTTAAGCGTGTGGGTTTTCTTCCGCTTGACTTCATTTCGGTTTGCGTTAGTCTAGTCTACCATTCTTGAGCCTTCCCCCGCGTGCGCGTTCGGGGTATTTGTATTACCAGAGGATAGATTAGGTTCCCATCATGACAAGACAGCCCGTGAAGAAAGTAGTGTTGGCCTACAGTGGCGGATTAGATACGTCCGTCATCGTGACATGGCTAAAAAACAACTATGACAACTGTGAAGTGATTTGCTTCACCGCAGATTTAGGTCAGGCCGAAGAGCTAGACGGGCTAGAGGCAAAGGCCATCCGAACTGGCGCCAGCAAACTGTATATCCGTGACCTGCGCGAAGAATTCCTGACCGATTTCATCTACCCCACGATGAAAGCGGGGGCGGTCTATGAGCGTGAGTACCTGCTAGGGACATCCTTTGCCCGCCCGTTGATTGCCAAGCACCTTGTCGAAATTGCCGAACTTGAAGGGGCAGACGCCATCGCTCACGGCGCAACTGGCAAGGGGAACGACCAAGTCCGCTTTGAACTCACGGCAATGGCCTTAAACCCCAAGCTGCGCGTGATTGCCCCATGGCGTGAATGGGACATCCGCAGCCGTGAAGATGCCATCGCCTATGCCCAAGAGTTTAATATCCCCATCACTGCAACGCTTAAATCAATCTATAGCCGTGACCGTAATTTGTTCCACTTGAGCCATGAAGGGGGTTTGCTTGAAGACCCGTGGAATGAGCCAGAAGAAGTGATGTATCAACTGACCACCAGCCCCGAAGCCGCGCCCGATGAAGCCGAATACATCACGCTTGGCTTTGAACAA
Source organism: Phototrophicaceae bacterium (assembly GCA_049318725.1). Classification (GTDB taxonomy): domain Bacteria; phylum Chloroflexota; class Anaerolineae; order Aggregatilineales; family Phototrophicaceae; genus CAIRDJ01. Next base: position 6,773 of record JBMOFU010000096.1, on the reverse strand, counting down.
GGGCTTCCGGTGAGTGTGAACGATGAGCGGCTTGCCCCAGTGGAACTGTTCAGCCGCATCAACGACATTGGCGCAAAACACGGGATCGGGCGGTCTGACATTGTTGAAAATCGCTTGGTGGGGATGAAGTCTCACGGCGTTTATGAAACCCCCGGCGGCACGATTATTCATCGCGCCCACCAAGTGCTAGAGAGCATTTGCCTTGATAAGGCCACGTTGCAGTATAAAGATGTGATCGCCCTCAAGTATGCGGAGTTGGTGTATAACGGCCAATGGTATACCAAACTGCGGAGCGCCTTAGACGCCTTTGTGAATGAGACCCAAAAAACCGTCACGGGGGAAGTTCGCTTTAAGCTCTATAAGGGCAACATTACTGTGGCTGGTCGCCGTAGCTCGTACAGCCTATATCGTCAGGATTACGCCTCGTTTGGTGAGGAAAACGTCTACAATCAGGCCGATGCTGCCGGGTTCATTACCTTGTTTGGCCTGCCAATGCGAATCCAAGCCTTGATTGACCAAGAAACCAACGAATAGACAGACCTATCATAGATTGTAGGGGCGAGTCTCGCCCCTACAATCTATGGCCTGTAGGGGCGCCACCTGTGGCGTCCGTGAGACGTTTTCTAACAGACCTGTGCAACATTTCTCGGTAAATGCTTGCTTGGTGCGTAAGGTAAGTTAAGCAGATATAGAGAACTTAAAAACATTTCATTCCAACTCAATAAAAAAAGGAACTTCAAATGACATCCGCAACACTCAATAAACGAATGTTAGGCAAAAGTGGTATGGAAGTGACCGAGATCGGTCTAGGGCTTTGGGCAGCAGGCGGCAATGAATGGGGCGCCACGGATGATGCCGAAATCATCAACACGATTGATGCTAGCTTAGAGGCAGGGATTAACTTTTACGATACAGCAGATGTCTATGGGCTAGGACACAGTGAAGAACTGCTGGCACAAGCCATGAAAGGCCGCCGTGAACAGTTTATTGTTGCCAGTAAAATCGGCTGGATCGGCTTTGACCGCGAAGCAGGCAGTACCGCCTATACCACCGTTGAAAAGTTGATCGCGGGCGTAGAAACCAACCTGCAACGCCTGCAAACCGACTACATAGACATCATCCAAAGCCACATTAACTTTCATGACGCGACGATGGACATCTTCTTAGAAGGCTTCCAAAAGTTACAGGCCGCAGGCAAAGTACGCGCTTATGGGGTGAGTACCATTGATTTTGAATACCTGAAGGAATTTAACGCCGATGGGCATTGTGCTACGCTCCAAGTAGATTACAGCATCTTGAACCGCATTGCTGAAGGCGATGTGTTGCCCTACTGCCAAGCCAACAACATCGGCGTGATTGTGCGCGGCGCGCTGGCAATGGGCATCCTTACGGGTAAGTTCGACAAAGATACCCGCTTTGGTGAAGGGGACTTCCGTAAGCGTTGGCACGAAAACGCCGACGAATATCAGGTGTTCTTAGATGACCTTGCAAAGGTTGAACAACTCAAGCCGCTCGCGCAAGGGCGTACATTGGCTCAATTGGCGCTTCAGTTCACATTGGCGCACCCTGCTGTCACCACAGTGATTCCGGGGGCGAAGAACATCCGCCAATTGAATGATAATGTGCAAGCGGGGTTGTTGCCGCCCCTCAGTGCGGATGAACTGGCGCAGATCAATGCGATTGTGCCAATCGCTGGCGGGCGTTTGATCTGGCCGGCCTAAAGGGGTCGAAAGATCAAATAGGCTGATTATTGGGTTTAGTGTTACAGCAGAGGAGCAGAAAATGACCTTATGGGGGGGGCGGTTCAGTGAACCGACAGACGCGGATTTGCGGCGGCTTAACGACAGCTTGCCGTTTGATAAGCGCTTTGCTGACCAAGATATTCGTGGGAGTGTGGCTTACACCCGTGCGATTCAACTGGCCGGGATCATCACGCCGTTAGAGGCCGAAAAAATTGTAGATGGCCTGTATCGCGTACAGTCAGAGATTGCCAGCGGGAACTTCGAGTTTCAGCCATCCGATGAGGATATTCACACTGCTGTGGAGCGTCGGCTGATTGAAATTATCGGGGAGCTTGGCGGCAAGTTACACACCGGACGTAGCCGCAACGATCAGGTGGCAACGGACTTTCGCCTGTGGGCGATGGAAGCAGTAGACGAAATCATTACGCTGATTTATGGGCTACAAACGGCTTTAGTCAACCAAGCTGATGAACATGCTGCTACCCTGATGACGGGGTTTACCCACCTGCAACCCGCCCAGCCGATCACAGCTGGGCATTGGCTCATGAGCTATTTTTGGATGATTGGGCGCGATGTTGAGCGTTTAGTAGACGCCAAACGGCGGGCTTCGGTGTTGCCGTTGGGGGCGGGCGCGCTGTCTGGCAATCCGTTTGCGATTGACCGCCATGATTTGGCGCAACAACTGGGCTTTGACGCCATTAGCCTCAATAGCTTAGATGCCGTCAGTGACCGCGATTTTGTCGCAGAAATCCTGTTTGCCTTAGCCCTGTTGGGCGTACATCTAAGCCGCTTTGCCGAAGACGTGATTATTTACAGTAATCCGTCGTTTGGCTATATCCGCCTCAATGACCGCTACAGCACTGGCTCTAGTTTGATGCCGCAAAAGCGCAATGCCGACCCAATGGAGTTGGCGCGGGGCAAGGCCGGGCGCATGATCGGTAACTTGACCGGACTCATGGCAACGCTCAAGGGGCTGCCCAGCAGCTACAACAAAGACATGCAAGAGGACAAAGAAGCGCTCTTTGACTCGGTAGATACGCTCAAGGTGTTGCTACCTGTGGTTGCGGCAGTGGCAGGGACGTTGCACTTCAATGTCGAAAAGATGCGCGAGTCTTTGGATGAGATGATGCTTGCCACCGATCTTGCCGATTACCTTGTCAAGCGTGGGATGCCATTTCGCCAAGCCCATCATATTGCGGGGGAGGCTGTCTCGCTGGCGGAACAACGCGGGGTCACGCTTTCGCAATTGAGCTACGAGGACTATAAAGGCCTGCATCCGCTCTTTGAAAGCGATATTCATACCGTGTTCGACTTTGACCAAGCCGTTGCCCGTCGTAAGGGCGAAGGTGGCACTGCGCCGGAATCTGTCAAGAAGCAGGTACAGCGCGCCCGCCTAATGTTGGATCGCGCTCAAAAGTAAGTTGTTTGGTTTGCACAAAGCGAATCGGTTAATTGATATGAATTTGTGCCAACCGCGTGGAATACTTACTTTAACCGCTTGACAGCTTTGGGCAAGCCAGCTACCCTATAGAGTATCAATTTGTAAGAAAGTTCTAAGTCAAAATCATGTTGTCTCGCAAAGCTATCAACAACCTTACCCTTATTGTAGTCGTCATTATTGTACTCGTCCTTACGGGCGGGGTATAAGGATTTGGGTGGCTGACGGTTTAGCGAGCGTTCAACTAGCGCGAATACAAAAGCCCCCAACCACTGGGGGCTTTTTTCATGCAATATCCAAAGCAAAGGTTTCATAAGATGACCGCACACGCAAGCACTTCTACACCCACGATAACCCCATATCCCTGTGCGGGCGCGCATGATCTGCGCCATATGGCCTTTGCTATGGCTGCATGTCCCTTTGCAGCCAACCCAACTTGGTACTTCGCGCGCTTATTGAATAGGGTTCAGTAGGCGCGTTCTTTTTAAGCAACTATGTGACCTTTAGGAGCGAGTGACCTTCTTATGAAACTTACTGGCGCAGAGATGATTTGGGAATGTCTAGTGCAAGAAGGGGTAGATGTGGTATTTGGCTACCCGGGCGGGGCAATTTTGCCAGCGTATGATGCGCTTTCAAAGTACCGCGACAAAATTCATCATGTACTCGTCCGTCATGAACAAGGCGCAAGCCATATGGCCGATGGTTACGCACGGGCCTCTGGAAGGGTAGGCGTGTGCATTGCCACCAGCGGGCCGGGGGCAACCAACCTTGTGACTGGCCTAGCCACCGCCATGATGGATTCATCGCCAGTGGTGGCGATTACTGGGCAAGTGTCGCGCCCGGCCATCGGTACTGATGCCTTCCAAGAGATTGACGTGACCGGGATCACATTGCCCATTACCAAGCATAATTTTTTGGTCACCGAGCTAGAAGATTTACCCTACATCATCAAGCAGGCGTTTCACATCGCCCGCACTGGGCGCCCGGGGCCAGTGCTGGTAGACATCCCCAAAGACATCCAAAACGCTGCAATGGAGTTCATCTATCCGTCGGGCGAAATTCGCTTGGCGGGCTACCGTCCGCCGCAACTGGCCGATGAAGCCGACCTCCAACAGGCCGTTGAGTTAATCTTGAACGCCAAACGCCCGTTGATCTTGGCGGGTCACGGCCTGTTGATGTCTGGCGCAACCCAACAAATGCGTGAACTGGCCGAAATCGCCAATATCCCTGTGGCCTTGACGCTTTTAGGCAAAGGGGCAATGCCCGAAAATCACCCGCTAACGGTAGGGATGATGGGGATGCACGGCGCAGCGGCGGCCAATAACGCCATCCAAGAAGCAGACTTGTTGATTGCGCTTGGGATGCGCTTTGATGACCGCGTGACGGGCAACCTCAAGACGTATGCTGTGAACGCCAAGAAGATTCACATTGACATTGACCCGTCCGAGATCAACAAGGCGGTTAAGGTAGATGTTGGCATCCCCGGTGATCTGCGTGCCGTGTTAACCCAGTTGCTCCCGCATATTGAATCCCGTGAGCATAGCGCGTGGCTCAACCAAATTCGGGACTGGCAAGAAGACAGCAACGAGCGCGACATTGTGAATCAAAATATGGGAGATCGGTTAATCGGCTCTCAGGTGATTAACGACCTGTGGAAGTATACCGACGGTGACGCCCTGACCGTGACGGACGTAGGACAACATCAAATGCTGGAGGCGCAGTATTACCCGCACAAGCGCCCGCTGACGATGCTCACTAGCGGTGGCTTAGGCACAATGGGCTTTGGCTTCCCGGCAGCGATTGGCGCCAAGTTCGCCCGCCCGGATGAAGAAGTCTGGGCGATTGTCGGTGACGGCGGCTTCCAGATGACGATGCCAGAACTTGCCACTGCGGTGCAAGAAAATGTGAAGGTCAACATTGCCATCATCAACAACGGCTTTTTGGGGATGGTGCGCCAATGGCAAGAGATTTTCTATGAGGAACGCTACAACGAAACGCCGATGTTCAGCCCAGACTTTATCAAGCTGGCTGAAGCCTATGGCATCCCTGCCATGCGCGTGACCCACCGCAGCCAAATGGAAGAATCGGTAGCCTTTGCCCGCAGCCATAACGGCCCGGTCTTGATTGAATATCGCATTGAAAAAGAAGAAATGGTCTACCCGATGGTTCCTTCTGGCGCAGACCTACGTGATATGATTCGCCGTCCAAAGCAAAGTGAGCAATAGCCCATGACAACAACTGATATGCCCGCGCAAAAGATTACTGTGGTGGCTTTGGTGGAAAACAAGCCCGGCGTCCTCAACCGTGTGGCGAGTATGTTCCGCCGCCGCTCGTTTAATGTGGATAGCCTAACCGTTGGCCGCACCCATAAGCCGCATATTTCTCGCATGACGATTGTTGTAGATGTCGGGCGTTCTAACGCTCGGATCATTGCCGCCAACTTGCAAAAGCTGGTAGACGTGATTGACGTGCGGATTCTGTGGGATCAACCGCACATTACCCGAGACTTGGCGTTAATTAAGGTTCGCACTGACGATGCCGCGTCGTATAATTCAGTGACAGAGATCATCGAGCGTTACCCTGCCCGCATTGTGGATATGGGGACGGAGGTGTGCATTGTAGAAATCACCGCCTCTGAGCATTTGGTCGAAGAACTGATTGAAGAACTGCGCCCGATTGGGATCAAAGAGATGGTGCGTACTGGCGTGGTGGCAATGGCACGCGGCAACCGCATCATTGACAGCGAATATGAGCCGCAAAAGCTGCAAGGCGAGCCGCTCCACAACGGCAACGGCCATGTCGTTTAACTAAGCTGTGTATCGCCGGGGGGGTGGCTTGGCTGCCCACCCCGATTACTCTACATTTTACTGACCTTAGGAAGGGTATTTTTCAATGGCAACACTTTACTACGACAAAGACGCTGACCTTAGCCTGCTTAACGGCAAAACGATTGCAGTGATTGGATATGGCAGTCAGGGTCACGCACACGCGCTCAATGCCCGCGATAACGGCATGAATGTGGTGATTGGCTTACATGCCACCAGTAAGAGCAAGGCCAAAGCCGAAGCAGACGGGTTAACGGTGCATTCTGTCGCAGATGCCACCGCCGCCGCCGATGTGATTATGGTCTTGGTTCCAGACACGCTGCAGGCAGAACTGTACGAAAAAGAGATTGCGCCAAACCTCAAGGCTGGCGCAACGTTGATGTTCGCGCACGGCTTCAACATCCACTACAAGACGATTGTGCCGCCCGCCAACATTGACGTTTCGATGGTTGCGCCAAAGGCGCCCGGCCACCGTGTCCGTGAAGTCTTTACCGAAGGCGCAGGCGTCCCCGGGTTGGTTGCAGTATTCCAAGATGCCAGCGGTAATGCTAAGGCGCAAGCGCTGGCCTATGCCCGTGCCATCGGCTGTACCCGTGCAGGCGTCATCGAAACGACCTTCAAAGAAGAAACTGAAACCGACCTGTTCGGTGAACAAGCTGTCTTGTGCGGTGGCGTTACCGCGTTGGTACGCGCCGGCTTTGAAACGCTGGTCAAAGCGGGCTATCAGCCAGAAGTCGCCTACTTTGAGTGTATGCACGAACTGAAGCT
>JBMOFU010000095.1:0-12453 GCA_049318725.1 Phototrophicaceae bacterium | reverse complement strand
CAATCACGATTTCGATTTTTTGGGTCACGTTTTAACCTCGCCTCGAATAGACTAGGGCAGTTTACGCATACTACAAGCTGCCTCAGCAGCAAACTTCACCTTTTCAAGCCCATGCCCGAGCGATGCCTCGACAGAAGCTATGATTGCCCCTTCAACTAACGGGGCTTCACCAAGTTTAACACGCGAGTGTCTATCTGCTGGCAGCATTTCGAGCGCCATTTGCGTGCTTAAAATGGCACTGCCTATGTCAAGCAGTACCAACACATCCGCAGTGTTACTTGCTTCCATCAGCGCGGCATAGATGAGTTCAACATTGGTGCCAATCGTGTGATCATCCACACCACCTGCCGCATAGATCTTGACCCAGTTATGGCTGACTTGTTCTGCTAACTCTTTAACACCCTCAGCGACTTTTGCGCTGTGTGAAACAAGCACGATTGAAATCATAACATCACCGCCTTTAATCAGCTTCTCGCCAAATGTCATACGCTGCTTTAATCAACAGGTAGCTTGAGGTCGCGCCGGGGTCTTGATAGCCAATGCTGCGTTCAACCAGATAACTGGCGCGTCCTTTATACGCTTGCATGGGAATAGTCGCCTTCAACCCTGCTTCAGCGGCAGTCAGCGCACAAAACAGCGCATCAGACAAAACCTTTTTCTGCGCGTTGGCGGTTATGAGCGCCACCACAGCCGGAGAAAGGCTATCCACCATCGTTTTATCCCCACAGACCGCTTTGCCCAGCTTCATAATTCCCACAAGCCCACCATTAAACATGGCGCTTATCTCGGGTACAGACAACACTTCTTTTCCGAAAGTATGCTTACTGGCTTCAAGGAAAAATGTGCCGTAGAGCGGGCCGGCGGAACCCCCAATGGTTGTCAGCAAGGTCGTCCCGACATCATAGAGAATGTCTTGTATACAGTTGTGGGCATACGACGGAACTTTCTGTTCCACTTTCAAAAAGCCGCGTGCCATATTCACACCATGGTCGGCATCCCCAATGGGCGAGTCGAGTTCTGTCAAATAGTCTTGATTTTCGTAGTAGGTGCGCCCAAGTGCCCCTATCCAGTTAATAACATCATCTCTGGCAATCATAAAACTAAACTCCCCACCTAAGTACCGCCGTTTTTACAGGGGCATCCCACATTGATAACAGAGTCTCATCAATCTTAAGCATGGTCAAAGAGACGCCGCTCATGTCCAGGGCAGTCATGTAATTGCCAACCAGCTGGTGTGCGATGTGTATCCCCTTCTCTCGGCAAATTTTATCGAGCTTATTATAGATGATGTAAAGCTCAATGAGGGGTGTTCCGCCCATACCGTTGACTATGACGATCACTTCATCGCCGCGCCCGAAAGGTAAATCTTCAAGAACAGCCGCCGCCATCATTGCGGTAAGATCATCAGCTGACTCAAGTTTCATGCGTTTACGCCCGGGTTCGCCATGAATACCAATTCCGAATTCCATTTCATCAGCGCCTAATGAAAACGTGGGCTTGCCCGCCATCGGTACAGTACAGGAGGTCAGCGCCACACCAATACTACGTGCATTGGCATTCACTTGATGGCAAAGGGCAGTAATCTGCGCCAGTGAATAGCCCTGTTCGGCGGCGGCACCGCAAATTTTCTCTGCAAAAATAGTTGCACCAATGCCGCGACGCCCGGCGGTACGCAGGCTGTCTTGCATCGCAACATCATCATGGATGATAACAGAACTGACCTCGATGCCTGCCGATTGTGCGAGCTGGGCGGCGATCTCGAAGTTAAGCACATCCCCCGTATAATTTTTGACAATGTACAGGACGCCCATCCCGCCGTCCGCCGCTTTGGTCGCCCCAAATATTTGATCTGGGGTCGGGCTAGTAAACACAGGGCCGGGGCAGGCAGCGTCTAACATACCCATGCCCACAAAGCCGCTATGAAGGGGTTCATGCCCGCTGCCCCCCCCAGAAATGACCGCTACTTTTCCTGTGACAGGCGCATCAGCGCGAATAATGTAGTTTGGCTCATAACAGACCCGGATCAAATCACTGTGAGCGGCTGCCATGCCGCCTAAGGCTTCTCTAACGACATTTTCTGGTTGATTAATAAGTTTTTTCATGGTTTTACACTGTCTTTCCAAATAATTGTCTCCCTTAATGATTATCTGGATATTCCCCCGTTTTGCAATAACGTCCAGTACAAGTCATAAAACCACCTTAATTTGGTCATATATTCGATTATACACATTTTTCTGCACATTTGTCAATTTAGCTGTTGACAAATGTGCAGGACGATTTTATAGTATTTTTAAGGATCCCTAATGCCCCAAATTAGCGCTAGTTGTTTTTCATACTCGCAAAACTTTCAGAGGTGCAAATTGTGGACAAGTTAAAGCAGTTTATCCGTTTAAAACTCGTTGTTTTATGCCTGTTGGTGATGCCTTTGTTGCTGGGCGTTTCCATTCCCGGAGCAATGACACAGGGCGACCATCCATTGTCTGGACAGACAATTGATATGTCGATTTTGGGGCTTTCTGGCTGGCTGCCGAGCAGTTTAGGCGTTGATATGGCGTCGGAATTGTTTGCGCCCTATGCGCTGGAAAACTACGGTTACACGGTGAATTTCAGCTTCGCCGGCGCGCCGTTCGATCAACTCTTCCAATTGGCGGCGGCGTCTCTTGCAACCCGCTCGGCAGAATACAACATCATCATCAGCGACAGCCAATGGCTGGGCGCGCTGGCTGAACCGGGCTGGATCGTTGATATTGACGAATTGATCGCCAATGGCATTCCCGATTTGAATATCCCACCGCAACCTAACTTGGACTTAGAGTGGTACAGCAGTGTCGTCCCCGACACCTACATGACCTACCCCGATGGCTCTGGTGAACTGTGGGGATTACCGCAAGAAGGGGATGTGCAGGCGCTATTCGTCCGCACAGATTACACCAGCAACCCCGATGAGATGGCGGCGTTCGAAGCAGAATATGGCTATCCTATTCCGCAGACCTTTGAAGATTACGAAAACCTGACGATGGATCAGTTCGAGCAACTGGCTGCGTTCTTCACCCGCCCAGAAGATGATCTGTATGGTGTAATCATGCAGCATTCGCGGGGTTATGACTACCTGTCTATGCAGCTTTACCCGTTCATGTTGTCACGGGGTGGTCAAATCTGGAATCCTGAAACCCGCGATGTTTACGGCTATCTGAACTCACCCATCAACGCGGAAGCGCTGGAATGGAATCGGCGGATGCTGGATTACGGCCCTCCCGGCGGTCTCGATATTGGCATTGCTGAAAACGTGAACTTCTTCGTTGAAGGTAAAGGCGTGTTTGCCATTCAGTGGGCGGCTGTAGGGCTGGTTATGCTCACGGACGAAAACCGAGACAATGTGATCGTTGTGCCACCGCCAACCTTTGCCCAAGAAGATGGTTCAACCAATCGCATTTGGTCAATGGGCGGTCAGCCATGGGTGTTGAACTCATTTAATGATGAAGCGCACATGCGCGTTGCCGTAGATTTCATGAACTGGTGGTACCTCCCCGAAACACAACTTGAATATGCGCGGCGTGGCGGCAACCCCACCGACGCGGTAACGCTCAATGACCCCGGTTTTGACGACATCAATCCATGGAATCGTGCTTACCGCTACATGCTGCAACCAGATCGTGCTACCGATTTCTGGCATGAACCGAATTACTCCGAGATGCTTTCTTTGCAACAAGAGGCCTTCTCAACCTACGCCTCTGGTCAGAGCGATGATCCGGCGGCTGTCTTGGAATGGGTCGCTTGCCAGCAGCAGGAAATTCTGTTTGACAACGGGCGTACCACTACAGCGCCACCGGATGTTTGTGGGAGCGTTAGCCCTCCATAATTGTTCAAGCCGCTAATCGTCAAGAGAGTGGTGGACAGAACTGCGTTTCTGTCCACAGTTCGCAAATGAAATTTTAGCGTTTGAGGGTAAAGGCAAATGCAATGCAAGCAGAAACTGAATTAAACCATTCAACGATAGACAAGTTAACAGACACTCAGACTGGCTGGCGGCGGATGGCAGCGCGGGCAGGCAAGTTGTTTGACGACGCCCGTTTGTATCCCATTTTGCTCATTCTCCCGGTCATCCTTTTCTTTCTGGTCTGGAACGTTATTCCTACTATCTGGCTGATAGGGTTGAGTTTTTACAAATACTCGCTTATTTCGTCTGCGCCAGAACGCTTCATTGGTGTCGAGAACTTTACTGACATTATGTCTGATGTGCGCGTGTGGCAAAGCTTAGGACGAACGTTCATATGGGTCTTTGTCAGCATCACGATCCAGACGATCTTGGGGGGACTGCTAGGGTTACTGTTCTGGAGAAGCAACCAGATGCCGGGCCGCCGGGTTGCCCTAACGCTGTTGTTCACCCCTATGATTATCACCCCTTTGGCATCGGGAGTGTTTTTCCGCTTCATTTATGAGCCAACATTCGGCATTGCTAACTATGTGCTGGGCTTGTTTGGTAATCAAGTCAACTTTCTGAGTGATCCCAACGTTGCGTTTGGGGCTGTGATGTTTGTGGACATCTGGATGTGGACGCCTTTCATGATCCTTATCACGCTGGCTGCGTTGGGTTCAGTGCCAAAAGCTGAATTAGAAGCAGCCGAGATTGACCGTCTGCCGTGGACATATCGTTTGAGTGTCATTATCTTGCCGCACGCACGCTATGTGCTGATGCTAGGGATTCTTCTACGTACCATTGATTCATTCAAAACACTGGATTTGATCTATATCCTCACCGGCGGGGGGCCCGGTTCTACAACTGAATTGATCGCCGTCACACTGCGGCGTCAAGCCTTTGAAGCCTTTGATCTTGGTTGGTCATCGGCACTGGCTGTGATCCTGCTGCTGACTGCAATTGCCTTCACATCAATCTACATCTTCATCCTGAATCAGAGTAGTAAGCAACAAGGCGGGGTCTCATGAACCGAAAACGTACCCAACAAACCCTGTATCACCTTGTTTTGTGGTTGGTCGCGCTGGTCTTTTTTGCGCCCGTCTTGTGGATCATTTTGAGTTCGTTTAAGACCACCAGCGGCATTCTGGCAACGCCACCCCAGTTTGTTTTTACACCAACGTTCGAGAATTACCCAGATTTGTTAACGCGCCCCAATGTAACTCAATATTTTCTGAGCAGCATTGTCATATCACTCACATCTGTGGTGATTGCGCTAGTCGTGTCGTTTTTGGCGGCGTACTGTTTTTCGCGCTTTAAACCAACGGGTACTAACTTTCTGATGTTCCTCCTGCTTTCTATCCGCATGGTACCTTCCGCCGCAGTAGTGATCCCGGTTTATCTGATGTATGTGGCATTCGGCTGGCGGGATACCTTCTGGGGAATGACGCTGTTCTACACCATGTTTAGCATTCCCTTCTCCGTTTGGATTTTGAAAGGCTTTATTGACGGTGTATCCCCACGTTATGATGAAACAGCACGGGTGAATGGCGGTTCGCGTTTGCACATTCTCTTCCGTGTTATTTTGCCTCAGGTTACCCCCGGCTTGGTGGCAGCATTCATCTTCAACCTGATCTTTGTGTGGAATGAGTTTATCTTTAACCTCTTTCTTGGTGGTCGAACCACCACGATGATTCCAGTCATGTTTGCCAACTACCTGTATAACGACGGTGGCTGGGATTGGCCGTTTGTCTCTACCCTGACGACGGTTTATATGTTGCTGCCGATTGTGGCGATCTTTGTTTTCCAAAAGTACCTTTTAGTCGGGATGACCTTTGGCACAGTGCGAGGTGAAGTATGACGACGACAAAGCGATCTTTCGCCGCTGTCGTACAGGTGGGGCTGATCGGACTACTGATATGTAGCTTCATCTTGATCACACAGAATTTCAACCGCAGTGTGTATCAATGGGGGGTACTGTTGCTGATCGTATCAACCCTCTTTCAAATAGTCTTTAGCAATATTCCGCCAAGTACAGGTTTCGTTCGATCCCTGATTTATCTGGTCTTCTCAGCTATCTTGATTGGTGGGATCGTCGCTCTTAGCATCTCACTGGTTCCATTCCTGTTAGATTTAGGGAAGCGATAAGGGAAATCATTCATGACAGCTGTTGAGTTTAGAAATGTGCAAAAAGCATACAAGGGCAACCCCGTTCTTCGAGATATTAGCCTAACCATTGAGCAAGGTAGCTTTACGGTTATATACGGCGCCCCGGGCTGTGGCAAATCGCTGCTGCTGCGGCTACTCGCCGGCCTAGAAATGCCAGATAAGGGACAAATTCTGCTGCGTGGTGTAGATGCAACCCGTTTATCGCCTGAGAAACGTAACCTTGGTTACGTGCCGCAGTCCTTTGCGCTGTACCCGCATTACAGTGTGTATGACAATATCGCCTATCCGTTGACTCTCGCAGGCATGAAGAAAACGGCGATTCGTCCGATTGTAGAGCGTACCGCCGAGTCGCTCAAAATCAGCCATCTGTTGAAAAAATCCCCACACCAACTAAGCGGCGGTGAAAAGCAGCGGGTTGCCATCGCGCGCGGCATCGTCAAGGAAAGCACTATTTTTATCCTAGACGACCCACTCACCGGACTGGACTTCAAACTAAGGGAGCAGTTGTTTGAAGATTTGCGCCAGATGAAAGACGACTTGCAGGCGACTTTCATCTACACCACTTCGGACGCTCTGGAAGCCTTGATGTTGGCCGAGCAAATCCAAATCCTTGACGTGGGCAGCATCATTGAAGCTGGAAATCTGGAGGCGGTTTATCAAGACCCTCAACAGGTACGAACGGTGTTGCTACTGGGGTTTCCCGAAGCCAACATCTTCCATGGAAAATTGTATCACGAGGGCAATCATGCGCGTTTGGAGACAGCAATCTTCGAGGTTCGATTCGATGGTTCAGCGTTTTCAGCGTTTACAGAAGGGATGGCCGTGAACGTCGTGCTTCGCCCGCAAGATGTCAAAATCAACCCTGAAAAATCCAACGGGATATTGTTGAGGGAAGCAGAGATCATGCTGGTGGAAGACCTTGGCGGTGAAATGGTGTGTTACCTCGAAGCTAACGGCATCCTGCTGAGAGCCGTCGTTGGGCATGGTGCAGGAATCATGACTGACCGCATCAGCTGCACGATTGGCATACATCCTAATGCACTCCTACTATACGCCCCCGAAACCGGACAGCGGATAGGACTGGGAAGGAACTAAACGATGTCAGAAATTCGTCTTGTGAATCTACGTAAAGAATTTAAGGAACTGGTCGCGGTAAAGGACATTAGCATCACCTTTCCATCTTCAACAGTCACCTGCCTGTTAGGGCCGTCTGGTTGCGGCAAATCAACCTTGATGCGGATTATTGCCGGGCTGGAAGAGCCAAGTTCTGGCGATATCTATTTCGACAATGAACGGGTAAATGATCTTTCCCCAAGCGAGCGGCACATCGGGATGGTGTTCCAATATCCAGTGGTCTATCGCGGCATGGATGTATACCGCAACATCGAATTGCCCTTGCTCCAAGACCCTTACTTGCGCCGTCACCAAGCAGAACGTAAGGAACGTGTGGAAAGCGTAATCGAAACGCTTGATCTGACGCACGCGGTCGGCAAGGACATTAGCACACTAGACAACGGCACCCGCCAGAAGGTTGCCGTCGCCCGTGAGGTTGCTCGCCAACCGCGCATTATCCTCTTTGATGAACCCATCACCAATGTTGATGTTGATTCCAAAGTACAGCTGAAACAGGCGCTGAAGAAGCTGGTCAAGCGTCACAAGCAGACGATTATTTATGTCACCCATGACCAGACTGAAGCAATGACCCTAGGGGATCAGATCGTTTTAATGCGAAACGGTGAGATCGTCCAAAGCGGTACGCCGGGAGAGATTTATAACCACCCGAATGATCGTTTTGGCGGCTGGTTCTTGGGGAACCCCGGCATGAATTTTGTGGAGCATCAGGTACACCGAGATGGCGGTGCAACATACTTGGCATCGCCATTATTTCAGCAGCCTGTACAGATAACCGAGCTGAACGGACATCAACAAGTCTTGGTGGGTATACGTCCAGAGAGGGTTCGTCTACATCAAGATGGCCTGCCTTGCACTGTAGAAGGGGAAATCATCCGTCGTTCGATTGTGGTTGGCGGGCAACACCTTTTAACGATCAAGGTGGGTGGTCAGACGATCAAAGCCAAAGTACCGCCAGATCAGCTATTCGAAGAACATCAACGGGTTTGGGTTGAATGCCCGTTAGAGCATATTACGTTATTTGCGCCAGAAGGATATCGGTTCGACTCTACTCTAACCTATGCACAGCAGGAGGAAACGAAATGACTAACCTTTATAACGTCCCATCTGATTTTAGAGAAGAAATGATCTATGGGTACATTGCCGCCAACAGCCGCACTATTGAGCGTGTCCCTAATGCGTCGGGCATTATGATCGCTGGCGGAGCGCCAAAAGGCAAAGTTTCCGTACTGACGGGCGGCGGTTCGGGTCACTATCCAACTTTTTTTGGCATGGTGGGTAAGGGGCTGGCAACAGGGGCAGCCATTGGCGAAATTTTCACCAGCCCGTCAACAGAACAAATTTACCGCTGCACCAAAGCCATAGATGGCGGTGCTGGCGTGTTGTATGTCGTTGGCAATTACAACGGCGATGTCATGAACTTTGGCATGGCAGAAACACGCTGTCAGCGCGAGAACATCAACATCCGCACAGTGATTGTGACAGATGATGTGGCAGTGGAAAACATTGAGGATCGGCGGGGGATTGCCGGGTTGTTTTTTGTGATGAAAACGGCAGGCGCAAGTGCAGCGCGTGGGGATGATTTGGCGACGGTTGCGGAGTATGCCCAACGTGCCAATGCACGCACACGCTCCTTTGGCATCGCATTTGCGGGTTGCACGATTCCGGGCAAAACCGAGCCGCTGTTTAGCGTCGAAGCGGGCAAGATGGAATTGGGGCTGGGGATTCACGGGGAACCCGGAATCGAGATCACCGACCTGTTGCCCGCTAGAGACATTGCTGCGCTACTGGTGAACAAAGTTATGGCAAACGCGCCGGTTGACGTGGGCAGCCGTGCTGTAGTGATGTTGAACGGACTGGGAGCGACAAAGTACGAGGAGCTTTTCGTACTGTATGGCGATATTCATAAGCAACTTCAAACGGCGGGCATTGAGGTGTGCGAAACCCTAATTGATGAGTTCGCTACCTCACTGGACATGAAAGGCTGCTCGCTGACGTTGCTGTGGGTTGACGACGATCTAAAAGCGCTTTATGACGCACCTGCTTCTACACCTGTTTACACTAAAGCCTGAAAGGAAACGGCGATGAGCGGCGAAATTGTTCGGGAGTGCCTAACGGCAGCATTGGCGGCGGTCACAGCAGCCGAAGATGAACTCGGTCGCCTGGATTCGGTGGCGGGTGACGGCGATCATGGCACGGGCATGGTACGCGGATTTCAGGCAGCCGTGGCAAGCATCACCGATGAAAGTGCCGGGCAGGTGCTGGTCAATGCAGGTACGGCTTTTGCTGATGCCTCAGGAGGGGCATCGGGCGCGTTGGTTGGCATATTTATTACCACGCTAGGAAGTCATCTGCCTAATGATGTGTTGAATGCTTCCTACGTCCATCATGCCCTCGTCATGGCGTTGGCGGCTATTGGCAAGCTCGGCAAATCCAAAGTAGGTGACAAAACCATGATTGATACGCTCGATCCGTTTGTCAACGCCTATGGTGAACGCGCTACAAGCGCAACGATCTCACAAGCATGGCTTCAGGCGCTCCCGGCAGCAGAAGCGGGAATGAAAGCAACTGCTGACATGGTGAGCAAGAGAGGCCGTTCGTCACTCTTGAAAGCCAGAAGTTTAGGGCATTTAGACCCCGGTGCGGTATCAATATATTACGTGCTGAGGGCAGTCTCTGGGGTATTAACAATTCGATGCCCCTAGTCAATACCTGAGCCAAAAGAGAGGCTTAAACGGTAGGGCATTTTGAGGTAAAGTCTCTGTCCGTCAAACTAGGGGCTTGCCATTCCTCGTGCGCGGGGTTGAGCGTCTTTATCCTCCACCCGAGGCCATTGCTGTTTTTGTCTCTCCTGATTCCGTGATTTACTGAGAGTAGAAACTTCATCGTTTGAATCCAGTAGATTCAGTAGTATGTGCGTGATGAAGCAGAACCTTTTGCGGCGCTGCCTCACCGCGTTTTTTGCTTACGGAGTGCGCCATACTAGACGTACAGCATCGGCCACGACTTCACCACTTGCTGCTGGATCTGCCGACGGGATAATGCTTATGCTCCCGTTTACGCCTGCCTCAAAAGCATACGTGCCAAGCGACACCCACGTTCCGCCGTCAATACGTTGATTGACATAGCGCGTCGTCATACCATCCATGTGGTGAATAGAGATCGGGACAATACTGGCGGCATCTGTTAGGATCGGCCAATGTATGAAGACCTCATACGTGCCTGCTGTTTGCACAGCCGGGACAAAAGTTGCCGCAGTGCTACCTTTATTCAAATTCCCGTCGCTCAGGTAGGGGTAAAGGTAGCGAACGTGTACTATTTATCGGGGTCGAAGATGGAAAAGTTCATCCACATCGTGGCAGATTTGCAGCCAACGCCTCGTATCGTTGATAAGCGGGCTGGAGACAGCAGAATACATCGCTGGACAAACCTTGCCCAACAGGGGAGAAGCGATGGCAATGAAGGGGATTCAAAAACTGAGCGGTTTTATCCGCCTAAGATCACGCAATCTCTTGCGTCCGCGCCTCCTCCAACATCCGCGCCAAGAACGCTTGAAAGGGTAACTCATGCCCAACCAAGCCCTGAATCTCATGCTGCTTGATCGTGTTGCCCTCATGCAGAATGCGAAAGATCCGTAACTCGGCATCGAGATACACGCCCACCGATTCGCCCGCTAACTTGTAGTCAATGTAGTAGGTGTGGTTGCCGACCTGAATCGAACCGTTTTGTCCCACCCGCCGCCGAAAGACCCGCCGATGATAGTGTTTCAGCCAGTGGTCGGGATCTACGGTTTCAGGCAGATGGGGCAGTGTCGGCAGGCTGGGAAAGGCGACATAGGGCGGCTGATTGTTGCAGGCTGAGCCTTGGTGGGCACGTTGATGATTGTAGAAATAGCGAAATTCTTCCAGCATTTCGGCGGCCTTTTGCGGGTTGGCCGGGCGCTTGAGCCAAAGAAATTCGTATTTAATCACTCGAATCGAACGTTCGACAAACGGCTTGAGATAGGGTTTACCAGGAGGGACACGATCCGGTTCGACGCCCAACACCCACAAAAAGCGCAGGAGCGGGGTGGGGAATCCGTCGGTGGCGGCACTGCCCACAAAGCGGGGATCATTATCAAAGCGCAAACACTTCGGCAACCCGTTGCGGACGAACAATTCCGCCACCGCCAGCAAAGCGCTTTCGGCGTTGTAGTGATGGTCGCTTTGGGTGTTGACCAGAATCGAAGTCCCGCGATCCACCACACTGATAAACTCGATCTTATCGCTCAGCTGACCGAAATCCATTTCCCAGTGTGTGAGCGGTTCAGGACGCTCGACCGGATGCGGCTCCAGCACCGTTTGGCGAATGCGTCCGGCCTCGCGCAACACCTTCCAAATCGTGGTGGGCGATTGGGGAATAAATACGCCGCTGGCTTTGAGCGTGTCATCGGTATGGAGGTGATAGAGGATGGTTTTGGGGCCAACCACCCGCCCATATTGTTCGCTGAGGTGATCGCGGTAGCTGAGAATGGCATCCCAGACTGTGCGTGCAATGGCTTTGGGACGGATTTCAGGTGTGCGAGAGGCACTTTTGAAGCACTCTAATTGGACTTGGGGCGCCTCGCGTAAGCGCTTGAGCCACTTGTTGACCCAACTGATGCTCCGCCCGATGACCTCGGCCAACTTGGAAGTTGACCATTCGGGATGGGCTTTGGTTTGTTGATACAACTGGATACGATCCAGTTCCCACACATTTTCCATGACCATGATCTCAATCCCTTCAACAATCCTTTTTTGGGGGCGATTTTAATCGGTCAATGGGGGCAAGATAAGGGCATCCCCTAACGTTTGGGATGTTCGAGAGCGGCACGAATCTGGGTATCGTCGAGTTCAGCATAGGTTAGGGTTGAGCGGATATCCCGATGTCCTAACACCCGTTGGACGATCTCCAGCGGTTGACCTTGTGCCAGCAGATCCGTGCCATGCGTGTGGCGCAGTTGATGCAAGCTATAGCGCGGCTTGCCCTGCTCATCCAGCAGATTGGCGCGTTGGCACACCCGATGCCACTGATAGTGAACCGCATCATACGACAGCCAACCGCCACGGGGCGAACGGAACAACGGCTCATAGGGCTGAGAAGTTGGCCTAGATTTGACGAGTGATCGTAAGCCGCGCAACGCCTTCGGGGTGGCGGTTGGCCCTAAGATGGTCAGTTCATAGCAAACAGCGGAAAACGCACGGTAAGAGGCTTCATCTTTT
>JBMOFU010000094.1:0-12472 GCA_049318725.1 Phototrophicaceae bacterium | reverse complement strand
AAGTGTTCCACTGCCCAATCATGCCCGTAGAGCTTCCAGTTATGCGCGGTCATGGCGCTAGACGGCCTCCGTTTGCGGGATGTAACAGACTTCTTCGGCCTCTGGCAAGTCAAAATCTGCGGGTGAGCCTTGCAAGTCGGTTGCCGCGTTTTCAGCAAACAGCGGCGCGAGCGCCCGCTCAATGTCGGCAAACGATTCTGCCCTTACCACTGCGTCACGGATGCGGGCAATCCCCGGCACGCCTTTGCAGTAGTGACTCAGTTGGCCGCGCAACATCCGCACCTGCTCATCATAGCCGCGCTGCGTGGTTTCTAGCGTCAACCGCGCCTGCTCCAGTGCTGTGTGAGCTTGTTCGGCAAACGCTATCGGCGGGGCGGTTTGGCCGTGCGCGATCTCGTAGGCGGCGTCACGGAACCACCACGGCTGGCCGAGCGCTGCCCGCCCGACCATCACGCCATCGCAGCCGGTTTGTTCAACCATCCGTAGCGCGTCGGCGGCGCTGTGAACGTCGCCGTTACCGATCACTGGAATGCTGACGGTTTCTTTCACTTGGCGGATGATGTCCCACACGGGTTCGCCCTTGAAGCCCATCGTGGCGAAGCGCCAATGCACGGCAATCAGTTTCACGCCGACGGCTTCCGCCGCCTTTGCAAACGGGAGCGCCGTCGGGTTGCCTTTTTCCCAGCCTGCGCGCACCTTGACCGTTACCGGAATGTTGACGGCGTTAACGACGGCTTCGACAACCCTTGTGGCAGTATCTACGTCGGTGAGCAGCTTTGCCCCGCCACCCGTCTTGGCGACCTTCGGCACCCAGCAGCCCATGTTGATGTCTACAATGTCCGCGCCGTGGTCGGCCACGATTTTAGCGGCTTCGGCCATCTGATAGGGGTCAGCGCCGAACAGTTGCACGGCCACTGGGCTTTCGTCCGCTGGAACCCAGTCGAACTTCTGGAAGGTGCGCTCACGGGCTTGGGTGTACTGCATGGCGGCGCTGCTAATCAGTTCGGTGCAGACCAGCCCGATCCCGCCGTAGTCGCGGCAGAACTTGCGAAAGGCGTAATTGGTCTGCCCGGCCATTGGCGCAAGGAAGAAGTGCGTGGGCAAGGTCACATTGCCGATGTTCAGCGGTTGCAGTAGCGGGTGATTCGGTTGGGGGGGATTTGGCAAGGACATATTAGCCTTCAAGATACATTGGACGGTGTTCAGTGATCCACTGATGGGGGTCAGCTAAGGGCAACGGGATTGGATCTTGGTGGGTCAAGCCCGCCTCTAACCAACTGACTTTTGCATCTTCCAGCATAGTAAGCGCCTCTTGAGGCGTTGCCCCTGCGCCTACACAGCCGGGTAGTTCCACATACAGCGCACCCCAAGAGCCATCAGGTTCATGAATGAGCAACACAGTGTAGTCGAGTGTGAGGTAATGTTGAAGGTTAGGGGTTAAGGTCGTCTGATTTGTCGTCATCGTCTGGGTTCACCTGCGCTTGCTGGATTTCTTGAATGGCTGCAATTGCTTGTTTAACGTAGGTCGGCAACACTGGCTTGCGATATGGGATAGTGAGCTTCCAACGTTTGTTGGCGATTTGTGCGCGAAAGGTGTAGTGACTGCCTTTAATCGATTCGATTGCAAAACCGTAGTCTGCTAACACTTGCTGCAACGCTTCAAAAGATACATTCGTCGGGTTTGACTGTAATTTAAGGAATCGTTTCTTGCGTTTGCTCATGGATGTATCGTTTTAGTGGTGTGAGTTTATCAAGCGTAACATTAGCCATATCTCTCTCGTTTATTCTACCTGCACTGGGGTCTGGGGCAAGGTGGAGCATCATCCGCGCAGCGCCTAGCCCCACTTAAGCATCGCAGGGATATTGAGCGTCTTCAATCAATAGCAGGCGATCTTCAACCCGTTCAATATCGTTCAAGCGCAATAGTCTAACGGTTACACGCCCTGTAGCGGATAAAGGTACTAACTCCCCAGTTTGAAAGTTAATCTGAAAGTGGGATTGCCACTGTTGTTGACGAGGATTGAATAGGGGATGGATTTGGTTGGTGTAACCGCGATCTATCGAGGTAAGATCAGTTCCCTTAAAGCGATTACAATCCACACAGGCAAGACACAAATTATCTAACGCAGTTACACCCCCATGTTTGATGGCCTCAATATGATCTATATGAAACTTAAAAAAACGGTGTTGTTGGTGGGTTAGACAATACTCGCAGCAATCCCGCGCACGGTTCATGACCGCATGGCGAATATCATCAGGGATATAGGTCATAGGTTCGCTAACCGCCGCCTTGCTTTGATCTTGAGGCGACTCATAAAACGATCTAGTCGGACGAACTCATTGAGTTCTTCTTCCTCACCCAACGTTAGCCCCTGCTCACGATTTTTCTCTAAGAGGGTTTCTAGGCGGTCTTGGAGGTTCTGCGGGGGGGTATAACTCAGAATCTGCTCGGCAGATGGGCTGGCGGCCAAAAAGTCTAAGACTTCATCGGCCAGTGTGTCTGTGGGGATCAAGGCCATGTTTAGAGTTCCTATTACGCTACTTTAACTATATCACAGCGCCACATCATTGTGCGTGGTCAAGTGTGTATTGTTCAGCGGTTGCAATAACGGGTGGTTCGGTTGTGGCGGATTCGGCATCGCGGGTGGGTCTCACATGAACAAATGATTTAGTTTATTCTACCCGCACTAGGGTGTAGGGCAAGGTTGAGCATCATCAGCGCAGGGCGATTGCATCAACCCCGCGGTTGACAACCTGCGATGATGTGCCTATAAAGGCTACCCCTGAAAGGGCATCGCATACAAGGGGGCAAATGCGCTATCATCGCCCCCATTGGCAATTGTGTGAGGGATGCTTGATGACTGCACTCGGCTTAACCTTTACTGACCGTGACCTTGAAACCGCACAACAACAGCGCGCCAACAGCCCGTATAAAGCGGCATTCAGCGCACTAGAGGCGCTAGAGGGGGCAACGCCCGCCGCACAAGCTGTGATTGGCGGCTTCAGGGTGCGCTATTTGGGCGCACCCGCTACCCCTGCCGCCTTTGACGGGGCAATGTTGGCCGCCGCCGTGAAAGATACTGCGAGCTATGTTGACCAGTGCGCCGCGCTACTGGCCTACGCGCAAGCCTTCCAACTGCAACGGGAGGGGCTGCCGCCAGAAGTCCGCCAAGCGTGGCTGACGGCATTTGCCAGCCAGCTAGACGCCGTTCGGCAGGGGATCGGCGCTACGCCGTCACTGTTGGATGTGATTTGGCGCGGCGTAGCAGAGGCCGCCGCCAGCGTGATCTTAGACCAGCCCGACCTGCTCGACAGCGCCACCCGCGACTACACACGGGTGATTGGGGAAGAAATCCACCCCGAAGGCTATATGCCCGCGCTGGTCAACCATAGCAGCGGCGGCGCGTTGTTTCGTCAGATGATGGCCGCTAAGGGGCTGGTGCTGACCGCAGAAATCGCCAGCCATGCCGGGCGCGACCTGTGGAACGTCCAGTCAAGGGGGATCACGGCGCGTACCGCCGCCATCTACGCGGCGGCCTACTACGATTACGCCAAAAGCTGGAAGTGGGACGCGCCGCTCAACCCCGAAGATACCGAACGGCTCTACAAGACGCACGGCGCGTTTCTTGAAATCCTCAACCGCCAACTGAATCCAGCGCTGTTAAAGGCCACACTGGATGTGTTGCGCCCGCTGTTTGATCCGTATGGCGGCGGGCTGACCACGCTCTCACATGGACAAGTTCAGCAGCGCGGCTGGTTCAGGGTGGGCAGGTAAGTAGGCTATTGCGCCAGCCACCACAGATAGCCATACGGCGGCAAAGTCACTTCCCCGCCGATCACCGCTTCATCGTCCCGCAACACGTCGCGGTAGTTGCCCGCAGGCACGGTTAGGGTTAAGGGTTGGTCACTGAGGTTATGCAAGGCGATCACGCGCCCGTTGGCGTCTTCACGGATGAACGACAGTGATTGTTGCGGATGCTGGTCTAGCCAAATCAGCGCGCCCTTCGGCAGCATCGCTAGGCGTTTGCGGGTGGCAACCATTTGGCGGATGGTGTGAATCAGTGCGTTAGGGTCGGCCATCTGTGCCGCCACGTTGACTGTGCTGTAGCCATAAGCCTCATCTGCAATCAGCGGTGCGTAGAGCTTATCGCTAGGGGCAGGGCTAAAGCCGCCGTTGGAGGTAGCATCCCACTGCATCGGCGTGCGGACGCCGTTACGGTCAAACAGGGCGATATTGTCCCCCATGCCGATTTCGTCGCCGTAGTACAGCACCGGCGCGCCGGGCAGCGTGAACAGCAGGCTGTTCATCAGTTCGATTTTGCGGCGGTCATTGCCCATCAGCGGGGCAAGACGGCGGCGAATGCCCATATTGATCCGCATTTCACGCACTGGCGCGTAGTAGTCCCACATGAACTGGCGGTCTTCCTCAGTCACCATCTCTAGCGTCAGTTCGTCATGGTTCCGCAAGAAGGTTGCCCACTGGCAACTTTCTGGAATGGTGGGCGTTTCGGCCAAGATTTCCACTACGCTAGAACGGTCTTGTTGGGCAAGCGCCTTGTACAGGCGCGGCATGACGGGGAAGTGAAACGCCAAACTGAACTCGTCGCCGTCGCCAAAGTAGGGGAGCAAGTCTTGCGGCCACTGGTTGGCTTCGCCTAACAAAATCGTCCCCGGAAAGTGGCGATCCATATGGGCGCGCAACTCTTTGAGGAACACATGCGTTTCGGGCAGGTTTTCGTTGTTGGTGCCTTCGCGCTCAAACAGGTACGGCACAGCGTCGGCGCGGAAGCCGTCAATGCCCATGCCAAGCCAAAAATCCGCCACATTGAGCATTTCTACGCGCACACGCGGATTATCATAGTTGAGGTCGGGTTGGCTCTTGTAGAAGCGATGCCAATAGTATTCGCCCGTTTGCTCGTCAAGCGTCCAGTTGGACGTTTCACTGTCGTTGAAGATCACCCGCGTGCCGCTGTAGCGCGTCGGGTCGTTTGACCAGACGTACCAGTTCCGCATGGGGTTGTCTTTGGCGCTCCGCGCCGCCTTGAACCACGGATGCTGGTCAGAGGTATGGTTCAGCACAAGGTCAGTAATCACGCGCATTCCGCGCCGATGAATTTCATCCACCGCCATCTTGAAATCTTCCATCATGCCGTACTGCTCGTGAACGCCGTAATAGCTGGCGATGTCGTAGCCGTCGTCCTTGAGTGGAGAAGGATAGGTCGGCAACAGCCAAATCACATCTACCCCTAGCCATTGCAGGTAGTCCAGCTTTTGCTGTAGCCCGTTGAAGTCTCCGTGACCGTCGCCGTTGCTGTCTGCAAAAGCGCGCAAATACAGTTCGTAAAATATGCCGTTGATATGCCAGTTTGCCGCCATGTGTGCTGTATATCCTTGATTGTGGGGTGAGGGAATCCAATATCGGGGCGGGCAAAGCGCCGCAATTTCGGTTATGATACTGCCCGCGTTTTTGCTTATTGTAACCGTCCCTGAAGCGGGTTCAACCCAACAGGGATTAAGCAGCCCGCCCAATGACCTCAATTCTACATCTCAGAGAAGGGAATTTCTCGATTGAACACTCCAGCAGAATTGCAGCCTGTGTATAAGCGTGTGGTGTTGAAGTTCAGCGGCGAAGCGCTTTCGCCCGAAGATGGCAGCTTAGGGATAGACCCCGACCGCGCCGAAGACATCGCCCGCAAGGTGAAGGCCGTCCACGATTTAGGGGTACAAGTGGCAATTGTGATCGGCGCAGGCAACTTGTGGCGCGGCAGTACCGGCGTGGCGCACGGCATGGAACAATCCACTGCTGACCACATGGGGATGATCGCCACCGTGATGAACGGCCTTGCCCTGCAAGACGCGCTGGAACGGGTGGGCGTACCCACCCGCGTACAAACCGCCATCCAAATGAACTCGGTGGCAGAGCCGTACATCCGCCTGCGGGCAATCCGCCACATGGAAAAAGGGCGTGTGGTCATCATCGCAGGCGGCACGGGCAACCCGTACTTCACCACAGACACCGCCGCCGCCTTGCGCGCTGCCGAAATTGACGCAGACATTGTGATTAAGGCCACTAAAGTGGATGGGGTCTACGACGCCGATCCGCACAAGGTAGAGGGGGCAACGCGCTACGAAAAGATCAGCTACCAGCAGGTGATTCACGATCAATTGCGCGTGATGGACATCACCGCGTTTGCGCTGTGCCAAGAGAATAAGATGCCGATTTTGGTCTTGAACTTTTGGGCAGAACACGGCCTAGTGGCGGCGGTCTGTGGGGATTTGTCTGTGGGGACGCTGATTAGCGACTTGGGCTAACGCCGCCGAAAAAACGGATGATACCTGTGTCGCCCCTACAGCGTTGCGATCAATCACACCATTGTGTAGGGGCGCAGCGCGCTGCGCCCCTACAGATCACCCTTGCGTTTGATGCAATTGCCCTGCGTGCGCCTGTAGGGTATCTTGGAGCAGTGCCAACAGCCGCGCCCGTTCATGGCCGATCCCGCGCCATACCCACCGAAAAAACAGCGCCGCCAGCACTGCCAATACCCCCCCCGTGAACAGGCCAAGCCGCCATGTCACCAGCGCGACAAACGCCGCCACCAGCGCGATTTCTGCCAGCAAGCGCCAGCGTTGCAAGCGCACACTAAGCGTCACTTCCGTGATATGGTTGGGCAGCCGTGTGAGCTTCCCCTTCAGGCGCAACGGCGCAGGCCAACGCTCATCCACGCGCAGGGCGTAGGTGTCGGGCGTATCGGCCTGCAAGTGAATGTGTAGCGTCGGTGACCAGCCATCGGCAGGGCGTAAATCTTGCAGTTGCGCCACACGGCTCACACAGGTTTCTAGGGTGAGCCGCGTGATAAAGGCGCTATCGGGAGCAGACATCGGCAGCATTAATTATTTTCGAGGTAATCGCGCAGGTGGCGGCTACGGCGTGGATGGCGTAGGCGGCGCAGGGCGCGGTCTTCAATTTGGCGGATTCGTTCACGGGTCAGCCCAAACGCTTGGCCGACTTCCTCTAGGGTGTAGCTGCGGCCATCGGCCAAGCCAAAGCGCAGGCGTAAGATCGTCGCTTCGCGTTCAGAGAGCGTGCCTAAAATTTCTTCAATTTTCTGTTCAAGTAAGTTGTGATAGGCGGCTTGTGCGGGGGTGGGGGCTTGGTCGTTTTCGATGAAGCTGCCTAGCTCGCTGTCTTCATCTTCACCGATGGGCTGTTCAAGGCTAAGGGGTTGCCAACTGACTTTGAGCATCCACTGAACTTTGCGCGGGTCGGCGTCCAGCGCGAGGGCAATTTCTTCGACGGTGGGCTTACGCCCCAACTGTTGTTCAAGGTCGCGGGCAGTGCGGTACAGGCGGCGGATGCGGTCACTCATGTGGACGGGTACACGGATCGTGCGGCCTTGATCGGCAATGGCGCGGGTGATCGTTTGGCGAATCCACCATGTGGCGTAGGTGCTAAAGCGGAAGCCGCGCTTGTAGTCGAACTTTTCGACGGCCTTCATCAGGCCCAAGTTGCCCTCTTGGATCAAGTCTAGGAACGGCACACCGCGGTTCATGTACTTCTTGGCGATGCTGACCACAAGGCGGGTGTTGGCCTTAATCAGGTGGTCGCGGGCGGCGTCACCATCTTGCACAAGGAACTGCCATTCGGCCATGCGCTCGTGGGTGGGGCTACGCCGCAATTGGGCTTCGGCATCGTTGCCGGCTTCAATCCGCACGGCAAGGCCAATTTCTTCTTCATTGTTGAGCAGGGGAACACGCGCCATTTCACGCAGGTACAGCCCCACCGTGTCATTGGAAGCCAACACGCTGGGGTCAAGGGTGAACTCGTCATCGTCCGTTTCGGGATCGTCGTCGCCTTCTGCCCCGTCAAACTCTAATTCGTCCTCAAAAGGGTCGTAATCGTCTTCGTCGGTAAAGGCATCGAATTCCTCCTCAGCGGGAGCCTCGCCCTCGTACAGATCATCGTCTAGCGCGTCTGATTCATAGTCGTAGTGGCTCATGGTGCGTTCCCTTTTTACAGATGTGAAAAAATTGTAATGTCACTTCCCAAAAAATACAGGATGGTAGAACCCCACCCTGTCGTCTGTTTTACTCGGCTTTACGGTCTAGCAACTCTTGCAACTTGGCAAGGCGCGGGTCAATGTGGTCAATGCCAGCGGCTTCTTCTAGTTTGCGCTTGCGTGCGTCGCACGCTGGAACATCGGCGCAGCGTAGGCCATGCCCGGCCCCAATCAGGGCTTCTGCCCGCAGCAACGGTGCAAGGTCTAGCTGCCCATCTTCATGCACATGGAACTCGGCTTCTTCCATCGAAAGTTTGTCAGAGGTGGCAAACAGTTCTTCGATGCGAATTTCAAAGTTAGACGTGGTTGGCTCTAGGCAACGGTGACAGTCGCCATCTACGCCAACGAGCAAACGCCCCTGCAACAAAATCCCCTCACGGGTGCGGCTGACGCGCAACTTGCCGCGCACATATTCGAGGTCTAGGTCATCGTCCACACGCACACGCGGCAGGTCAAATTCCATATCTTTGGCCTGCTGCATCTGCCCATCCAACAAGAACCCCACGTTCAACTTCAAGACGCGGCGGGGGAGGAAGGAAGAAGATTTTTCAGTCACGATACAAGACCCTGTATGGCAGGTGGTCAAAAAGAGGGGGACGAAAAAACAATAACAACCCTCTCATGAAATTATAGGGGGGGGTAAGGAGTCAAGTCAAGCAATCTCAACCAAAGGGTAACTTTTTTTGCAAGGTTTTAAAGAGTCTTATTGATTGCAATTGCATCAAAAGGTGTAGGGGGCAAAATAGAAGCGCATACGGGGATATGAGTAGGGGCATGATAGATCATGCCCCTACTCATATGGGGGAACACACGACCCAACAGACGCGCCAGTGGCACATCCCTACCCTATGATTTCTTTTGTAGGGACGCCCCACCGGGTCGTCTGTTCGTTGGGGTTTAATTCGGTTCTCGATTAGTCGAGGAAGGGCATTTCGTTACGCATCCCGCTATGGATGGCGTAAGCATTCTTGAGCGCGGCCTTCAGCGAGCCTTCGATCCAGCGGCGGTGCTGGCGGTCACAGGCGTCACTGGCGAACCAAATGCGGTTCACAGGGCGGATCAAGTCTTTATAGAAGTTGCCGCTCATTTCAAAGGCACGGAACTGCGCCCCAATGCCGCCCGCATGACGGTCTAGCGCCCAGTCGTAGCTGACGCCATACTCGAACGTGTCTTTGGCTTCAGGGTGAATCTTCACAAGGTCTTGCAGCGCTTCACGAATCAGGTCGTCTTCTGGCAACGGGCTGTAGGCTTCGCTGTCTTGCCCCCAACCGTAAGAGGCGATGATGACGCCCTTCTTGGTATTCGGGTTTTGGCCAGCGGGGGTATAGACCACGTTACGGATGCCGAGGTCACAGACGGTCAGCCCGTGCGTGATGTTATATTCGGTTTCCCACCAACGCTCGCTAAACTGCATGAAAATCTTGTGGGCGCGGCCATAGTAGCAGTTACGGATGGAGTACCACTTGCTGACATCCAAGCCTTCAATTTCCATGTGGCGCATGAGGGAAAACGGCAGCGTCAAAATGACCTCATCGCCTTCGACCTCATGATAACCAGCGGCGTTGAGGTACTCCACCACGACACGGTTATCATCTTGGCGGATGCCATGCACTTCTGCGCCCAAACGAATGTCGTCCATCAGGTACGGCTCAAACGAACGCGGGATCATTTCTGCGCCGTCTACGATGTATTCCAAGTCTCCAAACACATCTTCATGGTAGTGGGTGAACCACTCTACCAGCGAGAAGTGATAGCGCCCCTCTAGGTTCATCAAGATGCCGGCCATGCCAATGGCCTCTTGGCTAACGCCTTGTTCGCGCAGGTAGCTCATCACGGTGTATTTGTCATATTGCTCAACCAACTGATTCCATGCGGTTTCGTGGTCGGCGCTTTCCATGATGTCAAACAGCGGCTTACACGCCGCACGAATGATGGCATCTGCACTTTTGCCGTGTTCGTGGTCTGGCAAATTGAAATGGAAGGTTTCTGGCGTGAATTCGTGGCGGCGTACGCGCTTACCCTGCAAATAGATGAAGGTGTCTTCGTCGTACATCGGGAAGGGGCGCGTCTGGAGTTTGAACTTCTCATCAATCAAGAACTGCCCAATAGGATGTTGGCGTGGGAAGCGCATTGCGCCAAATTCGCCATACATGCCGCCTGCAAACCCGCGATAGGTCAAAATACGCCCACCGAGGCGGTTTTGCGCCTCTAAAATGGTCACTTTATGCCCGGCTTCTTTCAAAACAAGCGCCGCCGTCAACCCTGCGATGCCCGCCCCCACCACAATGATGTGCTTGGCGCCGCCTTTGCCGTCGGGTAAACCGTTGCGGATAAGGTCTAAGTAGTCTAGCTTTGGCATAGTTATGAATTCCCTCCTGAGGGATTGTCTATCACCTGATGAAGCCTCTATTGCAACGCATTACAAACGTATCTAGCATAACCTGATTCGTACAAAACGGCAAGCGTTATTGGGGATGACGTTTGTCACTCCGATGCTGCAAAGCGCCCAACTTGCTCAATGTACAGATGCTCTAGGTCGAAATAGTTGTTGTCGTCCCCAATCACCTGTAGCTGTACGGCATTCTGTGGGCCGATGTAGCGCGACGGCTGCGTCAGCCGCAGTTCACCGTTCAGCACCGTTTGACCCACCCATTGTTCGCCTTCCCAGTCCCACACGTTGACAGGCACAGGGGTTGCGCCCCCGCTCATGTAGCGCGCCACAATCCGTAATTCGGTCACTTCTCCCAATTGAGATTCTGCCAGCGGGGTATAGCGGAAGGCGATGCTGTTGCCACTGCTCAGGTTTAAGTTGACCGGCGCATAAGAGGCGAAGCGCACGCCTTTCCGCCCCGCCACCGCCCAAACAAATTGATCGGCGGTGATGCGTACCCTATCTGTGGCTGGCTGTAGCGCTGTGTCTAGCGCCACAATGTAAAGCGTGCTGTCAAACGCCTTGAATCGGCGGTCATCGTCTATCTGCAACTCCAACGGGGAATCCGTTCCCCAGCCGACAAAGTAGATGCTATTGCCGCGCCCGGTGCTGATAAATAAATCCTCAACCAGCGTGGTGACAAACAACTGACGCCGCCGTTCCTCTTGATCGGCGGTGCTTTCGCGCTCGCCTGTGTTGTAGAAGTAACTGGGGTCGGCAATGTAGGGGATGTCCCCAAGCAGGTCGCGGGCGGTGCGCTCAAAGACGGTTGTGCCGCCATAACCATAGGGACTAGAGCCAAAGGCGGTACTGCCGCGCTCGGTGGGGTAGCCCATTGGGGCAGGGGCGGGCGGCTCTAGCGGGTCTAGCACCATGTCGAACTCGACCAATTCGCCGGGGGGGATGTCTTGGGCAAAGCGCAAGACCGCGCCACGCCCTAAAATCACGGCGTTGGTCAGTGTTTGGTCGCTGCCATTGCGAACGGCACCGCGCACGCTGTGGCGGTCATTGCTGCCGGGGCCGTAAAACAACGTCGCACTGCCAGAAATATTCGGCGCGGGCGTCGTGCCAGAGGCGAAAAACGCCCCGACGAAGCTGGCATCCAGCGGGAAGTCTACTGCACGGAAGCCGCGATCTTGTTGTACGTCTATGCTGCTCTGAAAGCTGCTCACCAGCATATTATTGTTGGCATTGCCCAACAATCCACGCGGTACCCCGCGCAAAAAGTGATCTGTTGGCGCTGCTAACGTATATTGGCCGCGCTGCGGAGAAAGCACGCCGACCAACTGTGTGCTGTGGGCAATGTCTGTATTCGGCCAACTGCGGATCATGGTCAAGCGCGCCACGCTGGGGTCATTGCCGCGCAATTGCCCACCGACGACGTAGGCCAAACCGCTGAAGATGGCAATCAAGACAGGGATGGTCAGCCATGCGTATTCACGGCGGTTGATGCGGTTCAGCACGATATAATTCACCGGGCCAATCAAGGCGATATATAGCGCCAAAAATCCGCAAATCGGCAGGATGCTCGGCAACACGTCTAGGCCGGGCATAATCTGGGTGGCGGCGGCGGCATTTTCCCAACGGATCACCCCATGCGACCAGTTCGGCTGCGGCGCAAGCGAACTCATCAGCCCAAACCACAGTTGATCCATGCCGTCCCAACCGCGCAGCGGGACGGTGTTAGGGTCAACGGCAAGGTAGTCTACCGTGCCTTCGCCCAAAGTGCGGCGCAACAGCAACGGCGTGCCATCGGCTAAGGCGACCAAGACCCTAGCATCGGCTTGAAGCTCGCCAGTGGCTAGGGTCGTGTCCCCCGTGAGCGGCGCGTTTTGGCCGCTAAAGGTCGCCAGTGGGGTTAAATCGCTGATCGTCTGTTGGGCAGTCGGCAACAGCGGTAAGAGGTCACTCAGTCCGGCGGCGGTGGCTTGCCAGCTAATCCCGCCCGTGACGATCAAGTGACCGCCGTCCACCACCCACGCGC
>JBMOFU010000093.1:0-12905 GCA_049318725.1 Phototrophicaceae bacterium | reverse complement strand
CAAATTCAGAAATTTTTCACAGCATCTATTCTTGAACTCGGTTAAAATATAAAAAGTTATTAGATTTTTTAGGAGGCAATAAAATGGACTACACTTTGATTCTTGAAAATGACTGGGGCGCTGTTTATTACGCTAGTGAACATCAGTATATATTTTGCCCGATCAAACAGCCTGTTCAGGGGCAACCGCTCTATGATTTGCTCAATGCAGGGGCAGATCATCTGGCGCAAATGGGCTTTAGCAAGTGGCTTTCAGACATCCGCAAACATGGCGAAAGTTCCGCAGAAGACATTACCTATGGCCTCACCATTTGGGGCCCGCGTGCTGCCCAAGCCGGTTGGAAGTATTGGGCGTTAGTCGTTCCAGAATCAGTGGCCGGGCGTGCGGGGATGGTGGCGCTAGTCGAAGGCTATTTCAATTTAGGCGTGCGCGTGGTGGTTTTCACCGACGTTGAACTCGCGCATGAGTGGCTGATCCGTCAAACGTAGGGCAAGGTCATTCTGGCAGCTGATACAACGTCAATGTGGTGATGCCCCCCGGCCTGTCATAGCGTGTGATGAATGTGCCGGGGATGTCTTGCGGGACGTAGCCCGTGTTTTCGACAATCACATAGGTATTGGCCGTGTTGGATTCAACCAGCAGCGCCGCCAACGCTGGCACGTCTTCCCCGTTCGGGTTGATGCGCGGGCATTCCACAATCAACGCTTCTTGTACCATAAACGCAAGGCTCTGGCAGTTAGAAAACAGCCCGATCACGCGCTCTGCCTGTTGATCTTCCAGCGTTGCCCACAGTTCGGCCAAGCCAAAGCCCGACGCATCAGAGTAAGCGTACTCGCGCAAGTCTGCAAACGGCACAGGCAAATCTTGCGGCGCGCTGCGGAACGTGATCCAAAACGGCAGCGTGACCAGCGCCGCATACAGCGCCAACAGCACCCCGTCTATCCCGCGCCGTTGACCGCGCAGGCGCGGCAGTATATCCGCCAGTAAGAGTGCGGCCAAAATCAGCGCAATCGAAAAGTGAATGAACAGGTAACGCGTATAAAACCGTGAACTGATCCACACCGTTGCGCCCGGCACAAACGCCAACAGCAAGAACCAGCGCCGCCGTACCAACGCCCACCCCACCCCTGCCAAGATCACCCCGCCGAGCGCCCACCCCCAATAGGTGATGGTCAATTCAGCGGTAGCCCACAAATTCAACAGCACGCGCTGGACTAAGTCCCACAGCCCGCCGTCGTTGGCCGAACCGAGCCGCAACAGAAAAAACGGATCGTAGCCGCGCCAAATTTGCACGCCGCTGTACAAGCCAAAGATCGCCAAAAAGGTCAGCGTTGCCACACCCGCCCACACCAGATACGGGCGTAGCGGCTTCCCGCGTGGGCGCAACGTCAACGCCAAGATCGGCAACACGGCATAGGTCAAGGCAGAAATCTTCGTGCCGTAAGCGATGAACAGCATCCCCCCCACCAGCACCGCGTCCCACAGGCGCACGCGATAGCGCAGCCGATAACACAAGGCCAACGTGACCAGTAGCATCGCGCTGTAGATCGGGTCGGCCAGCGCAAATCCGCTAAAGAACAGGTGATAGGGGCTGAGTGCGAACAGCGCCCCCGTCAAGATGGCCGCATATCCCCCCGCTTGATGATAGGCCACCGCCACCGCCCCACTCACCCCAAAGACAATCAGCAGCAGCATCGCATAGCGTGCGGTGAAAAACGTGGCGTTTTGCGGCGCTTGGAACAACAACCACCAGCCGTTTGTCAGCAAGCGCCCTTCTTCCGAGCGGTGTAACGGGCTGTTGGTGAGCATCTCTTGGCCGATTTTGATGTGCAGGCTCTCGTCAATAAACGGCGGGAAGGCATCAAGGATCGTCACGCGCAGCGCGAAAAAGACGATCAACAGGCCAACCGACGCCCACAGCACACGGCGGATCGAAACAGACATCAAGCGTTCCTTCTCGTTAGGGTCTTCGCCGTTGAATATCGGCGGGCGCGTAAAAGATCAAACGTTGCACGTCTTCGGGCATATCACCTTGCAGCGTCACCAGCGGCGGCAACAGCTTATAGCGGGAACGCACCTCTTTAATCAGGTCAGTGCGCCCGTGCGGAATG
This sequence comes from Phototrophicaceae bacterium, assembly GCA_049318725.1. Taxonomy (GTDB): domain Bacteria; phylum Chloroflexota; class Anaerolineae; order Aggregatilineales; family Phototrophicaceae; genus CAIRDJ01. The sequence goes on along the minus strand of JBMOFU010000093.1, from coordinate 10,794 downwards.
ACAAAGATATGGTTTTCAGAGTGGTCATAACTGCGCGTGGCGATGTAGGTCATCTCTGGCCGCCACAGATGATAAATCAAGTGCGGCGCAAGGGAAGTTACCACCTTCTCATACTCGTAGGACAGATTGGTGTTTGTTGTGCTTTCAAGGATGTGTAAATGCGCCCCTGCCGGGAACCCGCGTGAGCGGTAAATCGCGTCGGTGAGGTCATCACGCGGAGTATTTTCGTATTGTTGCCACAGGGTCATGCGGCGGTCGGGCAAGTAGACGGTGAACAGCATCAACGGCTGGATCACCATCAACGCCAGCATCACCGTCAGCGCCCAACGCCGCACCTGCGGCGGATCGGCAACGAACTCCCCCAACGTGAAGATGCCCAACGTGAGCAAAATCGCCAGCGCAGGCAAGGTCAATACCAAGCGCGCCGTTACGGGCAGGGGGTCGAGCAAGGTTACAGCCACAATCGGCACCATAAACCACACGGCCAGCAGGCTTTCACTGCGGCGGAACAGGCGCGCAATCACCGCCATAATCCCGACCAGAAAAAACGGGATCAAGGCGGGAGCCACAAAAGCGTACTTATTGCTGAAAAAATAACAGCACAGGTTATCCCCCATGGAGGTATACAGGCGCACATTGCCCCACAGCACCGCCCACAGATCACGCGGAGGGCGCAACACCGTGTCAATATCCCGAATCGCGCCCGTGTAAAAATCCAGCCGCAAGGTATACGTGCCAGAAACCACGCGCATGGTCAAGAAGAACGGCAGCGCCAACAGTGCCGCGCACGCCCAAAAGACCATCACCTGCCCCCAACGCGCACGGCTACAGCGCAGGTGGGCGCTGAGGAAGGTGTAACCCGTCAAATACAGCGCCAACAACGGGAAGATAAAGCGCCCCCCCTCATAGAAGTAGGTCGCCAAGCCCAAGCCCAAGCCGCCTAAGATGAATGAGCGCCCTTTGCCTGTGCGGAACCCGTGTGCCAGCCACGCCAACGCCATCACCCCGAACAACGAATCCGTGACGTTGTAAAGCGCCACACGGCTGAAGAACACATGAATCGGCATCACCGCCAACAGTCCCGCACACACCAGCGCGAAGGTTTCGCCGCGCTCACGGAACAATTCGCGCACCAGAAAATACACTGCCGGAACGGTCAACGCGCCGACAATCACATTGGTGAAGCGCAACCCCCAAAACAGATCGCCGCCGTTGAATTGACTCAGCAGGTATTGCGTCCATGTAAAGACAAACGGCGAAGCAACAAATCCGCTGGCGGCTTGGAACAAAATGCTGCCGTCGTCGCTGTGGCCGACGGCCATAAAGAAGATCGTCTCATCAATGAAGGTGACCAACTCATTCACCACGCGCCACGCACGCACGCCAAACGCCAACGTGAAAATGGCGATCAGCGCCACGCCCACCGCACTGACCTTGCCGAACGGCCAACGGAAGCCCGCACACGCCCCCCATGTGATGAGCGCCACACCTAGCCAAAATTCGATGTATTGCGCGCCCATCGGCACGCGCACGCGCCCAAAGGCACGGTATTCCAGCACAAGCTGCGTCAAATGGGCGATCAACAACACGCCGAGCGCCAACGCCGCCCAATGGCGTGGCCGCCGCCACAGGCGTACAGGCGGGGATGCAACGGCATCCAGCAGCGGGGCGCTACGGGCGTGCATCGTCGCCAACAATAGCCCGCCAAGCAGTACAAATCCGTAAATCCATGAGCGCTGCTCTAGTGCCACCGTCGGCGCCAGCACCGCCGCCCCAATGATAGCAACCAGCGCGATAAAGGTTTTGGCATAGGGCAACAGGCTTGCCCGCAGTTGGGGAACTTGCCACACCCGCGCCTGTGCATACAGGCGTTGAAATGTGCCGTTGCGCCACCCCACCACCGCCCCCACCGTTAACCCAGTCCCCAATGAGGTTAGCAACAGGCCGACAAACACCGTCGTCGGCAACAGATAGGCTGCAACCCCTGCCGCAATCAGCGCAAGCGGGAAAACAAGGTTTAGCAAGTGGGCGTTGCGCGTCGGCATAAGCCTTCCCCTGTGGGCAGTGTGACAGGATCAACGCGCTTATTGTAGAACAGGCAGGTAGGGGGCGCTAGGCAAGGGGATGTTCTGGACGGGGATATATGTAGGGGCATCATAATATCATGCCCCATAGGCTTAAGGATTTGGGGACATCGTTTTTTGCATGTAAAACACGGACGCCACAGGTGGCGTCCCTACACAACCGTTGTGACCTGTAGGGACGTGACCTGTCACGTCCGTCCGACGCCGAAAAATCGAAACCGCGTGCGGTGATTGTGTTAAGTTGGTACACATGGAGCATCATAATATCATGCCCCTACGCAAAATAACGATTTCGTAGGGGGCGACCGATGTGTCGCCCCTACAAGGGCGACCTAACGGTACAGCACCCACGTATCCTTGCTGCCGCCGCCCTGTGACGAGTTGACCACCAAAGACCCCTCCCGCAGCGCCACCCGCGTTAACCCGCCCGGCACAATCGTGATGCCGTCACGCCCATACAGAATGTACGGGCGCAAGTCCACATGGCGCGGCTGGATTTTATCCTCAATAAAGCACGGCGCCGTCGAAAGCTGAATGGTCGGTTGAGCAATATAATTGCGCGGGTTAGACTCAATCCGTGTGGCAAACTCTTCCCGCTCATGAACGCTACTGTGCGGGCCAATCAACATGCCGTAGCCACCGGCTTCCCCCACTGCCTTGACGACCATCTTATCAAGGTTCTGCAACACATGCTGGCGGTGCTTTGGGCTTTCCAGCAAGAACGTTTCAATATTCGGCAAAATCATGTCTTGGTCTAAATAGTAACGGATGATCTGTGGCACGTAGGCATAAACGGCTTTATCGTCCGCCACCCCCGTCCCGACGGCGTTTGCCAGCGCCACATTCCCCGCCCGATACGCATGGAACAGCCCCGTCACCCCCAACGCCGAATCGGTGCGGAAGGTCAGCGGGTCTAAAAAGTCATCGTCAATCCGCCGATAGATCACATCCACGCGCTTGAGACCGCTAATCGTCCGCATATAGACGATGCCCTCATGCACCACAAGGTCACGCCCTTCTACCAAGTGAATCCCCATTTGGCGCGCCAAAAACGTATGTTCATAGTACGCTGAATTAAACACGCCCGGCGTCAACAACACAATATTCGGCTCGCTGTGCTGGAACGGGCGGATAGATTGCAGCGTGCTTAACAGCGCCTCACCGTATTGGTCAATCGGGCGCACACCGTAATTGGCAAACAAATGCGGGAAGGCCGTCTTTGCCACCTGTCGGTTTGCCAGCATGTAAGACACCCCGCTCGGCACACGCAGGTTATCTTCCAGCACCGCAAAACGGCCATCGGGCAAACGGATCAAGTCCGTACCACAGATTGAAACGTACACCCCGCCCGGCACATCTACCCCGCGCATTTCCCGGCGAAAGTGCTTGCTCGTCGCAATCAACTCATACGGCACGACCTTATCCTTGAAGATTTTGCCCTCGTGATAAATGTCGTGGATGAACAAATTCAGCGCGGTAATCCGCTGCTTCAGCCCTTCTTCAATCACGTCCCACTCTGCGCTAGACAGAATGCGCGGCAACAGGTCAAACGGAAAAATACGCTCGGTTCCGGCGTCGTCCTCATACACCGTGAACGTCACCCCCTGATTCAGAAAGGCAGCATCGGCTTCCCGCTGGCGGTAGCGTAACTGTTCCACAGAAAAAGATTGCAAGCGCTCATGCAACGTCAAATATGGCTCACGCGGGGCATCACTGCCAGCAAACATCTCATCATAACAAATATCGTTCAAACTGTAATCGTTCAGCGTAAGGTCGGATTGAGCGGCCATCAGAAGGTCTTCCCTAACGGACTATAATTTACAACCAAAATTTCGATCACCTTCAAGTATAACGGTGACTTTCACACCCTCAAAATAGCCAACCTCTACGGAAATCAACACCCCGCCGCTAGTAGGTTCCACTAAAAACCGTGCTGGCGTGTTCGGCCAAATGATCGAACAAATGACCGAACAAAAATAGCGCACAAAACCAGCTTTTTGTGGTACGCTAGAGCTAATTCACAGCATCCCCACCGAAATTGTCTGCCGAGCAACCGTGTGCGGGGTGAAGGTTGTGTCAACAACACCGTTTTTCTTAAAACTGGGGGAGACATCCGCACCCCCTCCCTAAGTCCCTCCCCCTAAAGGGAGAGGGACTTTTTGCCTTTGTGAATTGTCCTGCTCCCTTTCCCCTGTGGGGGAAAGGGTTGGGGATAGGGGGCGAGTAGGGACGAGGCCTGCCTCGTCCGCTGGGAGCGGTTAACGGCGGCGGATAGCGAGAAAAAAACCGCCGCCGCCGCGCTAACGACGGGCTTGCAGCGGGAACGTAATCGTAATCGTGGTACCGCGCCCCACCACAGATGCCATCTCCAAGTGGCCTTGATACAGTTCGGCGCGCCGTTCTAGGTTCTTCAACCCCAACCCGCGATGCCCGTTCAACGCGGCATAGTCGAAGCCCTTGCCGTTGTCACTCACCTGCACGCTGAACAAATCGCGGTCTTGCTCCACCCGAATTGAAAGCTGTGTCGCCTGCGCGTGACGGATGACATTGCTAACCATCTCGTTAATCATCAAGCACACCGATTCAAACACCGGTGGCGACACCAACGGATAATCGTCGGGTGCCTCTACCGTCACCGCCAACTCGCTAGGGATCGCCAAGCCTGCAATCATGTGTTGCACACACTTTTCAATGTTCGTCGGGCGTCCCTTGTCGTTCAACTGCATAATGTAACGGCGGATGTCCTCAATCACATGGTTGAGCTTTTCCATCACAGGTTCGACCTCATTTTCAAGGCTGCCCGTGCGCCGTGCCACGTCTAAGTGCATCCCCACCGCATACAAAGACTGGATCACCCCATCATGCAACTCCATCCCAATCCGCGTGCGCTCGTTCAGCAACGTAATCTGATGCTGCTGCTCATGCAGTTGGCTGCTACTAATCGCCAGTGCCGCGTAACCCGCCAACGCCTCAATCAGCCATTGGTCTTCTTCGGCAAACGGATTGCCGTCTATGCGGTCGGTGAGGTAAAACATCCCATACAATTGCTTGCCCAACACAATCGGCACGCCCAACAGCGAAGTCATGCTTGGGTGGCCGTTCGGGAAGCCCGCCGCTTTAGGATGTTTGTGCAAGTCCTCCATGCGGATCACGCGGCGCTCATTCATAATCAGCCCCAACAGCCCGCGCCCAATGGGGGGATGATCTATGCCTTGCACCTGTTCAGGGCTAATCCCAGACACGATGAAGTGCGCCATCCCCCCCGCGCCGTCGGGAATCCCCAACGCCGCATAGCGTGCGCCGATCAGCTGACGGCTGGCATCAGCGATATGCTGAAGCGTTTGGGGCAGGTTATCGGCCTCTGCCGCGCCGATCACCAGCGCGGCAATCGTGCGGAGTTGTTCCAATAAGGTATCAGTTGGGTTGTTAACGGCCATACCAGTAGGGTCTTTCTATGTTAATGAGACAAGCATTCTCTATTATAGCCGCAATTGTTCATCTTCCCCCAAAATGCCTATTGGAACGCTCCCCACACGGGCTACAATCTGAATCATAACCGTCAACCGATTGAGGAACCCCCATGATCTGGCGTAGTACAGTGTTCTGTTCAGTGCTTATGATGCTGGCGTTCAGCACGGCAATGGCTAACGTCGTTGCCCAACCGGACAACTGGCTAGACGACCTCCCCAACTGCCAATTCAGCGCCACCGCCCCCAATGACAATATCATCGTCGGCGCAGTGGTCTACAACCTGCGGACGCAACGCGGTTGCACCGAAAACCTTGATGAAGTCTTTCATGTCGCCAGCGTCCCTAAACTGATGGTTGCGGGCGCGTTCTATGATGCGATGCTGCGCGAAGGCATCGTTAGCTTTGACACCGCCATGACCTTTAGCGAGCGCTACTGGATGGGCGGGCGCGGCGACTGCCTAGATGTAAGCCGCCTCAACCAGCAGGTCACATTGGGCGAACTCAGCGAGATGATGATCTATTGCAGCGACAACGCCGCCACATGGATGCTGATGGACGCCATCGGATGGGAAACCGTCAACCAGTACATTGCAGGCTTAGGGATTGCTGGCATTGGTGAAGTCATCCCCTACGCAGAGGTAGACCGCCAAAAGCTCATTCTTCTGGATGACCGCTGGCAGAACGTTCCTACTGCAATGGCATCGCGCTTTTACCGCTCTGACGTATTGCCCGGCCTTGCCAACTACTTCACGGGGGAAGCCCCCACCACTCCTTATACCCCAGAGCAAGAGCTTGACGCCAGCGCCCGCTACTTTGACCAAACCGACTACAACACGCTCACCCCACGCGCCATGGCCGAATATCTGCGCCAAATGGCGTTGGCCGTACAATACGATACTGACGAAGGCCAAGCGGCATGGTGGCTGTTCAATACCATGCTCTTGACCCAACGCCAATATAGTACCCAAGCCATGCCCGGCAGGGTATTGGTCGGCGCCAAGAACGGCTTTGACTATGGCCTGCGGGCAGAGGTCAACGTGATTTTTGAGCCGACCTTTGAAGATGACCGCAACCCCACCGCCTTTGTGATCTTGTTCACCCGCCAGCCAGATTTCACCCAACCAGATATCCAGCCGCCGACCAACAGTGAGGCCAACGGCGTACTAAACCGCTACCTGTTGCAACTGTCGCCTGTCGTGCGTGACCTGCTCTACCCTAACGCGGAGTTACCGCCTGTGGAGTACAGCAATCAAATCCGTACCGCGTTGGTCAACCCCAAGCTGATTATGGATAGCTGCTGGAACGCCCACGCCCAAACGGGTTACCAGTTGATCTATGATTTAGAAGCGTGTTGGCTCAGTCAGAGCCGCAGCCGCTTTGTGCCGGGGGATTTTATCGGGGTGGGGCTGTTGCTCCAGCGCTTGGGGGAACGTGACGCACGCCTGACCTACGTCTTTACCGACCCCAACGGCATCGCACGCTCATATCACACCGAATACTTCTTGCAGAACGATATTGCCGTCTACTGGTTTCACCCCATCCCAGACGACCCCGCTTCGTTAGGCGAATGGCGCGTAGATGTCTATTTGAACCGTGTGCGGGTGTACTCAGAGCTGATACAGGTGGAGCCGCTCTTTTGACCGCGCTTATCAGCATCCCCGATGTGTTAGGCGACGACCCCATCACTGCCGAAACGTTCTTTCAGCAGGCCGCCGCGCACCCACAATGCCCGCTGGATATGGCCGCAGTGCGCTTTGTGCGCCCTTACGGGGTGATGGCAATCGTTTGCGCGGCGCGGGCGCATTATCAGCATGTCGGGGTACCGTTGCATCTGGTCAACCTCTCGCAGCCGATCCACCAGTACCTAGAACGCGCCGACGTGTTGATGCGCGTTGGCGAATGCCTACAGATTGAACCGCCGTTGGCCGCCACCTTTGACCGTACCCAACCCACCCCTAACCTGCTGGAACTCACCCCGATTGCCGACGCCAGCGCCGTTGGGCGCGTCATCGCCCAAGCCGAACGCATCTTTAGCTACTGGTTGCCGCTGCACAACTTGCGACGCCTGTTAAGCGTCTTGAGTGAATTATGCGCCAACCTGTATCAGCACAGCGAAGACCCGCTCGGCATGGTGTTGATCCAAACCTACCAAGCCGTTTCTAAGGGGCAAGTGCGGGTACGGCTGGCATTAGGCGACTTGGGCGTAGGGATTCCGCACCGTTACCGCAGGATGGGCTTTATGCCCAACGCCGCCCCGCTCGATCACATCTACGCGGCGTTGGGCGGGCAAACCTCACGATCCAATGGGCGCGGGGGGTTAGGGCTGCGCTTGGTACAGGCAGCCATAGCAGAAGGCGGCGGGACGCTCTGGTTACGGAGCGAAACTGCTGGCGTCCTCACCGATGGCATCAGCGTTTTGCAGGCGCGTGATGATTTGCCGTTTATGGCCGGGATGCAGTTGGCTGCCGAGTTCCACGCGCCGCTGCCGCCTATGTAGGGGCGCAATATATTGCGCCCCTACAGGATATAGGTTGGTGTTGCCCCCTTAACGTTACCGAATCTGTTACAGTTCGTGATTTTTGCCGCTATCTGCGCTATGATCTACCGTGAATTTACGCCTTAACTCGAAAGGAATTGTATGAGCGATACCCCAGAAAAGTCCCCGATGTTTACTGCACCGCGCCCGTTTGGAGGTGTGACGTTTCATCGGCACACCCTGCGTAACATCTCTTGGCTAGAGCTATATTATGACCTGATCTACGTAGCAACGTTTATCCAGATTGGCAATTTCTTAAGCAAGCATGTGGATTTAAACGGCTTCACAGAGTTCCTGATTATGCTCACAGCGGTATGGTGGGCATGGAGCGGCACCACCTTCTTCCAAAATCGGTTTGTGGCCGACGACTGGCAACACCGTTTGTTGGTGTTCTTACAAATCTTCGGTGTGGCGGCGCTGGGCATCAGCGTGAGTGATGCCTTTGGCGACCTGTACATTCAATTTACGGTGGCCTATGTGCTTACGCGGGTATTGCTGGTCATCATGTATCTGCGTATGGCGCGGCTAGACCCGCCTAGCGCGAGCTTGTCTAACGACTATGCGATTGCCTTTGGGGTTGGCGGGGCGCTGTGGCTGGCGTCGTTGCTGTTGCCGCTAGGCTACCATTGGGTGGGCTGGATCGCAGCGATTGTTGTCGAACTTGTCATCCCGATTGTGCCGCGCATGGCCGCCCATCAACAATTAGCGCCGATTGATCCCCATCACCTTGAAGAACGCTTTGGCATCTTCACCATTATTGTGTTGGGCGAAGCCTTCGTGAAAGTCTTGGACGACGCGCAAGGGACGGTTTTGGGGCCAGATCAGTTTATCTTCAGCGTGTTTGGCTTGGTGGTGACGTTTGCGCTGTGGTGGCTGTACTTCACCGATACCGTAGATCATGGGGTGGATTTCAAACAGGCGTGGCGCGCCCCCGTGTGGTTTTACGGGCATTTGCCGTTGGCGGCGGGCTTGGTGACGTTTGGCGTGGCCGCCAAGAAGTTCTATGCTGCCACACTTGAACACCCCGGCGAGGCGTTACATCCAGAATATCGGCTGTTGTATACCGCCGGGCTGCTGCTGTACTTGGTGGCATTGGTGTTGATTGACATGGGCACGCACAACCCCAACCCGCAATCTGACCGCATTCAGTTGGTGACGCGCTTGGTCTCGATTGCATTGGTGGCCGGCTTTGGCCTATTTGCCACAGAGTTTGATGCCATTCAACTGGTGATTGCCTTCGCGCTGATCTTCGCCGCGCAGGTCGGGGTCAGTGTCTGGCTCCATTTGCCCGGCAATTATATTGCGGCACATCGCGATTAGAGGAATCGCAAGATCAGGTGTAGGGGCGTCCTGTAGGACGCCCCTACACCTGTAAAAACTGGGTTTTAATCTTTCCGATATGTAGGGTTATTGCCCGTCTCACCCCCTATCCCCAACCCTTTCCCCCACAGGAGAAAGGGAGACGGGCAATCCACGCGGGTAAAAAGTCCCTCTCCCTTTAGGGGGAGGGATTTAGGGAGGGGGTTCATGTGCAAATATGAGAATGCACTTTTGACAGCTATGGGGCGTCCTGTAGGACGCCCCTACAAAACGTATCCTGTGTGATGCCGTTACACGTCACAACAGGGTATATAATGCCGCTAGGCTTTTCTAATTCCTCACTGCAAAGCCCTCAGGAACAAGCCGATGAGAACTATTGCCACCAGTGTTCCGCGAGAATTGCTAGGCAAATCTAAGCTCTTTGTGGCTAGAACGCAAGACGCAAGCCCAGAGATGCGCGCACAACTGCATTATCATTCGTTCTATGAAATCGCGTGGCTAGAGCTAGGTCAAGCCACCTTTATTTGTGACTTTAACCGCTATACCCTCCAAGCCGGTAGCATTGTCTTTATCTCGCCCGGTCAGGTTCACAAATGGGAATCGGATCACGATTACAACGTCATTGTAGTGGGATTCAAGCCAACGTTGCTTTCACAAAACTGGATGAATGCTGGCTTACTGAGCGCCTTACCCTACTTTGACATATCAGCAGAACCCTGCTTGCCAATTGCCTCACCCCATCAACCGATCTTCAACGCGATGTTCACCCAGTTGTTCAATCTTTACCGCGAATTAGGGCAACTGGAAAGGCACTATATCGAATTGGCAGCAGAATATGAACATCTGCTCACGGCCTATTTGCACGTCATCCTTGTGGAAAGTGAACGCCAATATCCTCCCCTTTCTCCAGAAAGCCATTCAGAGGGGCGCACGGCCAAACAACTCACGCAATCATTCTTAACGTTGGTGGAATCTCACTACACGGAACGCTGGCAAATTCAAGAGTATGCCTATCAGTTGGGCGTTTCTGTAGATCACCTCATTGACACTGTTCGCAGCATCACAGGCAAAACGCCCAAGCAACTTGCCCAAGATCGGCTGCGGTTAGAGGCTGAACGCCTGTTGGCCTATTCTGACCAAACGATTGCCCAAATTAGCCAGCAGTTGTCGTTTCAAAATCCTACCCAGTTCGGGCAATGGTTTAAGAAGATCGCCGTGACCACCCCCAGCCACTTTCGAGACCGCTTTAACATATCCTGATTTTTCAATAGCTTTCCCCGACTTCTGAACTTATAGGCAGCGGGCGTTAGGGATACCCTATAGACATTCACTTTTATCAAATGGAGGTTCCCATGAACAAGGTTTCTTTAGTGTCCCTGCTTAT
>JBMOFU010000092.1:0-13333 GCA_049318725.1 Phototrophicaceae bacterium | reverse complement strand
GCTTTAGGCTTGATGGGTGAAGGTCACCGGGTTCAGGGGCGTATCAATCACTTGCCCTACCTGCGCCCCCGGACACCAATTATGCCAATCGCGCTCTTGATTGGCGTTCGCCGGTTGCGCCAACTGCATGTTTTCGTCCATGTAGATCATCGTCATGACCGAGCGCGGATGCTGGCTGGTATTCGCGCCTGCACGGTGAAAAGTCCAGCCTAGATGATAACTCACCTCGCCCAGATCATAGGGCGTTTCCACGTAGGCGAAGTCATGTGCCTGAAGTGCTGTTTGAATCTGCTTTTCACTCTCATCAGAAATCGGGAGGCTGCGGCCTAAATCTACCGTATGACTGGAGGCGGCAAAGGCCAATGCGCCCATCTCTAGCGGGGTGGCCTGTAACGGAATCCATGCGGTTATGGTGCGGTCACTAGACATCGGCCAATAGAACTGGTCGGCGTGCCATGGGGTGATGCCGCCGCCCGGCTCTTTGTACAGCGCTTGATCGTGGTATAAGCGTACGCCGCTCACCTCTAACAGGTCAGCGGCGATCTGCCCTAAACGCGGACTCATCACAAAGGTTTTGACGATTTCGCTTTTCGTCCACAAGTTCATCACCTGCAAAAAGGCTTTTTGGTAGGTGTTGCGTTCTTCCATTGGCAGATGAAGCGTATTTAGCTCTTGCACTTGTTGGGTAATCGCCACGTTATAGGCCTCAATCACCTCTGGCGATAGTACCTGCTTGAGCTTGATATAGCCGTTTTTGCGGAAGAAGGCGACTTGTTCTGCATTGATGGGGTAGGGGGTCGTGAGGGCTTCGGTAAAATCGTTCATGCTAGATTGGCTCCGTGTATAAGTAGGGGCGCAATGCCCCTAGAAAATATAACGATTTCGTAGGGGGCGACTGGTGTATCGCCCAAATACCTGCTTATGACGAGCTAGACGGCGCACGGTAGCCAGACTCTAACCAGACTTGCGTCGAACCGGGGCGGTAACGCAACAGTTCATTCTGGTAGGTTTGGCTGTGCAGGCCGCCGTAGCCCACCTGTATTTTCCATTGGCGGTCATTGGGGAAGCGCATCACCGCGCTACGCGGTAGCGTACCATGCGCCCCCAAAAAGCGTTGTTCAAAGTTCCATGTTGACCACCCATAGCGGGCTAAATCCGTCCCCGAAGCGTTCCATAGGCGGATGACATCCCCATCGCCCGGTTGTTGGATGCGGTCAACCCCCGCGCCCAACAACACTTCAAGGAAGGCCGTCAATTGCGCGGCGCTGAAAAAAACATGGTTATCAAATAAGCGCATGGGGTCTTGCAGCAAGGCCGGGATCAAGTTTTGGAGTTGCAACTTGCCCGCATTGTCCATTCTGAAAGCGCGTAACAGCTTAAGCAACGTTTCGGCGCGGCGGTCACGGGTAGCAAATATAGTTGCCCCCTGTGCATGGATGTCTAGCCGAAACGCTTGTTGGGCGGGATGTGTGAAGGTGAGCGTGCAGCATTCCTTCTCTGCATCATACTGCGTGCGATGCGCGATAGGCATTCCATCGGCATCGGTGAGTTGAAAGCTGGCTGTGTCGGCAATGCCAACAAGGGTGATCGCATAGTGCCGCACCGCCCGCCTAGAGGGGGCATCCCCCTGTACGGCATCACAGGTTACCCACCAATGGGTAGCATCCCCACCTTGTGTCAGGGTTTGGGTGCTATATGCCCCATTGATGTAGGCTAGTGTTTCGCCGTCATCCTCATATAGGGTGAACGTCCCTGCCGCGCCGACAAAGCACCGTAGCGCCAAGGTATCGGGCAGGGGGTGGGCTTTTTCCAGCACATGGAGCGGGATGATTGCGCCCGCCGAGGCAAATAACGGGATTTCGCTCAAGTCGCCGTAGCGGGCGTGCCATGTGCCGCCGTTGAGGGCTTCACCACTGAAGAAATCAACCCATTGTCCTTCAGGGAGCCAGACGACCTGCCGTGACAGTTGCAGTTCTGCATTCATTTTTTGGACGAACGGCGCAGCAATCAGCGACGTTCCAAACATATACTGATGGGGGCAGGCGTAGGCTTCTTCCTGCTGTGGATGTTCATAGTACATCGGGGCGCACAAGGGCAACGCCTCGACGTGGGTGCGATGTGCCATTGTGTACAAGTAGGGCAACAGTTCATGGCGTAGTTGCATGGCGGTGCGGGCATCGCTAAGGATGTCTGCCCCATAGCCCCAAGGATGACGTTCTTCATAAGGGTTGCTGCTACTGTGTAGCCGATTCACTGGGCTGAGTACTCCATATTGCAGCCAGCGCAGATATAGCTCTGGCTCTTGGATGCCCCAAAAATGTCCGCCAATGTCATGGCTCCACCAGCTACAGCCGATATTGGCTGCCGTAGCGGTGAAGTACGGCAGGTACTCTAGCACTTCCCACATCACAAAAGTATCGCCAGAAAATGCCATTGGGTAACGATGGTTCCCTAAGCCGCCCCAGCGGGACACGGTGAACGGGCGCGCATCGCCGTTGCGGGCAATATCCAGCGCGTGCAGGTGATTCAGCCAGAGCAACGGGTCAAAGTCTGGTAAGGCTTGATAGCTATCGTGTTGCCAGTCTAGCCACCAAAAATCAATGCCGATGGCCTCTTGAGGATGGTGCAAGTGTTCAAAGTAGGCTTCGGTGAACGCCGCGTTGTGGATGTGAAACGGAATCGGGGCGCCGTTGGTCGGGTCAATATCCAGCGCTTCGGCCATCTGCGCGTAAGCAGCCTCATGCGGCCAAACGCCATCTGCCGGGTGTACATTGAGGCAGGTTTTAAGGCCGGCGGCGTGCAAGGCTTGAATCAACGCCGGGGGGTTGGGGAACAAGTCACGATTCCATGTGTAACCCGTCCAGCCAGAACTGGCGTTACCCGTTTGGGTGATATGCCAGTCCATATCAATCACAAACACAGCCAGTGGGATGTGTTCTGCCTCAAAACGCTGCACTAACGCCAATATCCCGTCTTGGGTGTAGCGGTGATAGCGGCTCCACCAATTGCCAAGCATCCAATGCGGGACTAAAGGCGCTTGTCCGGCAATGCGGTGAAAATCTTGCAGGCAGGTTTTGTAATCTTGGCCGTAGCCGAAAAAGTAGAGGTCTTGTCGGTCAGCGGCTTCGCGCTGTACCACCCACCCATCAGCGTCTAACAGGAAGCTGGCACTGTCATCTACCACTGACCAGCCTGCCCGTGACATTAACCCGTCGGACATTTGTACATACTCTGGATAGGCGATCTGGTCAAGCGTGCGTGCAGTCCCGCCCAGATTATGCAGGTCACGCTGGCCGAAGTGCCACGTTAGGCCGCTATCTAGCAGGGTGATCTGCAAACCGCCACTGTTGAACGCCCCACTATAACGCAAATGCAAGCCGTCGGTGATAATCTCTACCCCCCCTGCCAGTGTATTGACGGTAAAGGCAGGCACAGGTTGGCGGCGATGCCAAAACACTTGGCTGGCGCGGTCTTCAAACACAGCGTTGGGGCTGTATTCCATACGGATCAAGCGCGCCGTGAGGACAGTAAAGCGCGCTTGCCCGCTGATCACAATCGCGTTGGGGGCAGCTACGGGTTGAAGGGGGATGCTCCAATGCGCTGCACTCATGGGGGAAAAATCCTTAATTCGCCGTATCTGCAAAAATAACTGTAAATTTTACTTGTTTTCGGGGCAAACCATTGCAGCCCTACCTCATCTAGGCTAGGGGCGGCCTATGTGCCACCCCATCTAGTGCAGGGTTGGCTAATGGTCGTCTTCGTCCTCGCCGTGCGGGACGACAATCATAAAGCCGTTGCCGTCGCCCATCATGGATTTCGGCTTGGGGTTGTTGGTCACATCCCCATAGACTTCTGGCATATTGGCGGCGCACGGGGTGCCGAACTTCGGTTGGGCGTAGTTCATGTGGGTGTTGCCGCGTGCCAAAATGTGCAAGTAGTTGGCGTCTTTCCCTTCGGCTTCCCCCTCATAGGGCATCCGATGGTTCCACGGCACGCGCGAACGGGCGTTGCAGTAGTGGCTTACAAACGAACGCCGCGACATCTGCGAAATATTCTGGTGAGAGCGGTGCAGCACATGCCCGCCGAAGAACACCACATCGCCGGGGTTCATTTCTGCGGCAAGTTCAACGTCATATTTAGCCGCCACCTTAGAGAGCGTGTTCTTGTCTAGGTCGGGGTGGCTGGCGTTACGAATTTGCGGGATGTCGTGAATCACGTTATGACCGTTGTCGGTCACGCCGTCACAGTCTGGGTAGATGGGTTCGGCTTGTGAGCCGGGGGTCATCCACAGGCAGCCATTGTCTTTCGTGGCGGGGTCAAGTGCCAACCACGCCCCACAGAGCGTATCGGGTTGGGTGGGGATGTAGTACGAGTCTTGATGGTAGCCCTGCCCGGCCTGCCCCGGTTGCTTAAAGAATAGCATCGTTTGCAACGCCAACACATCGGGGCCGATGAGCGCTTGCAGGACATCCAGAACACGCGGGTGCAATAAAAAGCGTTCGTGGATTTCTGCGACACGATGGGGCATATGGATGCGCTCAAAGTGCAGGCGGCGCTCGTCTTCGGTCAGGTGGGCGGGCGGCGGTTGCAAACCGGGGATAGTTTCTGTGCCTGCCATGAGGTTATCCATGTGCTGGAGTAATTCTTGTACCTCTGCTTGAGAAACGAGGCCGCGCACAATCAAGTAGCCGTCGTGATGAAAACGCACATAGTCATCCACGCTCACCAAATACGGGGTATGCATGTGTGTTGGTGTGGGGTGAAGGGTAGCAAGCATAATGGGTTGGCTCCAATGACTGATCTTCTTGTACAATCTACTATAAAATGATTCGCATCCCTGACAATAACTAGCATTGACCGCAATGTATCTACAATCACCATGACATTACTCACTACCCCTATGTTATCCCCTTTTTACCCTGATGAAGTCAGCGTTGGGGAAGTCATCTATCCCCCCGGCGGGCGCTTAGGCCCCCGCACCCAAATCAACTTACAGTTGGTGATGTTGTACCGCGGCACGATGACCGTATGGGTTGACGATGTTCCGCTATACGCCCAAGCGGGCAGCGTGACGCTGCTGTTACCCATCCACCAAGAGTATTTTGAGTTCGCCGCAGACACCGAAACCGAACATCGCTGGTTGCACTTTTATACCGAAACCTTCCCGCCAATACTCGAAACACGGATGAGCCAACTGCCCCCTAGCATGAGCCTGTCGTCAGAAATGGACAACTTAATTGAGCGGGCGCTACGGCTACAACGCTCTAGCCTGTCTACGGCAGATATGCTCTTACGGGCATTGGCGTTGCAAATGGTTTGGCTTTACATCGGGGAAGGCGAACAGATGAAGGCCACTGGCTTTCCCTTCCGCAGCGGCACGATAGAGTTGGCAATCGAATACATCCATAAGCATTTGAAAGAAGATATCCAACTTAAAGAGATTGCCTACGCTGCGGCAGTCAGTGAAAACCACCTGATTCGTCTATTTAAGCGTCACCTGAACACGACCCCGATTGAATACTTGTGGAATCGGCGGATCACCCATGCGGTAGACCTACTTCAGCGGACGGGGTTAAGCATTGGTCAGGTGGCTAGTGAAAGTGGCTTTAAAACCAGCTATCACTTCTCGCGGCGCATTCGTGAGGTAACCGGCTTCACCCCTACCCAACTTCGCAGCCGTTCGTGGGGGTGATTTTAGACAAAATTAAACTCTATCATCACTCTGTTTAAAATTTTGCTTGTGACAACGCGCAAAAAAAGGTTAAATAAAAGCAATAGTAAACAAGCGCGAAAGGGAAGCATCGGCAATCAAAAGCAAGCACAAGTAGTTAAGGCATTTGTAACCCGTATAAGTTTTTTTAATTTGGAGCGTAAAAATGCGTTTTAATCAAGTTGTGTTCCGCCTGAGTATGGTTGCTTTGTTGTTGACCAGTGCCATTGTGTTTGTCGTCGCACAGGATGACCTAGATCGCGGTCAATGGTGCGAAGGCGTCAATATCCGCTTCTTTGCTGGCGGCTCTGAAGGCGACGCCTTTGCAGGCATCGTGTATCGTGGGGCATTGGCCGCTGCCCGTGACCTTGGCCCCAATGTCGAATATGTGTTTTCCGGTTGGGATTCTGAAACGATGGTGCAACAATTGCGTGAAGCCGTTGCCCAACAACCAGACGGCATCGCCATGATGGGGCATCCCGGCAATGACGCCCTGCTGCCCTTGGCGGCAGAGGCAGCGGAAGCTGGCGTTATCATGATGTACCAAAACGTAGACGTGCCAGTGGTGCGTTCAACCTATGGTGGCGGCTATGTGGGCGCCCAACTGTACTCACAGGGGCGCGCGCTAGGGGATGAAGCCGTCCGTCAGTTTGGCTTACAGTCTGGTGACACCGCCTTGGTGTTAATTAACCTCACACAGATGGAACGCTCCCAGCGTGAACAAGGCGTCATTGATGCCTTTACCGACATCGGCATGACCGTTGTCAATATAGATTCTCCGCCCACATGGGCTGCTGACCCGAACCTCGGCATCCCGTCCATGACATCGGCCTTAGCCGCCAACCCCGAAGCCAAGATTGTCGCCTTCAGCGGTGGGCAAGTGTTGGGCAACGCCCGCACCTACTTTGAAGCGGCGGGCTTAAGCGCTGGTCAAGTCAAAGCGATTGGCTTCGACACCAACGAATTTATCATTCAAGGTCTGGCAGAAGACTGGATTCACCTCACCTCTGACCAACAACCCTTCCTACAAGGCTATATGCCCATCTTGAGCATTTGCCAAACGGCGAAGTTCGGTTTAGCCCCATTGAATGTAGACACCGGGGCTGGCTTCATTGACGCCAATAACTACGAATCTGTCGCTGACCTCGCTGTGCGCGGCTATCGTTAACCCATTGCCTTTTCAACCCCGCCCCACATGCACTGGCTGTTAGGCGCTTTATCCGCCAACGGTAGCCAGTAGTGGGGCATCAAAACCTGTCCATCTCCCCCCGTGCATGTGGTGGGGGGATGAGAGGGTTTTGGGCAATCTACAAGAAAGGAACTTTCAAGATGGAAAATCAGCCGCTGATTGAACTGCGGAATATCACCAAGTCGTTTGGAAATGTCAACGCGGTAGATGGCGTTACCATGACCATTTATCGCGGGGAAGTGGTTGGTCTCATTGGGGACAACGGCGCGGGGAAATCCACATTGATTAAAGTGTTGTCGGGCGTCCACAAGCCAGACAGCGGCGACATCCTCGTGCGTGGGCAAAAGTTGAACAATTGGAATGCGGCACTCTCGCGGCAGTCTGGCATTGAAACCGTCTATCAAGACCGCGCGTTGGCCGTACAACAGTCCATTACTAGCAATATCTTTATGGGGCGGGAAATTCACAATCGGTTTGGCTTCTTAGATGTGCGTAAACAACATGAAGAAGCCAACCGCTTGATGCGCGAGATCGGCTTTACGTCTAAGGTCTTTGACCCTAGCTCGCCCGTTGCAACTTTGTCTGGCGGGGAACGACAAGGCGTGGCGATTGCCCGCGCGCTCTATTTTGAATCTGACCTCATCATTTTGGATGAGCCAACCACGGCGCTGTCATTGACCGAAACCCAAAAGGTATTTCGTTTTATTGAAAACGCCCGCGCCAAAGGCCACTCAATTTTGTTTATCGGCCACAACATTTACCATGTCTATGACATTGCAGAGCGTTTCTTGGTGCTGGATCGCGGTCAAGTGGTACTCACCACCAATAAACAAGAGGTGACCTCTGCCGAACTGCTCATCCAATTGATGCACGACATCGCCCGCAAGGGTCATGCTGACCTTCAACATTAGGGAGGGATTAACCCGATTATGGCTACTGAATCTGTTAAGGGGATAGACCGCCGGGTTGGGCGTGATGAATCCCCTGCATTCGTGAAATGGGCGCGCAACAACCGCCGTGTCTTGACCGCTGCTGGATTTTTGGCGGCCATGTTGTTGGCCTTTACCCTCGCCAACCCGGATGTTTTCACCCAGTTTAGAACCTACCGTTCAGTGATGATTTCTTTGCCCGTGTCTATTTTTGTGGTTGTGCCGCTGGTGTTCGTCGTGACGGCGGGCGAAATTGACTTGGCCTTCCCAGCAGTGGTGGGGGCAGCATCCTACGGCTTTGCCCTAGTGGTAGACAACGGCGGCAATCCGTTTTTGGGCTTTCTGTTGGCCTTGTTCATTGGCGGGGTATTGGGCTATGTGAACGGCGCGTTGGTCGTGCATGTGGGGCTTTCTGCATTGGTGGCAACGTTAGGGATGAACTTCTTGTTGCGCGGCCTCATCAACATCATTGTAGAGGGCTTTTCCATTGCCATGCCTGAACTACGTGGGTCGGCATTGCACAGCATCATGGCCGCCAGCACCTTTTTCAACATCCCCAATCAGTTTTTGTGGGCGGTGGCGTTCGCCGTGTTCGGGGTGTTCCTCTACAACTTTCATGTCTTCGGCGCGCACGTCCATTCTGTGGGTGACCATCCCGGCAGTTCTGAAGAGATGGGCATCAACGTCAAACGCACGCGGATTATGGTCTTTGTCTTTACAGGCATTGGTGCAGCATTGGCGGGTGTCTTTTCGGTGATGATTAACTTTGTGTGGTGGCCGACCACAGGCGATGGCCTGCTCTTGCCGGTCTTGGCGGGCTTGTTCGTTGGCGGCACGCCCACATGGGGCGGGCTAGGCACGATATTAGGCAGTTCCATTGGCGTGACGATTGTCGCCTTTATCGAATCTGGTGTGATTGCCGCTGGCCTCACTGGGTTCTATACCCAGTTCTTCTATGGCCTGATTATCATCAGTTCGTTGATCGGCCAACGCTTTAACGGGGAACGCAACCGCTAATGGGGTCACTGCATGGCAAGGTCGCAGTCATCACAGGCGCAGCGCGTGGGATGGGGCTGGCAACCGCCAGCCGCTTGGCGCAAGACGGGGCAACGGTCTATCGCTTAGACCGAGCGCCTGCCCCGCCCATCAACACCCCAGAAGATTCCAGTTTCTACCTTGCTACTGACGTGAGCGATGAAGCCAGCGTACAGGCCAGCGCTAACTATATCAAAACCGCGCATGGGCAGGTGGATTATCTGGTCAATATTGCGGGCATCAACCAGTTACAGCGCATTGCCGACACCACCCCCGAAAGTTGGGATCGGATGATGGCCGTCAACGTGACAGGGATGTTTTTGATGATGAAGCACATCGTGCCGTTGATGCCCAACGGCGCGGCCATTGTGAATATGGCGTCGGTGTCGGCCTATGTGGGTTCGGATGGCTACGCGGCCTATGTCACCACCAAAGGCGCGGTGATTAGCCTCACACAGTCGGTAGCGCTGGAGTTCGCCGCACACGGCATTCGCGTCAACGCGGTTGCACCCGGTTGGGTAGCCACCCAATTCACCCAAGACGGCATTGCCCTAGCCGATGACCCTGACGCGGCACGCGCCGGGGCAAACAAGGCGCATGTGCTAAACCGAATCGCCCAGCCAGAAGAAGTGGCAAATGCCATCGCCTTTTTATTGTCAGGCCGCGCCTCATTCATCACGGGGGAAACCCTGTTTGTGGATGGCGGCTTCATGGTCAAACGTTAGGGAGGCTGAACATGGGTCTATTAGAAAACCGCCCAATAGCCATTGTTGGCGGCGGGCGCGGGATGGGCGCGGCGATGGCGCGGCTGTGCGCTGAAGAAGGTGCGCCAGTCATTGTTATGGATTTGCCTAGCGGTGAGGGGCAAACGCTGGTTGACCAGATCAACGCGGCAGGTGGCAGGGCAATCTTCATTGCCGCTGACGTGAGCGATGAGGGGCAAATTGCCAGTGCGTTTGTCCACGTCCAAACGGAGTTTAGTGGCCTATATGGGCTGTGTAATGTCGCCGGGATCAACCATTATGCGTTGGTCACAGAGATGACCCTAGCCGATTGGAACCGTATGATGGCTGTCAATGTGCGCGGGGCGGTCTTGACCATGAAACACGCCTTGCCGTTGATGCAACAGTTTGGTAGCGGCGCAGTAGTCAATATGGCGTCCGTGAGTGGGATGATCGGCAGTGTGGGCTACGCTGCCTATCACACGACCAAAGGCGCGGTGATGGCGCTCACACGCTCGGTGGCACAAGAGTTTGCCCCCTACCATATTCGGGTGAATGCCGTTGCGCCCGGCTGGGTAGACACACGCTTTACCACCGACGCTCTAGCCCGAACCCCTGATCCCGAAGGGCTGCGCGCGCAAGCGGGGAAGTTCCACGCGCTTGGGCGAATGGCGCAACCCGAAGAAGTGGCAGCGGCGGCAGTGTTTCTGTTAAGTGACGATGCCTCTTTCATCACTGCCGAAACCTTGTTTGTAGACGGCGGCTTTATGATTAAGCGCTAAAAGGAATTTGTATGAAACTTGAGGTCTATAAAGCCCTGTGGGGCATGGCCGGGACGCTTGAAGAACAGCTTGGCCGCATTGCCGCTGCTGGCTATGATGGCATTGAAGTATGGCCGGAATTTCAGATTCAAGACAAGGCGCAACTGCTCAACCTCGTGGCACACCACCGCCTTAAACTGATTGTCGCCGGGTTAATCCCTGAAGCGGCGCAACTAGAGGACAAATTGGCAGAACTCGCCAGCTATCAGCCGGTCAAGATCAATGTGCAGGGCGGGCGGGATGCCATGCCGTTTGATGAAGGTTGCGCTTTCTTCCAGCAGGCGCTTAAGGTCGAAACGGCTTTAGGCGTGGCGGTTTGCCATGAAACCCACCGCGGCAAATTGCTGTTCACCCCGTGGGGGACGGCAGCCTACCTACAACAGTTCCCGTCCTTGAAGCTCACTGCGGACTATAGCCATTGGGTGAATGTGTGCGAACGCCTGCCAGAAGATCAACACGCCGCGCTTGCTTTAGCCAACGCCCAAGCAAGGCATGTGCATGGGCGGGTGGGCTATGAACAAGGGCCGCAAGCGCCCGACCCCGCCGCACCCGAATACGCGCGCCAGTTGGCATGGCACGAAACCCAATGGCAACACATTTGGCAACACCAACAGGCAAGCGGCACAGATACCTTCACCTTTACCCCAGAGTACGGCCCCCCATTCTACTTGCACACCCTGCCGCATACCCATGTTCCGGTAGCGGACTTGTGGCAGGTATGTCTGTGGGGGGCTGCCCGCGCGCGGGCACACTTCGGGGCATTGGATGGCGCAGCCGTTTAATCTCGTTAACACACACAGAAAGGTCACATCTCTTGAAAGTGATTCAAGTCGGTATTGGAGGCATGGGTAACCGCTGGATTCAGGCGGTTCATGACTCTAGCGAGGTCGAGTTCGCAGGCTTTGTCGAAGTCAGCCCGCAGGTTGCCCAACAACAAGCCCAAAGTTATGGCCTAGACCCTGCTTTAATCTTCACCTCATTGCCAGAGGCATTAGCGGCAGTGTCTGCACAGGGCATCATTAATGTAACGCCGCCGCAGTTCCACCGCGAAGTGTCGGTGATCGCCCTAGAAGCAGGCATCCCCGTGCTTTCTGAAAAGCCGCTGGCCGGAACCCGTGAAGATGCCCTAGCGATTGTCCAAAAGGCCAACGACACGGGCATATTGCACATGGTCACGCAGAACTATCGCTATTCCCCGTTGGCGCAAACGGTCAAGCGCGTGCTGGACTCTGGCGAACTGGGGGTAGTGGCAGCGGTGGATGTTGCCTTTTACAAGGGGCCACACTTTGGCGGCTTCCGTGAGGAAATGCCTCACCCGCTGATTGTAGACATGTCTATCCACCACTTTGATATGATGCGCTTCTTCTTGGGCAGCAACCCCAAACGCATTAGCGCCAGCAGTTGGAACCCCTCATGGAGTTGGTACAAAGGTGACGCCAGCGCCAGCGTAGAGGCGTTGTTCCAAAATGGCGTCAGCGTAAGTTATCGCGGGTCGTGGTGTTCTCAAGCACTTGAAACCCCATGGAACGGACATTGGCGCTTTGAGTGTGAAAAAGGCGTGTTGCGCGTTGAAAACGACATCGTTTCGCTACAACGCTGGACGGGGATCGAAGACCGCCCCGGCCATCGCCATGTCAGCAATGCGCCGGTAGAAGTCGTCCCGTTTGTAGAGATGCCCCTCATCCAGCAAGATTACCTGCTCCATGAGTTTTATCAGGCCGTCAGCACAGGCAAAGCCCCGCAAACGACAGCCCAAGACAACCTGCATACTGTGAATTTTGTGTTTGATATTGTTCACGCCTGCGACACAGGCGAAATCGTCACCCTTTAGCCACTATTCCCCCTAAAGAAAGCGAACCCTGTCATGAAACTTGGAATTTTTACGCCCGCTTTTTCCAGTATGCCCTTAGATGACCTGCTCGATTATGTATCCGGGCATGGCGTGCAGATGATTGAACTGCCAGTAGGCGCCTACGTCGGTGACGCCCACTGCAAGCCTAGCGAATTGCTCGGCAATGCCAGCGCCATCAGCACTTTCAAAGAGAAGTTTAGCCAACGCGGATTAAGCATCAGCGCCCTCAGCGCCCATGCCAACCCCCTTCACCCAGATGCCAGCATCCGTGACCCCCATCAAGCGGCCATCCGTAATGGGATTCTGTTGGCTGAACAGCTTGGCGTGAACACGTTCGTCACCTTTTCTGGCTGTCCTGGCGGGAGCGCCGAAGACAAGACGCCCAATTGGGTGACCTGCCCATGGCCGCCCGATTTTAGCAACACCGTCCGCTGGCAGTGGGAAGAAGTGATGATCCCCTACTGGAAGGAAACCAACGCCTTTGCGGAATCGCATGGGGTGCGCTTGGCGATAGAGATGCACCCCGGCTTTTGCGTGTACAGCGTGGAACACATCCTTGCATTGCGTGACGCGGTGGGGACGAAGAACATCGGCGCCAACTTTGACCCTAGCCACTTGTTCTGGCAAGGGGTGGATGTCGTGGCGGCCATCCGCGCATTAGGCGATGCCATCTTCCACTTCCACGCCAAAGACACCATCATTGATGCCGTGAATACTCGCGTTAACGGGGTACTCGATACCAAGCGCTACAATGATGTCCTTCACCGCAGTTGGGTATTCCGCACCGTTGGGTATGGTCAGCCCGAAAAGACATGGCGGGATATTGTCAGCAATTTGCGGTTGGTGGGCTATGAAGGCTCGCTTTCCATTGAGCATGAAGACGCGCTGATGTCTCAACGAGAGGGCTTTGAAAAGGCGGCTCATTTCCTAAAAAGCATCCTCATTGAGGATTCCGCTGGATATGCTTTCTGGGCGTAGGCTTCCGCTGCATTAGGGGGGGCAACCTGCGCGATGGTCGCCCAAAGGTAAGGTTCGTTTCATCCACCCAGTGTTAAGCTATGAAATCGCGCAATTG
>JBMOFU010000091.1:0-13359 GCA_049318725.1 Phototrophicaceae bacterium | reverse complement strand
GATTTTCCTGCTTGCGCTGGATCATATTTGGCCTTAGAATAAAAAAGACCGTTCAGTCTGATTAGGAACCCGCCATGAAAAAGGGGGAACAAACCCGCCAAGCCTTGATCGCCCACGCTGCGAACCTGTTCAATGTGCAGGGTTATAGCGGCACGAGCATTAGTGACATCATGCGCGTCAGTGGGCTAGAAAAAGGCGGCATCTATAACCACTTCCCTAGCAAAGAGGCCATTGCAGTGGCGGCCTTCAAGTATTCCTATCGGCGGGTACGGCTAGGCTTCATCCAAGCGATTCGGGCAACTGACCGTAGCGCTACCGCAGGGTTGTTAACCGCAATTGGCTTTCATATGGGCGAGTTTGACAACCCGTATATCGTTGGGGGATGCCCCATTTTGAACACCGCAGTCGAATGCGATGATACCAACCCAGAGTTACGTGTGTTGGTACAGGCAGCCATTGACGAGTGGCGGCAAATCCTTGTGGGGTTAGTGGAGCAAGGCATTGCTAATGGGGAGTTCCGCCCCACGCTATCCCCTGACCTATTCGCTACACTGCTGATTGCAGCGCTAGAAGGGGCACTTATGATGAGCAAAGCCGCCGCCGACCCTGCACCGTTACGCCAAGTAATTGACTATTGGCAGGACTATGTGCGTGAGCAGATGGTCGTTCCGCGCTAAGGCGCTCTTTTTTTACCACAAAAACAGACTGTTCGGTTTGTAAATCACACAAAGGATAGCCATACATGGCACAAAAACCCATTTCCATTCGTTTGATCTCGTTCGCCATTAACACCCTAAGTTACCTGAATCCGTTATTGGCCGGGCAATGGGCAGTAGATATTTTTAGCACCCCACAGGCCAAAAAGCGCCGCAATCCAGAAGCGCTCAACGACGCCAAACGCTTTACCATCAGCAGCACGGTTGGCGAACTGAGCGCCTTCAGTTGGGGGCAGGGTGAAAAGACCATTGTGCTAATGCACGGGTGGGAAAGTGACGCTACTAGCACAGCACCGTTTATCCAACCGCTTGTTGCAGCAGGCTACCGCGTGGTGAGCGTTGACGGCCCCGCACACGGAGATTCCCCCGGCAACCGTGCCAACCTGCTCAAGTTTGAAGCGGCGCTGCGCGCTACGATAGCGGCCAGCGGGGATGTTTACGCGGTGATCGGCCATTCCTTCGGCGGCGCGGCCACGCTATTAGCCTTAGGCAGCCAGCCGCGCCTTGATGTGGAGCGGGCAGTCATCGTCGGCGCACCGTCGCAAATGGATCATGTCTTTGCGCGCTTTACGGGCTTTCTTGACCTCAATCAGCGTGTCTTGCAGAGCATGTTCGCCTACGTCGAGCGGAATTTTGGCAGGCCAATGCACAGCTTTAACGGCGAACACGCCATCCGTAGCGGCATTCCGTTGATGGTGATTCATGACCGCACCGACCCGATTGTCCCGTTTGCCGACGCTGAACATCTGGTCGCCAAAATCCCCTATGCCCAAGCGGTATATACTGAAGGGCTAGGCCACCGCAATATCTTAAAAGATCAAGCCGTCATCGGCCACGTCCTCAGCTTTTTGCAACCTACCCCCGTCCTCATCACCCAATAAATTCCCCCTCTGGGGTGGGTATTCTGCCTGCCCCGCTGATACAACACTTACGTAGCGCTTTTATAATTCTTGTAATCCCCTGTTAGACTAAAAGCTATATCGGCAACATGACACCCGCCGCGCCAGACAATAATTTTTAACGCATTTCTATTGTGGCTTGGCGGCAAATTTTTAGTGCCTGCCGATATAATCATAAGCGTTTTGCATTGCACGTCACATCACGTAGGAGCCAAGAGTTTGAATACTGAGGAAACCACCATCCCAACTGAGGCTGTTTCAGAAGCAGACGCGCAAGCCCACGCGAATACCCCGAATGTCAAGGGAGACACTGCCCCAGCCGAAAGCCCAGAACTCGCCGCCGCCCGTGAGGAAGCCCGTAAAAACTATGACGGTTGGCAGCGTGCGCTGGCCGACTTCAACAATTACAAGCGCCGCGTGGAGCGTGAACGGGTAGAAGCCTTTGATAACGCCATTGCCGATGTTGTCAAAGACCTCATTCCTGTGATAGATGACTTCGAGCGCTCGCTGGAAAACGTCCCCCAAGAACTTCAGGGGAATGCTTGGGTTGAAGGGACAACCGCCATTCGGCGCAAATTGTCAAAACTCCTAGAGCGCTACGAGATCACCCAAATGGATCCCGTAGGAGAACCGTTCAATCCAGATCGGCATCAGGGGTTGGGGATAGATGAAAATGCCACCGTCCCCAGCGGACACGTCAGCGCCACGCTACAAAAGGGCTACGTCAAGGGCGATAAACTCATCCGTCCCGCACTCGTCAAGGTAGCACAGTAACTACACATATCGGCGTAGGGGCAAAACACCCCCTAGCCCTGAAAACTTCGACAAATCAAGGAGCAACTCAACATCATGGGTAAAGTAATCGGTATTGACCTCGGAACCACCAATTCAGCCGTCGCCTTTATGGAAGGCGGCCAACCGGTCATCATCCCCTCCGCAGAAGGCAACAACACGGTGCCGTCGGTCGTTTCCAGTGATCCCAAGAGCGGTGAACGCAAGGTCGGTAAGGCCGCCCGCAACCAAGCGGTCGTCAACGCAGACAACACCATCTTTTCGGCCAAGCGCTTCATGGGGCGCAAGTTCAACGACCCCGAAGTACAAGAAGCCCTCAAGACCGTGCCGTATAAGGTGAGCGCTGCACCCAACGGCGACATCCAAATTCACATGGGTGGACGTGCCTACAGCCCGCCAGAGATTGGCGCAATGGTACTGCAAAAGCTCAAGGCCGACGCCGAAGCGTTCCTCGGTCAAGAAGTCACCCAAGCCGTGATTACCGTTCCAGCGTATTTCAACGACGCACAACGTAACGCGACCAAAGACGCTGGCCGCATCGCCGGGCTTGAAGTGTTGCGGATCATCAATGAGCCGACCGCTGCCAGCCTTGCCTATGGCCTAGACAGCAACAAGAGTGAAATGATCTGCGTGTATGACCTCGGCGGCGGCACGTTCGACGTGTCCATCCTAGAGGTGAGCGACGGCGTGTTTGAGGTTCGCAGCACCAGCGGGGATACCTTCCTCGGCGGTGACAACTTCGACGAGCGCATCATCAACTGGTTGGCCGACGAGTTCAAGAAGGACAGCGGCATTGACCTGCGCCAAGACCGTCAAGCCCTCCAACGCCTGAAGGAAGAAGCCGAGCGCGCCAAGAAGGAACTGTCTAGCGCCATGAGTGCAGACATCAATTTGCCGTTCATCACTGCCGATGCCACTGGGCCGAAGCACCTCAACACCACCCTGACCCGCGCCAAGCTAGAAAGCCTCGTGCGTGACTTGATTGACAAGACGATCAAGCCGATTGAAACTGCGCTCCGTGATGCAGGCGTCAACAAGAGCGAAATCAACTCGGTCGTGCTGGTGGGTGGGATGACCCGTATGCCCTCCGTGCAAGAGGCTGTCGAAAAGTTCTTCGGCAAAGCCCCCAACAAGAGCGTCAACCCCGATGAAGTGGTTGCCCTCGGCGCGGCGATTCAAGCGGGCGTCCTCACAGGCGATGTGAAGGATATTCTGCTGCTGGACGTAACCCCCCTGAGCATGGGCGTAGAAACGCTTGGCGGCATCACCAACGCGATCATTGAGCGTAACACGACCATCCCTGCCCGTAAGAGCCAAGTCTACTCGACGGCGGCAGACAACCAAACACAGGTTGAAATCCATGTGGTGCAGGGCGAACGCAAGATGGCAGGCGACAACAAGACGCTTGGCCGCTTCATCCTTGACGGGATTCCACCAGCGCCACGCGGCGTGCCACAAATTGAAGTGACCTTTGACATTGACGCCAACGGCATCATCAACGTGAGCGCCAAAGACAAAGCCACCAACCGCGAACAGAAGATCACCATTACCGCCAGCAGTGGCCTCTCTGAAGCTGAAATCCAACGCATGGTGGAAGAAGCCAAACAACATGCCGCCGATGACGCCAAGAAGAAGGAAGAAGTCGAAGCCCGCAACGAGGCTGAATCTACCATCTACACGGCAGAAAAATTCCTCAAGGATTACGGCGACAAGGTGAGCGAAGACAACAAGAAGCGCACCAACGAGCTTGTCGAAACGTCCAAGAAGGCGCTGGCTGGCACCGACATTTCTTACATCAAGGCCAGCACCGAAGCCTTGATCGGGCATGTACAAACGCTCGGGGGCAGCATGTATCAGCAGGGTGAAGCAGGTGCCGCCCCCGGTGGCGCAGCGCCCGGCAGCAATACGGCCAAAGAAGACGTGGTAGACGCCGAGTTCACTGAGGCGTAAGCCCTAGCAACTGGTGTACACTTAGGGGCGCGAATGGTTCGCGCCCTTTGCCGTTTTAGGGACACACAAGAGGACAGCGGCGACTATGCCAAGAGACTACTACGAGGTACTAGGCGTTCAAAAGGGCGCCGACAAAGACGAGATTAAACGGGCATTCCGCAAGTTAGCCCGCGAATATCACCCCGATGTGAGCCAACATAAAGACGCTGAAGCACGCTTCAAAGAGATCAATGAAGCCTATGAGGTGTTGGGCGACGACGACAAGCGCGCGCGCTATGATCGCTTTGGCCCGGCGGGTGTAGGCGCGTCTAGCGGATACAGCGGTACAGGCGGGGTGGGCGTTGGCTTTGAGGATATTTTTGAGGAATTTTTCAATAACTTTGCTGGGGCTTCTGGGCGTAGCGCTGCCGCTGGTGGCACAGGCGGGCGTACCCGCGCACGTCCCGGCGCTGACCGCCGCATTGATGTGACGATTGAATTTGATGAATCCATCTTTGGCGTTGACAAAGAAGTCGAGTATGACCGCCTAGAGGTGTGTGAAACTTGTAGCGGTGTGGGTGCTGCGGTTGGCACTAGCCCGACCACCTGCCCGATGTGTCAAGGCGCGGGGGAAATCCGTCAGGTACAACAGACGTTCCTCGGCTCGATGGTGCGGCTTTCCAGTTGCCCGCAATGTGGCGGCAAGGGAACCATCGTCGAAACCCCCTGCCAGACCTGTACAGGCAGCGGACGCCGCCGCAAGCGCGTCAAGCGCATGGTACAAATTCCGGCGGGCGTACATGAAGGGCTGCAAATTCAAATCCGCAGCGGCGGTGATGTTGGCGACGGCGCGACTGCCCAAGTGGGCAACCTGTATGTCGTCGTCCATGTGAACCCCCACGCCTATTTCAAACGCCGTGAAAACGATGTCATCCTAGATTTGAGCATCAACGTCGCGCAGGCCGCGCTAGGCGATAAAATCCTCACGCCGACGTTAGAAGGCGATGTCGAGATTACCATCCCTGCAGGCACGCAAACCGGCAAGGTCTTTCGGTTACGCGGCAAGGGGGCGCCGCGCCTTCGCAGTGACGGCACCAGCGCGGGCAAGGGTGACCAGATGATCTACATCACGGTAGAAATCCCGCAGCAACTCACCGACAAGCAACGCCAACTCTTTGAGCAGTTAGCCGCCACGTTGGGGAACCAAGTTCAACCGCAAAATCAAGGGCGGGGCTTCTTTGACCGCGTGATGGAATTTTTCAATGGGGATCAACAGTAAACATGAGCCAATGGATTGAAGCACGCTTGCGCCCTGAGGCGGAACTTGCCCAGACCCTCGCGGATGAACTACAAGAGCTAGGCTATCAGGGGATTTCCCTAGAGCGTGACGACATCCCCACCGAACAATGGGATGAAGGCAACATCCCAGAGCCGACGCATCTTGTGCTGTGCCTATTTTTGCCCAACGACGAACGTGCCAACAGCGCGAAGGCAGAAATCGAAGGCGTCGTACACGGCTACGGGGCAGAATCGCCCGTTTACCGCGTGGTGGATGAGCAAGATTGGGCAGACGCTTGGAAGGTACACTACCATCCGGTCAAGATCGGCAAGCGGCTGATGATCCGCCCAGAGTGGGAACCCGTCGAACTGGCCGAAGGTGAAGTGGAGGTCGTGCTTGACCCCGGCATGGCCTTCGGCACGGGGACGCATACCACCACCCAACTGTGCCTAGAAGGAATCGAAGCGCTGATGCCCGCCGGGGTACGCCTGCTTGATCTTGGCACGGGGTCGGGCATTTTGGCGATTGCAGCGGCTAAACTCGGCGCGGGGTACATCCATGCGCTGGATATTGACCCTGTAGCCACCAAAGCCGCGATAGACAACATCGTCCGCAACGACACGGTTGCCCAAATCAAAGTCACCACGGGCGGCCTACCAGAATCTTTGCCAGAGGCGCCCTATGACTTTGCCGCCGTGAATATCTTGGCGCACATCATCATTCAAATGTGCGCCGAAGGGCTAGAACAGATCATCGCCTCCGGCGGCACGGCGATCTTCGCTGGGCTGACCGCCCCCCAAGAAGAACGGGTACTCACAGCGTTACAAGGCGTCGGCTTCATCCTCAAGGATCGTTGGCAACGCGGCGACTGGGTGCTGCTCATCACGACCCGCTAGGCGCAAGGTTCGGTACGCGCAAGACGAACGCCCCCCACCCCAAATAGCGCCGCGCATAGGTGAGGTAATTCCGCCGATTTCGTGCCATCCACTGGCGCAACTCGGCGGAATCGGGGTCGGTGGGGTTGGCATTCAGCCACGTACTAACGGCCATCCACTGTTGTGACTCGTAGCGATCCCAATCATCACGGTCAGCAATCACCATCTCTACCAGTTCGGCGCCGACTTCCTCAAAAGCCGTCAGCAAGTCTGGCAGGGTATAAAACAAATCACTAGACACCCCCCATAACGCTATCGCCTCTGCGCTAGGTGGCTCTACCCAGTAGCTATCGCCCAAAATGATTAAGCTAGAGTGGTCGCGCAAGGTCATCTTGAGCAAGTTTAGGCGCTCTGGAAGCGCAACCGCCAACATATCCCCGCCTAGCGCACTGACCACATCAAACTCGTGCCACTCTGAGGGATACTGAAGCGGATCATCCACCACAAAGGTGAGGTATTGCAACACATCGCTGTCGTCGGCGCGTTGTTGCGCCTGCTGGATAAACTGCTCGCTGGCATCTATCCCCACCCCATAAATGTTGAACTGTGCCGCCCACTGCACCAACAGTTCCCCGTTGCCACAGCTTAAATCAAGGTGATTCATGCGCGGCGCAATTCCGGCAACCTTGCCCAACAGTTGAATCTTGTCTACGGTAAAGGGATGCTGTAGGCGGTGGTTGGCCTCGGCAATCTCTCGAAAGCGCTGGTGCATGGCTGAAAAATCCTTACTCGCTAAATTGTTGGTGAATGTAGCTTGTTTTTGACCCCATCGGCAAGGGGTAAGCTGGTATAATTTTGGCATTGTTTGAGAATATTGGCACAATCTCTTTACAGGGCGCAATGGCTTGCGTCCGTGTGGGGAAATGCCTTAGGGAACAGGTTGCAATGACCGCACAGCTTCAAGGACAGGCCAAGTATGAGTACGTGCAAGATATGTTCGGGCGGGTGGCCGCCAACTATGATTTGATGAACTTCCTCATGACGGGCGGCCAAGACCGTGCTTGGCGGCGCTTTGTGGTCAAACAGGCGCAACTTCATGCGGGGGATCGGCTGTTAGATATTGCCAGCGGCACAGGCGATATTGCCTTTGAAGCCTTGCGTGCCGTGCCGGGGATTGAAGCGGTCAGCGGGGATTTTTCCTTGCCGATGATGCACGTTGGGCAAAAACGCCCAATGGGCAATCAGGTGGCATGGACGGGCGCTGACGCCATGAATATGCCCTTTGACGATTACACGTTCCATGCAGTGACAGCGGGCTATCTGTTGCGGAACGTGCCAGACATCCCGCGCACACTCACCGAAATCCTGCGCGTGCTGAAGCCCGGCGGGCGCTTTGTCGTGCTAGATAGCTCCCCGCCCCCGCCGAGCATCGTACGCCCGTTCATTGATATTCACCTGCGCTACATCATTCCAGTGTTGGGGCGGCTCATCAGCGGCGCGTCAGACGCCTACGAATATCTGCCAGAATCTACGCAAGCCTTCAAGACCCCACAAGCGCTTGCCCGCCTGATTGCCGATGCTGGCTTTGTTGCAGTGGGCTACCGCACGTTCGTGTTCGGCACAATGGCAGCCCATTGGGGGCAAAAACCAGAATAGCAACGCTATGAGGGTTACGGGGTGATTTTGACCAGCATAATCGCGGCGTTGGATTCCGTTTCTGAGGGGCGCGGGTAGCGCCCCAAAATGGTCACTGCGCCGGGCAACGCCTCTAACGACACCCCGATCCCCGGCAGGCGGTCAATCAACACATAGACAACGTTGGATTCAGCTAGCGCCGCTTGAATGGCTGTCAGGCCGGGAACATCCGTACAGGTGAGCAGGTAACCTGTTGGAGCATAAAAGTTCGCACGGCGGCAACTGGCAGGGAACATGCTGGCGATGAGTGGCACATCTGGCGCTACGGTTTGTGGAAGCGCCAACATCGCCTCACGCAGGCCAAAACCTGAGCCATGATCGGTGTAATACTCGCGTTGGGTCAATGCCGGGAGCATCGTCGGGGTGATTTGCGTGGGGTCAACATACAGGCGCAACGCAAACGGGCTGAAGTTCGCCACACATAGTACCAATGCCGCCACCCCAAGCGGCCAACGGATGATACGCGGCAGGGTGTGCAGCAAGTGCGCCCACCCAGCGCCTGTCAACAATACTAAAGGCAACAACGTCACCACATAATGACGCGGATAGACAAATCCGCTGAGAATAACAATCAGCGCAGGCGGAATAAACAGGATGATCGCCCGCCAACGCACGCGCCAGCGCCACCCGATGACAGCCGTTAAAAGCCAAATCCAGCCGACCAGCACACAAACAAGCCAGAACTGCCCCCAGCGACCAAAGCTGGTTAAAGCTTCGATCAAATGGGCAAGGTTGCGCGGCCACTTGGCACCGAGCGGCGCATCATCAGAGCCGATCCAGCGCAGCGCAATTTGAAAAAAGGGCTGCCCTCGCGAATAGAGGTAGAGTACTGGCACAGCCAACGCCGCTACGCCAATCGCCCCCATTGCAAGCAATGCCTGTACACGCCGCCACACGGGAATATTGCCCGCAGCGATTACCCAGAGCGTTATCACCAGCGCATACGGTGCGGCAGTGAACTTGAACAAGACCGCCAACGCCAACGCGCCGCCACAGATCAACGCCCAACGGAACGCATTGCGCTCTAGGAACAGGGTACACGCCCACAGCGCGACCATCACCAGCGCGCCCGCTTCTGCGTCACTTTGCCCCAAGCGTTCATAAAAGAACAGATACCCACACAACAGGGCAACGACGCCCGCCACCTGTGACGCCGTGCGCCCAAAATGATGAGCAATCCACGCCAAGCCCGCGCTTAGTCCGAGTACTGCAAGCAATAGGGTAGGATAGCGCACCGCCCACACGGGGTTCCCTTGTGGGATCGCTAGGGCAATCGGCCAATGATTGATAATTTTGCCGTCGGTAATATCCCAAAAAGGGTGACCGCTCCACACCTCTACCGCACGGGTAAGGTGTAGCCCTTCGTCATTGTGTAAGGGGAGTGATTCAAGGGCATGTAAACGAGTGGCAAACCATACCCACAACAACAGCAGCAGGGGAATCTGTTGTTGCCAATGTTGCTTTCGTCGTGATGTCATTGCAGCACAAACCACCCGCGTGCGGGGTGGTTCTACTCACGCCCCGGGGCTGCACCACCACTATCTTTGTGGCGGTAGGTGATCCGCCCACGTAGGGGGTCGTACATGCTCACTTCAACACGCACACGATCTCCGAGCAAAATACGGATGTAATGCTTACGCATTTTACCCGACAGGTAGCCCAGCACTTTATGACCGTTGTCTAGCTCTACCATAAACTGTGTATTAGGTAGCGCTTCTACAACGGTACCTTCTAACTCCATCTTTTCATCTTTATTGGTCATTCCTGAAGGGTCTCCATGACTCTATAAACACAACAAGCCGCTGCCACAGATGTAGCAGCGGTTGTACTTCAACATCAATTGAAAACGGTTTTACGCAGCAGAAGATCAATGCCCTTGTGCTTTGCGTTGGCGGCGGCGGGCGCGGCGAATGGCCTTCTTCTTTTCGATACGACGCAGTTCGCTCTTAGAAATATGCCAGCGCTTGCGGCGCACGGTACTCAATACACCGCTGTTGGTAACTTTCTTGCGAAAACGCCGAAGCAAGGCTTCTTGCGATTCGTTTGGCTTCAATTTAACGGATGCCATATATGCTTAATCACCTCCTTCTGGTTGACGATATAACGGGTTATTCTACTGTCGCCACCTCAGGATTACTAGGCTGAGCGGCCTGCCATGCACTGGACTCTTCAGCGGTGACATCCTTCAAGCTCAGGCCAAGCCGTTGCTTGTCGGCCTCAATGCTGATAATCCGCATCAGGCAGCTTTGCCCTTCGCGCAAAATCTGCGCAGGGTCGGTGATTTCGTGGTTTGCCAATTGGCTGACATGCAGCAAGGCTTCAATGCCCGGCTCTAGGCTGACGAACGCACCAAACGGCGCAAGCCGAGAGATCCGCCCTTCGATCAACTGGCCGACATGATAGACTTCTTCGACAATTTGCCACGGGTTCTTTTGCAAGCGCTTCAGGCTTAGGCCAATCCGCTTGCCCTCTTCATCAAGGCGCAAGACGTAAACCTTAACATGGTCGCCAACGTTCAACACCTCTTTGGGGTGCTTGACGCGGTGCCATGCCAGCTCTGAAATGTGAATCAAGCCATCTGCCCCGCCGAGGTCAACAAACGCGCCAAAGTCGCGCAGACCGCTGACGATCCCCTCGATGACCTGCCCCTCTTGCAAACGATCTAACAGCACTTCTTTGCGGGCTTCACGGTGTTCACGTTGGGCTTCACGTTGGCTAAACACCAAACGCCGCCGCTTATGATTGACTTCAATCACCTTGATGGCAATCTTCTGCCCAATCATCCGTACCAAGAAGTCCTTGCGTTCATCTTCGCTCAAGCCACGCGGCAAATCCGCGACATGGCTGGCAGGGATAAACCCACGCAGGTTGCCAAACGGAATAATCAGGCCGCCTTTGTTAGCGTCTGCGACATCTGCCTCAAGGATGGATTCCTCATTCATCAAGAGTTCTGCCCGCTTCCAGTCCTCGCTTTGACGAGCCTGCGAAATGGACAAGATGAAATTACCATCTTCATCTTCTAAGCGAACAATCGTCACATCAACCTTTTGGCCGACTTGATAGGCATCCGCAGAGATGTTCATCCGTTCAAGGTCACGGCGTGGAACAAGGCCGTCACGTTTTTGGTTGACATCTACCACGAGTCCCTGACTATCCACAATCAAAACAACGCCTTCGATTGTGTCGCCACGTTCTACTTTTTCAGAACCCCCAAAGGATTCCTCAAGCAACATGGCAAAATCTACTTCGAAATCTGGAAAAACACTTACTTGGGTCATATGCAATATCTCGACAAAAATTCCCCCAACGGGTGTTGACGGTGGCGGCAATGATCTAGGCGCACAAACACATCACCCGGCAGATACCTGTCGGGTCAAGATTACCTCTATCGGATTGGTAAGTCTTAGGGTGTAAAACGTCCCACAAAGCCGCGCAGATTATACAGCCCATAACCTAGCGTGTCAACAAATGTATACAGATATAGGGCTAATTTTCTCATCTTCCGGTAGGATGCCCCCGCACAAGAGCTATCTCTTGACTTTTGCTACCCTAAAGACCACATTTAGGGCGCTTATTGACGCTGCCCCTTTTAGATCTAGCGGAGCAACTTTGATGCTAAATCCGTTACCCCAACAACCCCCATATACACGGTTTGAAACCCCCATCTTGCGGGTTGGGCTAATGCTGACAGGTTTTTTGTTACTACACTATACGTATGTCATTTGGCCGCAAATCAACAGCCTGTACAATCCCGCTCCGCTGTGGATGGGGGTCATTCAGGGCGTCTTTGGCTTCGCCTTCTTGCTCATTGGGCTTTTGCCTCAGCCACACCGACTCACCCGTTTCGCAATTTTATTAGGCGCATTAATTTTGCTTTCAGGCTATTACTACCGAGAAAAAGCCAACAACTATCTTTACAACGCTGAAACCAACGACATCAAAGCCTATAACGAATATGCCGCCCGCTTGTTGATTGCGGGGCAAAACCCCTATAGTAGCCACATGAGCCATGTCTTCCCGGACTTCAACATAGGGACATGGCTCATCACCCCAACGCTTGATAAAGAAATTGTTGACGTGTACGCCTATCCTCCGCTGGCATTCCTATTTCACGCCGCTTTCGCCCTGCTTCAATGGGATTTACTGTGGGTGGTTCCGGCCTTCTTCGGTGCAGTGGTCGTGTTGTTTTACTTTGCCCTGCCAAGCCCGTTACGCCCCTTAACCGTATTGGCGCTGTTCCTGACAGAAGTTCCAGTAGCGTACTCCAGTGCAGGCATCAACGACATGGTGTGGGTCTTTTTTGTATTGCTGGCGCTGGCGCGCTTCAAACGCCCATTAGAAAGCGGCCTGTGGTTTGGGTTAGCGTGTGCCGCCAAGCAACAGCCGTGGTTTTTAGCGCCATTTTTGGTCGTGCGGCTCTTAGATGACCAACCGTTGCAACTCACCTTGCGGCACAAAATCATCCCGTTTATAGCGGCGGCAGTTGGGGCGTTTTTGGTGGTCAACCTGCCCTTCATGATTTGGGATTTTGGTGCTTGGTTCGCGGGGTTGACTATGGTCTTTCGTACAAATCTCCTCATTAGCGGCGCTGGCTTTTCCACCTTGATGGATTACGGCTTGCTCAATGTGTCACGGTCAGGGCTAAGCCTCACCGCACTGGTGATCTACCTCACGGTTTGGCTTTACTATGTGCGCTTTCATCGGCAAGTCCCACTTTTAATGTATCTTGCACCGCTACTGTTTTTCTGGTTGGGATACCGCAGTTACTGGCACTATCAGATTTCGTTTTGGGTGTTGCTATTCTTTGAAGCGCTACGCCAACCGGAACAGTTTTCTAGCCAAGCCCCCCCCCTCTATCGGGTGGCGCTTGCCGCCTTGGATCCCACAGGCGGGTCTCGGCCTGAGCGCGTGCTTGAGCATTGTCATCGTGGGTATACCCTTTTTGCTGCCAAACCCGATTTCGCTACGGGTCATTGATCCCATACAAGTCAGTGCCGATGGCGTTCGGGTGCAAACCCTTTGGGTAGAAGTTGTCAACAATGGGCGCTATAGCCTGACGCCGCGCTTTTCTGTGCGTACAACAGGCAGTCAACCAGCCTTTTGGGGAATCGTCAGCGGGGCAGAGGTTTTAGCCCCCGGCCAGCGCGACTATTACCTCATTGGCACAGAAAACC